>DATMMA010000035.1:0-2270 GCA_035570295.1 Streptosporangiaceae bacterium
TGCTTGCCGACGTCACGCCGCTACGTGAATGCCCGCCGTTCCGGCGGTTGTGGGCCGGGACGATGCTCTCGAACGTCGGCGGCGCGCTGACCACTTTCGCGGTCCCGCTGCAGGTCTGGGACGTCACAAGGTCGCCGCTCGCAGTCGGCGCCGTCGGCATCGCTCAGGTTGTTCCGCTCCTCGCGATCGGGCTGTTCGGCGGAGCGGTGGCAGATACGCTCGACCGCCGCAAGCTAGTCATGGCCACCACAATCTGCGCCGCCGCCGTGTCGGCCGCGCTGGCGGCACAGGCCTTCGCCGATCCGCGCCAGGTCTGGCCGCTGTACGCGCTGGTCGCCGTCGCATCTGCCATCGGAGCCGTCGGCACCCCGGCGCGAAGCACGTTCATCCCGAACCTGCTGCCCGCCGACCAGCTGGCAGCCGGCCTGGCGCTCAACCGGATCAGCTTCCAGGTCATGTTGACTGTCGGCCCGGCACTGGCCGGCCTCATCACGGCCACTCCGCATCTGGGCCTGCGGGCCTGTTATCTCATCGATGCTGCTAGCTTCGCCGGCTCGCTGTACGGGGTGGCCGGGCTGCCCGCCCAGCTCTCCTCCGGCAGCGTCAGCAGGCCGGGCCTGCGGGCAGTCGCCGAGGGCGTCAGATTTATCCGGCGCAGCCCGCTGCTGGCCGGAGCCTTCCTTGCCGATCTCAACGCGACCATATTCGGCCTGCCCGTCGCGCTATTCCCGGCCATCAACGCCGAGCGATTCGGCGGTAACCCGAGGACGCTAGGGCTGTTCATGACCGCTATCGGCGTCGGCGGGCTGATCAGCGCGATGCTGTCGGGGCCCGTCGGCCACATAACCCGGCAAGGCTGGGCGATGCTATGCGCTGTCAGCGTGTGGGGTGCCGCATTCGCCGGCTTCGCTGTCGCGCCCACCCTTTGGCTGACGCTCGGCCTGCTCGCCGTCGCTGGCGCCGCCGACACGTTCACGGTGGTGTTCAGGGGCACGATCGTGCAGCAGTCGACACCTGACGAGCTACGCGGCCGGGTCACGGCTGCCGATTACGTCGTGGGGGCGGGAGGCGGTCAGATTGGCAACCTCGAAGCGGGCGCGCTCGGATCGCTGACCTCCCCGGCGATCAGTGCGCTGAGCGGGGGCCTAGCGACAATCGCCGGGGCCGTCGTGATCGGTATCGCACTGCCTGCCTTCACCAGATACCGATCCCGGCCGCGGAGCCCGGAGCCAGACAGCCAGCCGGGCGCGCTCGCAGCTCCGCAAGCGTGACGCAGCCGCCGCCGTGCTACTGGTGTCAGGTAACTCGCACGACCGCAGGCTTCCGTGCGCGGACAGCGAGGCTAACCGGGACGGGCCTGTGGCCTGGCTCGGCCACATGCTCGATGATCAGGCCGCTGTGGGTGAAGGCGTTGAGCAGTTCTGGCAGCGGATGGTGGCGCATGCCGACACGCCCGCGGATGTGGTGGCCCCGCCACGGGGCTTCTTCGTGCCATCCGGCCAGCCGGTAGATGAGATGGGCGAGAATCCCGCCGTCGTCCCGAGCGTATCGCCGATTTTCCCCAAGGGCGCGCTCGTAACGTTCACGCGCGGCCTGTCCATTGAGGTCGCGTCCGAGGGCATCCGGTCCAACAGCGTCTCGCCTGGGGCCATCGAGTCGGCAATGTCGGCTTCGACTCCGGAAGTTCGGGACTTCACCGTACAGCAGAGTCCGCTGGGCAGGATCGGCCAGCCCTAGGAGATCGCTGCGACCGTGTCGCGGCTGATCTCGCCCGAGGCGTCATATATCACGGGCAGGGATATCGCGGTTTCCGGCGGGCTCTGAGCGGTGCACGCGCCCTACTCCCGGAACGCCGCGCTCACAGCAAGGGTGTCTCAACGGGTTAGGTCTCCCGCAGGTCGGACTCATCCACGCCCAGGCGGGCAACACCATCCCGCGAGCCTCTCTAATGGTGCAGTCGGATATCAGAACCGTCTCAATTCCTGGCCAGCTCCTGCAGCACGAGGACGTGCACCTCGGCCAGCTCGGCGGCGGCCTCGCTGAGCGCGGCGCTCGGGGTGAGGCCGCCGTCGGACAGGCCGGCGCACACCTCGACGCGCGCGGCGCCGGCCCTGGCGGCGACCCGGACGCCATCGACCGCCTCGACACGCATGAGGTCCTGTCCTTCGGATCTTTGTGCGAAAGTCTGCACCCAGCCACGATCCACCTTGCCGCCCGCACCCGCGCCGGGACGCGACCCACACTCAAATCCGGGGAGGCGGACTAATACC
>DATMMA010000036.1:0-3614 GCA_035570295.1 Streptosporangiaceae bacterium
GAGATCGCGCAGGCGGCCGTCTTCCTGGCGTCCGATCTTTCGTCCTATATCACTGGGCAGGTCATCGAGGTCGACGGCGGATTGACCAAGTCCGTCACCTGACCCCAATCGCGGAAAGGCACGGCTGCCATGCCATTCATACAGATCACTATCGCCGAAGGGCACGACGCCGCCACTAAGCGGGCGCTGGTGACCCAGGTCTCGGCCGCGGCGGCGTCGGCCACCGGCACACCGGAAGACGCATTCAGGGTGTGGATCGTGGAGGTCAACCCGAGCGAGGTCAGCGTGGGCGGCACCGTGCTAGCCGATATGCGCCGCCCGGGCTAGCGCACCGCGACAGGAAAAGGTGACAGGACAGATGAGCCTGGAAGACGAACTTGAGGCGCGGCGGCAGCGGGCGTACGCCCAGCGCAGCCCGGAGGAGCGGAAGGTACGAGCCGCGGCGGTCACGGCCGTCGCGAACGCGCAGACCGCCGAGCGAGCGCTGGGCGAAGGCGAGCCGATACCGAGATTCCAGCTGCCATCGATCGAAGGCGGGCTGGCGGACGCCGGCCTGCTGCTCGAACGCGGGCCGCTGGTCATCTCCTTCTATCGCGGCGGATGGTGCCCCTATTGCAACATTGAGCTGCGTTCCCTGCAGCGCTGGCTGCCCGATATCGAGGCGCTGGGCGCCAGCCTGGTCGCGATCAGCCCGGAAATGCCGGATCGCACGCTGATGACCGTGCAGAGCGACGCCCTGACGTTCCCGGTGTTGTTCGACAAGGGAAACGAGGTCGCGCGCCAATTCCGCCTGACGCATCAGATTGACCCGCAAGTCGTCCGCTATCAGCTTGGCAACGGCAACGATGTCGCCGCCTACAACGGCATGGACACCGCGGAGGTACCGTTGCCGGCGACATACGTAATCGGCGCAGACGGGGTCGTCCGCTACGCCTTCGTGGACGCCGACTACACGCGGCGAGCCGATCCGGAGGTCCTCGTCGGCGTGCTCCGCGACCTCGCAGCCGAGCGCGACGCGACGTCCGGCGCCGCGTCCGCACCGGCCAGCGCGACCGGCGCGGGAACGGTTGCCATGTCGAGCGAGCAGATCACGGCAGAGGTGCTCGCGGCCATCAGCCGTGCCAACGGCACCCGGGCCGGGGAGATCCTGTCCGCCGTGATCCGGCACACGCACGACCTCGCGCGGGAAGTCCGGCTCCAGCCAGGGGAACTGCTGGCCGCTGCCGACTTCCTGCGCAGGTGCGGCGACATCAGCGACGAGGCACGGCATGAGTACATCCTGCTGTCCGATGTCCTCGGCCTGACCATGGTGGTGGACACGGAAGCTGCCGGCGTAGCCGACGGGGCACTGGAGACCAGTGTCCTCGGGCCGTTCTACCGGGCGGGCGCGCCCTGGCAGCCCAACGGGGCGAACATATCGCGCGGCACCGGTGACGGGGAGCCGGCCCGCATCCACGGCCGCATCCTCGACACCAGCGGCACGCCAGTCACCGGCGCGGTACTGGATGTGTGGGGCACCAACGGCCACGGCCTGTACGAGAACGTTGATCCGTCGCAGCCGGACTACAACCTTCGCGGCAGGTTCCGGTCCGCCGCCGACGGCAGCTACGACCTGTGGACCGTCAAGCCGGTCAGCTACCCGATACCGGACGACGGCCCCGTCGGGGAACTGCTCGCCGTCACCGGCCGCCACAACATGCGCCCCGCGCACTTCCACGTGATCGCCTCCGCGGACGGCTACCAGAGCGTCGTCACCGAGTTGTACACGGACGACGACCCCTACCTTGGCAGTGACGCCGTCTTCGGCGTCAAGCCGTCCCTGGTCGTCCACTACGACCACATCGACGACAGCCAAGCCCTCGCGGCTGCTGGCCGCAGCGCACCCTACTGGGACCTGGAGTACGACTTCATCCTCACACCCGGGCAAGCGTCATCCGCCGGATTCAGCACGGGACGCCGGCGAGCCGTCTGACAAGCGGAGCGCGGCAAACCGGACCGCGGCAAACCGGACAAGGAAGGACTCATGGCAAGTGATATCGCCGGTTCCGGCACGGTGCAGATGCCGGCTGCGTTCGCGCGGACCAGCCTGCCCGGCCGGATCATATTCGGTGACGGCGCGGTAGGGCTTCTCGCTGGCGAGCTCGACCAGCGCGATCTGCGGCGAGCGATGCTCATCGTCGCCAGTCACGACGCGCAGCTGGCAGAGCGCGGCAGCGACGTCCTGGGAGAGCGCGTCCGACTGCACTGGGACGAAGTCAGGCAGCACGTTCCGCTTGAGCTGGCGCAACGGGCCACCAGCGCGGCGACGGCGGCGGGCATAGATGTGCTTGTCGCCATCGGCGGCGGCTCTACGACGGGGCTCGGCAAGGCCATCGCGGTCGCGACCGGCCTCCCGCTGGCTGTCGTGCCCACCACGTACGCGGGCAGCGAGATGACCCCGATCTACGGTCTTACCAGCGACAACGACAAAAAGACGGCACGCGATATGAGGGCCTTGCCGAGCATCGTGGTTTACGATCCCCAGTTGCTGATCACACTTCCGGCGGCCGTCGTCGGCCCGAGCGGGCTCAACGCGCTTGCGCACTGCGCCGAGGCATTGTGGGCTGCCAACGCCGACCCCATCACCGACGCGCTCGCGCTCGATGGCGCTGGCCGCATTCACCAGCACCTGGTGACGGCGTACTCGACCGAAGGTCCGGCGGCACGCGGTCACGTTCTGATCGCGGCCTCCCTGGCCGGCATGGCCCTTGGCACCGTCGGAACCAGCCTGCACCACGCCCTCTGCCACGTGCTCGGAGGCATGTTCGACACCCCCCATGCCGAAACCCACGCGATCATGCTGCCCTACGCAGTCAGCTATCTGCAGCCTGCCGTCCCCGCCGCGGCCCGGCGGCTGGCGCAGGCCACGGACGCAGATGAGGACCACTTGCCAGGGAGCATCTGGTCGCTGGGACAGTCAGTCGGGACTCCAGCCGGGCTGCGGTCCATCGGCATCCGCGAGGACCAGATCCCGGCGATCACGCGGGCTGCCCTGACCCGGAAACTGCCCAGCCCGCGCCCGCTTGAGTACGCCGCGTTGTATGAGGTGCTCCGCTCAGCGTGGGCAGGACAGCCTCCCGGCTGACCGGCCTCGAAGCGTCATCTAGCCGACATAACGCCAGCGGCCGGGCCGCCGGAGACGACGGGCGGAAGGGAGCAGCGGTGGACAAGCTAGTAGCCAGCGGCGGAGGCGGTCGGCGACGTGCCGTCCGGCGCGTCGCTGGCGGTGGGCGGGTTCGGCTTGTGCGGGATTCCCAGCGTGCTGATCGGGGCGCTGTCCGGGACCGGAGCCGAGGACCTGGAGGTGGTGTCGAACAACTGCGATGCTGATGGGCTGGGCCGGGGGCGTCTTCGCGGGATTGAGTTGAATCGGTTCAACAGCCTTCGGCGTGGTGTGCCGTGGGCGTCAGTCAACCGCCCGGGGCGATGGACTGGCGCCAATCGGCACAAGCAGCGCGCTCCAATAACGTGCTCACTTGCGGAAACCATGGGAGGCAGCCCTCGCCGCCGCGTCAGCGGACGCGTCACGCAGATCAATCACAAATGCCGCGTCCGCTACTCTTGCGCGGTAGAGG
>DATMMA010000037.1:0-5271 GCA_035570295.1 Streptosporangiaceae bacterium
GTCACCCGCTGGCAGAGCAGACTGGTCCGGTTCCTGTCCTGCATGCTGGTCATTGTCATCGTGGCCTCGCTCGGACCCGTCCTCTACGGGGAGGGGCACCCGGCTGTGACACTGCCGTGGTCGGTACTGTTCCACCTGCCACTGGTGAGCAATGCCCTCCCGCTCCGGCTGATGGTGTTTGCCTTCCTGGTCCTGGCCGTGGCCACCGCGCTGTGGCTGGCCGGCCCGGCCAAGCGGGTGCCGTGGGCGCGCTGGCCGCTTGCCGTGCTCGTGATTGTGTTTATCGCGCTGGACGCCTTCCCGATCAAGGTCAAGACCTATAGCGAGGTGCCGACCTTCATCAGCACCGCGCAGTACCGTCGTCAGCTGTCGCCCGGCGAGATCGTCGTGGTCGTGTCCAACGACGGCAACACCGGCATGCTCTGGCAGGCTCAGTCTCACTTCTACATGCGGATCTCCGGCGGGTACATCAACGAGGGGATTAACCACCGCACAGACCTGCCTCACCAGGTAGCGGTTCTCCGGACGAAGGCCACCCCGGCTCGCGTCGCGGAGTTCGAGGCATTCGTCAAGTCCGACCACGTCGGCGCGATCGTGGTGGATGTCAGTAACAAGCCGGTGCCTCTGTGGGCAGGCATCTTCCCCATGCTTGGCCTGGTGGGGCACACCACTGGCGGCGTCGTGGTGTACCCGACCCATGGCTGCGACACCTGCCGCACGCTGGGCCGGGCCGAGCTTCAGCGCTTCCGGGCCCGAGTTTCGAAAGGCGGCGCCTGACACGGCCTGACTATCGACCTGCGATCCTCCCGTCGGGCAGCGCCGACTCCTCACGAGATTGCGCCTATCGCCTAGGACACGGGTCTCGGTGTCGAAGCGCTCAGATATGCGGCTGACTACAGATCACCGGCTTCTGCGCTCAACGACGAGATGTGAAGCGGCTACGCCGGCACGGACGGATCGCCGCGATGTCGTCGCCGCAGGGTGACGTCGCCGACAGGGACACGGTTGAATGGCTCGTGAACCGATGACGGCACGCGGTGGCCGCTATGTCGCGCCGTGAGCGCTGGGAAGCGGATCGCAGGGAAGGCGGATCGCATGCAACGGATGTCCGAAGATTGGGAAAGCGCCGTCGCGGTCGTCGCGCACCCTGACGACCTGGAATACGGAGCCGCAGCGGCGGTGGCGCGGTGGACCAAGCAGGGCAAGCGCGTCTCCTACGTCATCGTCAGCAGCGGCGAGGCCGGGATCGCTGGCCGGGACCCCGCCGAAGTCGGTCCGCTGCGAGAGGAGGAAGAACGGCGCAGCGCCGCTGTCGTGGGCGTCTCGGATGTGCTGTTCCTCGACCATCCGGACGGCATGATCGAGTATGGCCTGCCGCTGCGCCGCGACCTGGCTAAGGCCTTCCGCCAGCTACAGCCCGAGCTAGTGATCACGATGAGTTTTGACCTGACCTGGGGCGAGGACGGCCCTGTCAACCACGCCGATCACCGCGCGGTCGGCCTGGCGGTTCTCGATGCCTGCCGCGACGCCGCCAACGAATGGGTATTCCGCGAGTTGGCGCTACCCCGCTCCCAAATCAAAGACGCGTATGTCATCGGCACGCCCGAGCCCAGCCACTTCGTCGACGTTACCGACTCCATCGAGGCCGGGATCGCGTCTCTGCGAGAGCACCGGGCTTACCTCGACGGGCTCGGGCGCGACTTCGACGCGGACGAGTTTCTCCGGAACATGGCCGGATATGTTGGCTTGGGTGCCGGATGTGACTATGCGGTCGGGCTGCGGCGCTACCCGATGGGCTAGCCGGCAGGCGTGAGTCGTCGGCAGATCCAGTCGCCGGATCGGCGTTCGCTCGGCTCGCGTCCCACCGGAGCGCGACGACGCTGGCCACCCGCAACTGGTCGAGGAACGGCCTTGGCGTTGTTGGTGGCGGTCCCGGCTCTCTCTGCCCAGCCTCAGCGAGCCGCTGGGCCGGCATTGCGGCCGCGGGCGGGCGGCGGTGGCACGACCTTCCCGGCGAGGGCGAGGCTGGCCGGGACAACCACCAACTTCCCGTCACGGGTGCGCACTGCGAAAGAGCCAGTGTCGGCTTCCTCAAGGATGCCCAGCACATCGGCGACGGCCTCGCCGTCACCCGGTGCGGGCCTGCGCCAGCGGATCACGACCCGCTGGCCGATATCGGCGGGTGTGAGCCGGAGCTCTAGCCGGAAGGGCATGCCGACCACCTCCTTGCGGGCTGCGCCCAGTTGCGACTCCGGGAACGACCAGCATGAATGCACCTCGCGGCCTGGGCCGTCCTTGAGCGCAAGCTTGATAGCTACAGCCCTATTGTGCTCGGAGGCTATCGAAGGCCGCCGCGGGCCTGCCAGGCTGCGAGCTTGATTTTGGCTGCCTGCGCAGCGCGCCGGTGCGCCCGCAGCACCGACCGGGCTCGGTTGATGACGGCGGCCCGACGGTACGGCAAGAGCTGGTCGTGATCCCGTAACCCCGGCATGTCCCGGTACAGGCTGAGGAAGGCGTGTTCCCAGGTCGCGGGGCGCCGCGTAGTGAACCAGTCGGCGCTGACATTGTCGGCTCCGTCCTCCACAGCCGCAGCACGCGGCCCGCAGACCTTCCACAACGACCGTCGCAGGCCGCCGCATCCGGGTGCTCGTCCGGCAGGGTCGGGGCCGGAGGTGGTGTCAGATGACGCTCGCCCGGACACATTCGATCGCGCTGGCCGGCGTGCAGGGCCATGTAGTCGAGATCGAGGCCGACATCGAAAATGGCCTGGTCGGCCTGCAGCTCATTGGCCTGCCCGACACCGCCCTGCGGGAGGCTCGGGACCGGATCAGGTCCGCCGTTATTAACAGCGGCCACGACTGGCCGATGCGCCGCATCACTGTCGGGCTGTCGCCTGCCAGCTTGCCCAAGCGGGGGAGTGGCTTCGACGTGGCGATCGCGGTGGCGGTCATGTCGGCGGATGGAATGCTGCCGGACGACTGCCTCGCCGGCACGGTTTTCCTTGGCGAGCTTGGTCTTGATGGCAGGATCCGTGCCGTGCCGGGGGTGCTGCCGTCCATCGCCGCCGCTGCGGGTGCCGGCTTCGGGCGGGTTGTCGTGCCGGTGGAGAACGCCGCGGAGGCAGCTTTGGTGCCAGCGGTGCGGGTTGTTGCCGTGCCCACGCTGAGCGGGCTGGTCGGCTGGCTGCGCGCCGGGGGCCCGGTCGCGCCAGGCTGGGGAGCGCGGGTGGTGGACTCCGGTGCCGGACTGGCCGCGGTGGCGCCGGAGGAGGCAAGCACGAGTTCGCCCGGCGACCTGGCGGACGTGGTCGGCCAGCCGGTCGCGAGGCGAGCCGCTGAGATCTGCGCGGCTGGCGGCCATCACATGCTGCTCCTGGGGCCGCCTGGGGTAGGAAAGACCATGCTGGCCGAGAGGCTGCCGGGGATCATGCCGTCGCTGGAGCCGGCTGCAGCGCTGGAGGTGAGCGCGATTCACTCGGTGGCTGGCGCGCTAAAGCCGGACCGGCCACTGGTGACTGAGCCGCCGTTTTGCGCGCCGCATCACACCGCGACTAAGGCGGCCATCGTGGGCGGCGGCAGTAGTGTGATCCGACCCGGTGCGGCTTCGCTCGCGCATCACGGCTGCCTGTTCCTGGATGAGGCACCGGAGTTCGACAGGGATGTACTTGATGCGCTGCGGCAGCCGCTCGAATCGGGTGAGGTTGTTGTGGCCCGGTCAGGGCTTACCGCGCGGTTCCCGGCCCGGTTCACCCTCGTCCTGGCGGCTAATCCGTGTCCGTGCGCCCGGACTACGGCTGGCGGCTCGAACTGCACGTGCACGCCTCTGGTCCGGCGGCGGTATCTGGCAAGGCTGTCCGGTCCGCTGCTGGACCGAGTAGACGTCAAGGTGGAGCTGCTGCCAGTCGGGCGGGCTGAGCTGCTTAGCGACAGGCAGCTGGCCGAGCCCAGCGCTGCAGTAGCCGCACGGGTTTTTCAGGCCCGGCTCCGGGCTGCTCACCGGCTGCAGGGCACCAGGTGGCGGCTGAACGCCCAGGTTCCCGGCAGCGAGTTGCGACGCAGCTTCCGTCCCGAGCCGGGCGCGCTGGTGCCGCTCGAGCGAGCGATGGATCGCGGACAGGTCAGTGCGCGTGGCGCTGACCGGATCATCAGGATGTCCTGGACGCTTGCCGACCTGGCTGGTCAGGCGCGGCCGCGGCTGGACGAAATCGGCGCGGCCCTCTGCCTGTGGCTCGGGACCGGGCTATGACCGCCGGAATCGCCGCGAGCTGCTCAGCGCTTCGGCAGAAACTGCCTCGCCAAGATGAATGAGTCGCCCATTGCCGGGAACACCCCACAGGTGGAGTAACTTCTCCTGGCTGCTGTGAAGCCAGTTTCCCGGTTCGTAGCCCCTCTGGGGCAACCGAAGAGGCCAACGTCTTTCGCCTTAGCCGCAGGGCAGCGGCTGCATGCCTGCGGATAACGGCAGCCCGCGCGGTGGGACGGCTTGCGCCGGTAGGCAGATCGGCTGAATACGTACTAGAGAAGTCAGCCGACCCGAAGCAAATACGGTGCAGTCGCTATCGCGTTCCTTCGTGCCTCGTACTGAAACCATGAGCCGCTGGAGGACGACATGAGCACCGGGAAGGGAGGATCCGACGAGTCGCGCAGAGACGGGACCGATAAGGCGCGACAGACTGTGGGCCCGAAGACCGCAGTGCGTCGCATTTTCGCTCGCATCTCCGCCGCCATCGTCACAATCCACGGGAAGGTTTCGTCAGGCTCCCTGCGCGCGCTGGTGGAGGCTCGCATCCCGCCGGCCTGGCGGCGTCCGCGGCGGTTGATACTTGTCGGTGCCTTGCTGGTGGCCATCGTGCTGATAATCGTGATGAGGCCCCACACGTTCCAGCCTCATCCGGCACCGGGCACGACGGTCTTTCAGGTCGGCAACCGGGTGGCGCTGCGGTTCGTGCATTCGACAGGGAGCGTCCATCTGAGTCCAGGGCGCGATGGCCAGGTCAGCATTAAAGAGAACCGAAGCGGCATGACCGATGCCATTCATACGAGCTACCGGCAGCATGGCGACGCGATTACAGTCACCGTCTCGGTTGAGAGCGGCCTCCCGGTGGCCACCTGGGTCGACTTCGACGTGGCAGTGCCACAGGACACCAGCGCGAATGTCGCAGTCGCGGCAGGTACGCTCAAGGCCTCTCGGCTCAACGGCAACTTTGTCCTGCAAGACAGTAACGGATCGATCGGGGCATCAAATATCAGCGGTGTTCTGGCGCTGCAAACG
>DATMMA010000038.1:0-2235 GCA_035570295.1 Streptosporangiaceae bacterium
GTACTGGACCGACCAGACGCTCGGCCCGGTCTTCGACGCCCTGCTGCGCCCTGGAGTGGACGAGGCCCGGATCACGGAGGTCATCCGGCTGCTGCGCGCAGTCCCCGCCACCCTGGCGCATGCCCCCGCCGCGCTGGCCGGCGCGGCCAGCGAGTTCGCCGGGCTCGCGGTGGCCGAACTCGACGGCATCGACGGCCGCCTGGCGGCGTGCGCGGACGCGCTGGCTGCCTTGCACCCGCAGTCCCGCCCGGACCTCGCCTCGGCCGCCGCGGAGGCGGCCGAGGCCCTCACCTCCCATGCCCGGCAGCTGGCCGCGGCGCTACCCGGCTTGCCGCCCGCGAAACCCGTCGGGCCAGACAAGTACGAGTGGTTCCTGCGCGAGGTGGCCTGCGTCCCGCTGTCCATCGCCGAGATCGAGGCGACTGGCCGCCGCGAGTACGACCGCGCGGTCTGGCTCGAGCTCGTGCACCGTAACCGGAACCGGAACGTTCCCCAGCCGCCGCTGGCGGCCAGCGCCGATGCCCAGGCCCGCGCCGAGGACGCCGCCGAAGCCCAGGTACGCCAGTTCTACGAGCGCGAAGGACTGCTCAGCCAGCCCTCGGGGCTCGGCCGTTACCTCGCCTTGCCGATGCCCGCCTACCTGGAGCCGCTGCGCTTCCTCGGCGTCGCCGACGAGCTGACCGGTCCTGGCCGGCTCACCGACAACGGTGTCGCCTATGTGCCGGAGCCCGGCCCGCACCTGCCCTACTTCTACGCCGCCAACGCCCGCGACCCGCGCGCCGGGATCATCCACGAGGGGGTCCACTACCAGCAGCTGGCCCTGTCCTGGGGCAACCCTCGCCCGGTCCGCCGGCACTACTACGACTCCGGCGCCAACGAAGGGATCGCTTTCTACAACGAGGAGCTGATGCTGGCCGCGGGCTTGCTGGAGGACGCCCCGCACACCACGGCCGCAGTGGTGAACTTCATGCGGCTGCGCGCGTTGCGCGTGACTGTGGACGTGGGCCTGGCCACCGGCGCGCTGAGCATTGAATCGGCTGCCCGCGAACTGGCAGGCCGGGTCCCCATGGACACGGCCACCGCGGCCGAGGAAGCCGCGTTCTTCGCCGAGACCCCCGGCCAGGCACTGACTTACCAGATCGGCAAGACGCAGCTCATCGCGCTGCTCGCCGACGCCGCACGGGTCCGCGGCGCCGGCCTTGACCTGCGCGAGCTGCACGACGCGATCTGGGTCAACGGCAACGTGCCGATCGCTCTGCTGCGCTGGGAGCTGCTCGGCCTGACCGACGAGCTAGCTGCCATCGGCATCGACGGCGAGTAACGGCCTTGCCGCGGGCAGTGCCCGGCAGGAGTCCCGCTCCACCAGCCGTGCGCCGACCCGGAGCTCGCTGAACTCCTCGCCGCCCGCCCTGTCGTCGGATGCGAGCCGTTTCAGCAGGAGTTGCGCGGCGAGTTCGCCCATCTGGCGTGCGTTGTTGTCGATCACCGTCACCGCCGGGTGCCACCACCGGGCCAGCGGCGAATCCTCGTAGCAGACGACCGACAGTTCCGCAGGCACCGCGACCGACCGCTCCCGCAGCGCCGGGAGCGCGCCGCAGCCAGCCTCATGATTGGCGATGATCAGGGCCGTGGGCCGCCGCCGTGCGGGCAGCCCGATCAGCGCCGCGATGGCGTCGGCCCCGGCATCCGGAGACTGCACGGTCGCCATCGCCAGCGCCTCATCCGGCTCAATCCCGGCTGCTCGCAAACCCAGCCAGTACCCGGCCATCCGCTCTCGCCCCGACTGCACGGACGCGGGGCCCGCGATGATCGCGATACGCCGGTGCCCAAGCCCGAGCAAGTACTCAGCGGCCAGCCGGCCGCCGGTGATGTCGTCGCCAAGCACGCAGTCCCCGGCCGGATGCGACGGCCGGCGGGCGAGATGCACCGTTGGCATCCTCAGCGCCCGCAACTCCTCGCTGGCCGCACCGTCGGAGCCGACGACGATCACGCCGGCTGCGGTGTGCTCGGCCAGGGTCCGCAGCGCCGCCCGCTCGGCCGCGGGATCCCCTGCCGTCACGGTCAGCATGAGCTGGTAGCCGTGCCGGGCCAGTTCCCGCTGGACGACTTCCGCGATCGTGTGGAAGCTCGTGTTGACGAGGTTGGTCACCACCAGGCCGATGAACTCTGAACGGGCCGTCCGCAGCACCCGCGCGCTCGCGTTTGGCCGGTAGCCGAGCGCCTCGGCGGCCGCCC
>DATMMA010000039.1:0-6885 GCA_035570295.1 Streptosporangiaceae bacterium
GCGGTTACCGGCGTTGCGGTGCTCGGCGCGCTCGTGTCGGCCCGGCTGTCCGCCGACATCGCGTCCCGGCTCCAGGCCCTCGGCTTGCCGAAGAGCATCCAGCAGTTCGTCATCAACGGCGTCGAGACCGGCCTCGAGCCATCGAGCGGGAACACTGCGGGCGCGGGCGGAGCGGCCGGGGCTGGCCAGCCCAAGCTGGTCCAGGAGGTCATCCAGGCGGCGTATAGCGCATTCGAGTCCGGGCTGCATGCCGCGCTCTACTTGTCGGCAGCGCTCGTGCTGCTGGCGGGACTGTTCAGCTTCTTCTGGCTCGGCCGCAAGCCGGCTGGCGAGGCCGAAACCGCGGCAGCTCAGGTGACTTCGGCCGTCTGACTGGCTGCAGCCATGCTCCTGATTTCGCCGCGGCTGCGGGCAGGCGCGGCGCCGGTGGCACAGTTGACTCCATGACAGCCCCGCCGAGCCTGGTCGCAGACTGCGTAGCTGCCTATTCAGCGCGGTTGCTGGCCGTCATCGGCGCCAAGCATCATGTCGCCTCACCGCTCGGTGCGTGGTTGCTCTTGGCCCTGGTCGCACCGGCAAGCAGCGGGACCGATCGCGATGCGCTGACCGAGATACTAGGCTGCGATGCCGGCGATGCCGCGCAGGCGGCCGCCGATCTGCTCGGGAATCCGCACCCGGTGGTGGCCAGCGCGGCCGCGCTCTGGACGACCAGCGGAGTCGAGCTCGGCCCCCGATTCGCGCGCTGGCGCGCCGAACTGCCGGCGCAGGTCACTGTTGGCGACCTGCCAGGCCAGGCCGGCCTGGACCGCTGGGCGCGAGAGCACACTTTCGGCCTCATCGACCAGTTCCCGATCCAGGATGACTGCCTGGACCTGGTTCTCGCTTCCGCGCTGGCCACGAAGGTGTCCTGGCGAGTCCCGTTCGAGCTGGCGGCAGCGGCCGACCTCGGCAGCGCCAGTCCGTGGGCGAAACAGCTCAGCCAGGTCCTGCGAACGCCGCGCGGTGGCGGGCACGTGCAGTACATCGCCGTCATGCCTGACGCCGGTGACGTGATCGTGCACGCCGCCGACGCGGTCGGCGGACTTATCGTCGTCTCCGTCGCGGCGCTCCCGGAGGTGCCTCCGAGCACGGTGCTGGCGGTGGCGCACCGGATCGGCATCCAGGAGGCAACAGGTGGCAGCGTGCAGCGGCGCGACCTGAGAGACCTTCCGCTCGGCGAGGGGCCGCTCTGGGTCTTGCGCGAGGTCACTGCCCCGTCTGACGCCTGCATCGCGGTGCTGCCGGCGTGGTCGGCAACGTCGCAGCATGAGCTGAGCGACCCGTCACTAGGCTTCCCGGCCGCAAAGCACGCGATCGAGGCCGTCCCGGGCCCGTGGACGGCCAGTCAGTCGGCGATGGCCCGTTACTCCCGGTCCGGCTTCGAGGCCGCCGCAGCCACGGCGATGGCGGTCGCCCTCGCGATGCGGCCGCCGGCTAAGCGGCGCGAGGCCGAGCTTCGGTTCGCGCACCCGTACGCCGCAGTCGCGATCGCCACCGATCCAGACGGCGCCGGTCAGGGTGGACGCGGTCGTGCTCGCCACGGGCCCTGGCATGGCCTGCCGGTCTTCTCGGCTTGGGTCAGCGAGCCAGAGGACGCCACCGACAACGGTGCTGGGGCAGGCTGATCAAGTCTGGGTACTGCTAGTGGAGATCCTGCGCTAGGTTTCCGCCACCTCAGCGCACGACGACTACCAGCCAAAACGTCATTGTTGAACCCCACGGGAGCCAAACCTGGGAGCCTAGCCGCTTCATCACGCGCTCCCTCGGCCGAAGATGTCATCCATTGCGGTCGCGGCCCTGATCACCTTGTCGGCGATCTGATGCCGGTAGACGTTCCGGGTCACGGTTGGAGTTGATGTGCCCGGCGGCGTCGGCATCACCTCGATGTCGATACCCGCGTCAGACAGGACGGAGACGAAGGTGTGCCGCGGAACACCCGGACGACCTGCGGGCCTTCAGTGCGGCGGATGAGCACATTACGCAGGCCGCGGACGGCCCGCGTCACGTTCACGATGGCGGGGACCTTAGCGCGGCCACCGAGGCGACAAGTCCGTTGTTCTCAAGTTCGACCAGGATGTCCTGAGCGGTGTGTGGGCTAGCTCTGCAGTGGGCCATGTCCTGGACGCAGGCGAAGACCACTCGATCGTCGATACCGATCTGGTCGAGGACGAAGTCATCGGCAGTCTTCGCCTCGACATTGAAGTCAGCCAGCTCCCCCTGTGGGAAGTCCCTGATATTGGCGGTGACGATCACCTGAGCTCCCGAATGGATGGCAGCTGCGAGCACGTGCCTGTCATCCGGATCCGGGAGCTTCAGGTTGCCGATCAGTGATTCGTAACCCCACACCAGGCAGTCCGGCACCGAGTGATTGATCAACTGTTTGAGCCGATCAAGCTTGGCCGGGTCCAGGTCGGGGTTCCTTGTGAGCCTGGCCCGCGCCATCTCCTCGATGATCTCGGCCGTCCACTTAGCCTGTACCAGCCCAGCCTGAGCGATGCGGATGAGCAGGTCGCGCTGGGCGTTCGGGTACAGCGCGCTGGCATCGTAAACGACCACGAAAGGCATCAGGCTTCAGTCCTCGCCTAGTTCCTCACTGAGGGCGCTCAGGTCCGCGGCTGCCTTGCGCCGGATCTGGTCGTCCTTCCGCTTGTACTCCAGTAGGTCGCCGAAGGCGACTCGCCTGTGCGTTCCGACCTTGGTGAAGGGGATGCTGCCCTTCTCGAGTAGCCCGATCAGGTACGGCCGGGAGACGTTCAGCATGTCGGCCGCCTGCTGGGTCGTCAGCATTGCTCTGTCCGGCATGATGTGGACGCCCTGGCCGTCAGCGAGCATTCCGAGGACCTGGGCGATCATCACGACTGCGGCTCGGGGTACCACCAGTGCTTCGTCTACTCCGCCGAGTTCAGAGTCGATGTTGATGGTCTCTTCGTCTGGATTGCTTGCTAGGTAGTCTCTGATCCGCCGAGCTGCCCTCTCTGCGATATGCGTGTCGACCTCACCTGGCCGGATCACGCTGACTGCGCTGCTCATCTGGCTGCCCGCCCTCTCTCTCGATACTCGCAGTATCCGAAACAAACGAAGCAAACGCAATCTTCCGCTAGAACTTCCTTCGGAAACCTGATCGGAAACGCAGAGTTTCTGTGAGCGACTCTTCGTATTGGAAGGCGATTTGTGGAAAGAACTTCAAATCTTGTGTCCAACCTGGAATCCGCCGGGCAGCCGGGGCGCGAGGTGCTCGTGACTAGGGCCGCAGCCCAGGGCGCCCCACATGCGTCCGGCACAGCGCCCCCCAGAGCGCCGAACCCGGCCCGGGCTGCGACCGCGCTCAGCTACCCCGCCGCAGCGCGAGTATGCGCTCGAGGTTGAGCTGTTCAGAGCCGGTGACCGACGCGGAATCCGCCGGGCAGCCGGACGCTGGCGCAGACGACTCCCTACGGCTGAAGCCGCAGGTCTCCTCCGGCGAGCATGGAAATACGTTCCCTTAGCGCGCGGCCTAGGAGCCGATGGTCTGGGTCAGCGGGTGAGTGGCGGTCCGCTTGCCGTTGACCTCCTTGTAAACCGTGGGGCGCTTGCCGGGGAACATGAGGGTGATCCTGGTGTAGGTGCGATCGCCCGGGTGGCCCTTGACGGAGGCGCTACCCCAGAGGGTGGCCACGACCGGGACCAAGGGCTTGTTGTTCTCCCCGAGGAAGCCGTAGCCGCTGGCCAGATGGCTGCCCCAGTGGAGCCAGGTCATGTTGTCGAGGAAGGTGTGACGGTCAGCGCCAGGGTCAGAGCAGAAGATGGTCCAGCCGACCGGCCTGTTCACCAGCTTGGGCGGCTTGTGTGCTACTTCTCGCTTGCACGTAACAACCACGTACTTCGGGGCAGGGGCGGCTGCTGCGCCTGCGGGTATCGCCTGGGCGATGCCTGCGCCGAGGGCGGCAGCGGTGACGGCGGCGAGCACACTTCCGATTGCCCGCTTGCGGGTCAACGCCATAGTCATGTCTCCTCAAGTGTCTGACTTAGCCGATATCTCCAAGACCAAGACGGGAGCCGTAGCCGTTTCGGTTGCCCGGGTCGGCTAACCGGCTGGAGTCAGTTCGCGCTGGCCCGCACCACTCCGTACAGCTTCCGGTCGGCGTAGGGCGTAGCGGTGTAGACGAGGATGGCGATGATGATGAGCGTGATCACTTGTCCTCCTCGATTGCGGCGGGTTGTGGGTTGCCCTGGCGGATGAGCTCGGCGACATCGGCCGCTGAGACGGGTCCGTGAAGGTGGAGATGGATCTGCGGCGGGCAGGACGCTCTGTACCTCTGTACGGCTCTGTACGGCGCGCTGCGGGCCGCGCCGGGCTGGCTGGACCTGGACTGTCCACTCCGGCGGCGTGTGCGGATCGCCGGCACCTTGCCCTCGGCCAGCTCGGCGGCGAACAGTTCGGCCGCCTGGTGCGCGTGACTGTTCAGCGCAGCCAGTCCGGCGGATACGGCGGGTGCATAGCTAATAACCGGATCACTCCCGTAATTAGCACGACGCGCTTGAGAACGCCGAGGCCGACTGTCAGCGCGGCTGCGGCCGCCAGCGGAGGCACAGCCGCTGTCATTTTCGACGCGACGTTATGCCCGGGGATGTGGCCGACGTTCCCGGCGACGCTGGCGCCCAGTCCGATGCTGACGACCACCCAGGCGAACGCCCTGGACCGTCCCGGCCACCTGTCGGCCATGGCGACGAACAACGCGAGCTCGCCGACCGCGACGAAGGTGTCGAGCTGGACCGGCCACAGCACAGCCCAGCCAGCGCTCAGCCCGTGATGGCTGGCCCAGTCCAGCAGCGCCCGGTAAGGCTCTCGGCGAACGACACCAGCGACGCCGCGGCGACCAGGACGCCGATCGCCACGAGCGCGGCCTTCCGCAGCCCGGTCATTGCTTCGCCTCGGCGTCCCAATCAGCCTCAGTTCGGCGGCGATAGATGGAATCCGGTGGACGCGCATGGACGGGCAGGCGTTACGTTTCCGCCATGCACAGCGTGGACGCGACGACTGAGATGATGATCAGGTCCGTGCTCGCCTACGCGGAGAACCGGCTCCGGCTTGACCCAGTGCCGCTGGACTCGGGCTCGCGGGATCCAGCCGAGCTGGACTTCGCGCTGGCCGGGCTGCTCGGTGACGAGGGGCACAACCCGGATCAGGTTCTTGGCGTGTACACATCGATGCTCGCCCCGGCGGTGATCTCGGCCGACAGCCCTCGCTTCCTCGGCTTCATCCCGGCTGCGCCGACCAAGGCAGCGCTGCTGTTTGACATGCTCGTTTCCTGCGCATCGATCCAGGGCATTTCTTGGCTGGAAGCCGCCGGCGCGATTCACGCCGAGAATCAGGTCCTCAAGTTGCTAGCCGACCGGGCCGGACTGCCTGACGGCGCGGGCGGCTGCTTCGTGTCCGGCGGCTCAGCGGCGAACCTGTCCGCACTCGCTGTCGCCCGCGAGGTAGCCAAGCGGAAGTCCGCCGTGCCCGCCAGGCGGTGGCGGGCGATTGTCGGCTCAGACGCGCACTCGTCGGTCGGTAACACACTCCGGCTGCTGGAAATGGACGCGCTCGTGGTGCCGACCCCGGATCACCGGCTGACCGGCGACGCGGTTACCGCCGCAATCGCCGCGGACGGCGACCCAGGGTCGCTGGCTGTCGTGGTGGCCACCGCAGGCACCACCAACGCCGGCATCATCGACGACCTGGCCGGCCTCGCGCGCATAGCGGAGGCGTATGACCTGTGGTTCCACGTGGATGGCGCCTACGGCGGAGCCGGCCTGTTCGCGCCCAGCGTCCGCGCTGCTTACGAAGGAATCGAGCGTGCCGACTCCTTCGTGGTCGACCCGCACAAGTGGCTCTTCGCGCCGTATGACTGCGCGGCGCTGCTGTACCGCCAGCCGGCGCTAGCCCGTTCCGTTCATAAGCAGGATGCGGGCTACCTCGATGTCATCCACGAGCAGCCGGCCGAATGGAACCCGACGGACTACGCCTACCACCTCACCCGGCGGGCCAGGGGCCTGCCGTTGTGGTTCTCACTGTGCGTCCACGGCGTGGACGCGTACAGCGCGGCTATCGAGTCCGCTATCAGCCTGGCCCGGCAAACTGCGGCTGAGATCTCCGCGCGGGACTACCTGGAGCTCATCCGCGAGCCGGAACTGTCCGTCGTTCTTTTCAGGCGGATCGGCTGGCAGGCAGCCGACTACGCCGCGTGGGCGGACAAGCTGCTCGACGAGCAGGTGGCCTTTGCACCGCCGACGCTGTGGGACGGCGAGACCGTGGCCAGGCTCGCATTCCTGCATCCGCAGACGCCGATGGAGTTGGTCAAGGAGATTCTGGAGCGGATGGCGGGACCGGGCTAGCAGCGCGATATGCGTTGCCCGCACCGCTAGCCCGGTCAGGTGTCCGGGTCAGCAGGAGCGGAGCACCTTGGCCACCTTGAAGCCTGCGACGCCGTTGCCGGTGACGCTGGTGCCCATGTCGCTGGCGAACGTGTAGAGCCGGTGCTTGCGATAGGTGACCTGGAGCCGGTGATGGCTGCCGACCCGGGCAGTACCGAGGCAGTTAGCGCCCTTCGGCTTGGTCTTTCCGGCCGGCATCATCAGCCGTGGCCAGACGGCCAGGCAGCCGGACGCGGCAGTGCAGGAGCCGTGCGGAAGGTAGTACAGCGCCTTGCCCTGCACGTTCACCAGGATCTTGCCGAAATGTCCGCGGGTGCGCTCCTTGACGACCACAGCCGACCGGCTTGCGGCTGGGTGCGCTGCAGTTGCCGGGTGCCCTGTGACGGCCCGATGTACCGTGCTGGCCGAATGTACTGGCGTCGCCGACGCTGCCGTCGCGCCGGTCAA
>DATMMA010000040.1:0-3798 GCA_035570295.1 Streptosporangiaceae bacterium
CAGGTAGTTCGTGATGACGATCGAGACGCCGGGCTGGGCGGCGGAGCCGACGGTGATCCAGCGGAAGCCTTCGTTGGCGACGTCGTTGCGCACTTCGAGTCCGAGCGTGTCGCGATAGAACGCCAGTGCGATATCTGGGTCATGAACTTGGACGAAGCAGGTGGAAAGAGTGAGTTCCATGGGTGCAATGCTAGCGAGCCGGCACCGCGCGGGCTTCTCCGATCCTGCTTGGTATGCGGCTCGGGCGGGTGGCTTCCTTGGCGATGCAGCCCGGCACGGCGGCGAGCGCGCCGTGGTCACTGGCCCGGTAGGCCGTCGGCGTCTGGCCTACCAGCTGGGTGAAGCGCGCGCTGAACGAGCCGAGCGACGTACAGCCGACCGCCAGGCACACGTCGGTGACGGACAGGTCGCCGCGGCGCAGCAGCAGTTTCGCCCGCTCGATCCGCCGCGTCATCAGGTAGGCGTAGGGCGTCTCCCCGTACGCCTCACGGAACTGCCGGGAGAAGTGCGCGGTCGACATCAGCGCGGTGCGGGCGAGCGAGGCGACGTCGAGCGGGCTCGCGTACTCGCGGTCCATCAGGTCGCGGGCCCGGCGCAGCCGCGCGAGGTCGGCGAGCTTCTCTGGCGTCATCTTGCCAGCGTAGCCGCGTACCCCAGGGAAAGCGGTGGCCCGGCTCAGATCACGACTCGTCTTGCGGCGGCCAGGGCGCAGCCTGGGCGGCGAGCTTGAGCGCGGTCTCGCCAGGGTCGCCGCCGAATCCGATGCTGTCGGTCAGCCGGTTCAGCCGCGCGAGCGGCCGGCTGAGCGTGTCCTCCAGCCACGTCAGGTACTCGTGCGCGGCGCCGTCCGCGGGCGTGATGACCGCCGTCTCCGGATGTCCCCAGCTCACCACGTGGTCACCCCGGCCGGAGGCCCGCGGCGCGCTGCTGAAGAACAGCCGGAAGTGGTGGTCCCGGTAGGTGGCCCTGGTCCAGGTCGCCGCGGTCATCCGGGCGCGGAATCCGTAAGGGAGCAGCGCCATCACGGTGTCGATGAACCCAAGCCGGTCGGCTGCGGTGACAGACTCCGCCTGCAGCACGCAGACGGAGCGGCTGGTGAGCAGCAGCGCGGCGACCCGCATCGCGAGCGGGTCGATGACGGGGGGCAGGTAGGCCTGTCCGGTGAAGGGAACCCGCAGCGCCGGGCCGTTCTCCGCGGGGAGCCGCAGGTCACGTACTGCCTCGTGCATGTCCTGGTAGGTGATCCCCGCGGCGGCTAGCGGCGCGTAGGGCATGCAGAAGTAATGGGTGTAGCTGATCTGGCGGCCTTCTTCGTCGAGCGTGGCCTGCTCCGGGCCGGCGGGCTTGTGGATGGCCAGCGCCAGGTAATTCCCGCCTGCCCTCGCCGGCTGCAGGTAGCTGACCGAGACCTGCGGGAGGGTGTCAACCGTGCCGAGCTGGAACCTGCTGATGGCGTCCGCGAAGTTCACCATGGCCAGGTCCCCGGCCGAGCACGCCAGGACGCGGTATTCCGGGGGCCTGGTGGCCTTGCCGTGCAGGGCCCACTGGACGTCGACCACCGCCGTTACGCCCGTCATCGTCCGGCGCCGGTCATGCGTCGTCCGGGTTGCCAGGCTCTCGCCGCAGCCAGGGCTCAGCTTCCAGCTCTAGCTCCTCACCCGCCCCCGGCCTTGACCGCGGCGGCTCCAGCCCGTGCTCTTGCCCCGGCCACGGGTCAAGCCCTTGCCCGGCCGGCAGGCTGGCCGGCAGCGGCTCGGCCTGCGGCAGCGGCTCGGTCTTAGGCAGCGGCTGGGCCTTCGGCGGGGGCTCCAGCTGCGGCTCCTGCTCGATCGTGGGCAGCCGGGTCCATAGCGCGCCGTGCGTCGCCTCGTCGAAGTCCATGCGCGCGATCGACCCGTAGACGTACGCGTCCCACGCCGCCGGTGCGTCGTTGACCGGGATCTTCCGCAGGATGGCCGCTAGCAGCGCGGGCGTTGGCGCGTCGGGCGTGCGGGCCAGGATCTCGGTGATAGTCGCCTTGTCGAGGCCGTGCGGGTAGTGCTCTGTGGGGAACGCCGCGAGGAGCAGTTTCGTGAGCGCGTGCACCTGGTACTGACCGTGGCCGACATCGCGGAGCGCCCGCGCGAGGAACCCGTTACGGAGCAGCACGCGCCGGATCTCGGCGGTGCTGTAGCGCCCCTGCCGGTCCGTCAGGTACTGGAGCATGGCATCGCAGAACAGCCGTCCGTGCTCCTGCCGGTACCAGCCTCCGCGGGCGAGCTCGCCGATCAGCCCGTACGCGTCCATCTCCCTGGAACCAAGCAACCGGGCCAGCTTCTTCGGGTCCAGGGACGAGGACACGATAACCTTTGCCCGCTTGTCGGCCAGGCCGACCTTCTCCATCGCCTCGAGCAGGGACCGGTCCAGGCAGGTGCCAGGCGGGTTGCGCACGCAGTCCTCGACCTGGCAGAAGGCCTTGTAGGTGATGGGCCTGCCGAACGCGAGGGCGAGCAGCGCCTCGTGGAGCTTGCCTTCCCATTTTCCCAGCCGGGCGTTGGGACTGAGCAGGCCGAACTTGCTGATCAGCACCTGGTAGCGCCGGCGGTGGCTGTCGTCGATCCAGCCGGACTCCACCTGGTTCTGCAGCAGGTTAAGGTCCTGGCGCAGCCGGGACAGGTTCAGCGCACGGACGTCATCGGCGCATTCCCGCAGGAGCCTCGCCACGGTGTCCACCCTGGTCGCGGGTGGTGCGAGCCGCGCGGGGGCGTGTTCAGGCGCGTCGGGTGCCATCGGCCTCAGCCGCGGCCTGCGCCAGAGCCGGACCTTGTCCACCAGTTCAAGCGCCTGGCTGTCGGCTGAGTCGCCGAAGCCGAGCTCATGGTACAGCTGAGCGAGGCTGGCCAGCGGCGTGACCTTGTCGGCGAGCCAGCCGTAGTAGTGGCCCGCGTCGCCGCCGGGAATCCTGGCGAGCTCCGGCTCGCCCCAGAGCACAACCTGGTCCGGCTTCTCGCTCGCGCGAGGCTCGCTGCTAAAGAACAGCCGGAACCGGTGGTTGCGGTGGGTTGGCCTCGTCCAGGTCGCCGCGGCCATCCGGGCGCGGAAGCCGTAGGGGAGCAGACCCATGACGGTGTCGATGAACCGCAGCCGCTCGTCCAGGCTCGTCTCGTCCGCGCCGAGCACGCAGACCGGCGCGCCGGTCAGCAGCAGCGGGGCCACCCGCAGCGCCAGGGCGTCGATGCTCGGAATCTGCTGCGCGCTCGGGGTGATGGACACCTCTTTGGGCGGCCCGTCCTTGGCCGGCAGCGTGACGGCGCTGAACGCCCGGTACATGTCCAGGTAGGTGGTGCCCTTCGGGGCCAGCGATGCGTAAGGTGCGCAGAAATAGCTGGTGAACGTGGTGATCCGCCCCTGGTTGTCAACCTGGCCGACTCCGTCGGCGTAGCGCTGCCCGGGCGCGGCGAACCAGTGAATAGCTAGCGTCAGGTAGCCGCCACCTGGGCTGCGGGTGGCGGGCTGCAGGTAGCTGACCGACACCTGCGGCAGTGAGGCGAGCTGGCCAGGCGTGAACCGGCCAAGCGCGTCGGCGAAGTTCGCCCGGTTAAGGTCGCCGTTGCTGCACGCGATGACTTGGTAGCCCTCATCGTCGAGTACCTTGCCGTGCAGCGCCCACTGGGCCTGCACCGAGATGGTCGTGCCGCTCACCGGGGGCCTTACCCGTTCAGTGCGATCTGCCGGACAAGCCAGAGAATCGGCTCAACTACGTTGATCGGGTTGACCGGTCCCCTGACCAGGGATTCGCCTGATTCGATCCGGTAGACG
>DATMMA010000041.1:0-2032 GCA_035570295.1 Streptosporangiaceae bacterium
TGAAGGATGCGGCACGATCGCGGGCCATGCCGCGTGGTCTCGGGTCACCCTGGGATGAATGATGACGCTGGAGCCGCCGCCGGGCAAGCTAGCCAGAAGCTGGACCAGCACGCCGCGAGGCGTAACCTTTGATGCGACTACAGATGTATGAGATCACTTTCGCCGGCCAGGCATAGCCGGCTATGCGGAGCGGGCGGGCTGCGAGTTTCGGCTGGCCTCGGCGAGGCCATCGCTGGTTAAGATCATGCGGATCACCGGCTTGGACCGCACGTTCCCAGCCTCCCGAGCAAGCTGCCCGGCCGGTTCTTGAGCCAGCGCGCACGATGATGAGGGAGCTATGGCTTGAGTGAGGGCAGTCATGAGATCCGTGGGCTGGCCCATGGCGTTATCGGGCCGGCGCGTGTGATCGCCTTCGGCGTGAGCAGCGTGGCGCCGGCTGGTTCGGTGGTGGGCGGGCTGGTGATCCTGGTGTCGTACGCCGGGTTCGCCTCACCGCTGGTGGTAGTCGTCGCGTTCGTCGCGTCGTTGTGCTGCGCGAGCAGCATCGCGGAGTTCGCCCGGCGGCTGCCCTCGGCTGGCTCGCTGTACACCTACAACAGCCGCGGCCTGGGCCAGATCGGGGGTTTCCTTACCGGCTGGATGATGATCGCCGCGTACGCGCTGTACGCGCCCGCCGGTGTCGCGCTGACCAGTGCGTTTGCGTCGATGCTGCTAGCTGCCGTGGTGCATGTGACCATCGCCCCGTGGGTGCTGTTCCTGGTCATCTTGACGGCGGTGGTCCTGGTCGCCTACCTGGGCATCGCCACCTCGTCTACGGTCGATCTGCTGCTGGCAGCCGGGGAGGTCGCGGTGATCGCGGCGCTGGCCATCACGATCTTGGTCAAGACCGGGGCCGCGCATTACTCGGCCGCGGTTTTCTCCCCGGCATCGTCGCCGCACGGCCAGCTCAGCGACATCACCGATGCAATGATCTACGGCATCTCCGCTTTCGCGGGCTTCGAGGCTGCCGCGGCGCTCGGCGAAGAGGCACGGGACTCGCGCCGCTCCATCCCCGCAGCCACCATTGCCGTCGTCGTCGTGACCGGCCTCTTCTACCTGCTCGTCGTCCTGGCCGAGACGTTCGGCACGGGGCGGGACGGCATCACCGGCTTGACCCGGCAGCCCAGCCCGCTGGGCTATCTGACCAGCCGCTACTGGTCACCATCGGTGCTGTGGGCCATTGACCTGGTGGTCGTGCTCACCGGCCTGAGCTTCGTCATCGCCGTGTTCAACGCAGCCATCCGGATCCTGTTCGCCATGGGCCGCGAACAAGTCTTGCCAGGGTCTCTGGCCCGGCTGTCCGGCCGCCGGACCCCGGTCATCGCGATCGGCTGCACCGCGGTGCTCATGCTCGTGCTCGGGCTGCCGCTGACGTACGCCGACGGCGGCCCGCGCACCTTCCGGTATCTGGCCGGAGCCGGCGCGCTCTCCGTGGTGCTGATCTACCTGGCCGTGAACATCGCGGTCATCCGCGCGTTCCGCACCGAGTTCCGCGACCAGTTCCGGCTCTGGCGGCACCTGCTGCTCCCGGCCGCGGCCGCCGTGCTGTTCCTGTTCCCGCTGTGGGGAATCCTTCACCCGCGCGCTTACACGCTGGCGAACCTGCTGCCCTTCGCAGCGCTCGGCTGGCTATGCCTGGGGGTGATCGCCGCCCGGGCCCTCCGGGCCAAAAGGCCCGCACGCCTTGAGGCACTCGGCAGAGTATTCACGCCAGCCGAAGAACAGCCTGCCGAGGCGCACCGGTAGAGCCGAGCTGGCGAGGGCCGCCGGCCGGGCAGGCCGACGCGAAGGTTGTCATGCCAGCGCCTAGGTGACTTCGCAGTCATCCCAGGCATCTTACAATCATGCTGCCAGTAGGGTTGGGCAGGGAAACGGCTGCGAACCGTAGCCGCTGCCTGACGGAAACGACTGCGGGAGAGGCGTGGCAGAGGGCGCGACGGCTGAGCACGACGCCTCGCACGGCGCCCGGTTTGCGCTGGCAAAGTTCCGGCCC
>DATMMA010000042.1:0-12398 GCA_035570295.1 Streptosporangiaceae bacterium
GTTCTGGCGTGCAGGCGGACGCGCTGATGCGATCCATAGCTTCGATGTAACGCTCGACGTCGGGGCGCTTATCCAGGTACAAAGCGCTGGTGAGCTGCTCGACGTACACGACGTCAGACAGGTCATCTGCAGCGAATCGGAGGATGCTGAAGCTGCCCGGCGCCGCATACGAGGCGCCGGTGAGGAAGGGCGAAATCTGGATTGTGAGCCCCGGCCGGTCCGAGATCTCAAGCAAGTACTCGAGCTGCCTGCGCATCATGCCGGGACAGCCCACCGGGCGTCGCAACGCCACCTCGTCGATGATGGCCGACAGGCTGAGACTGCCGGCCGCGAATCGCCGCTGCCGCTCCTTGCGCAAGAAGACCAGCCGGTCGGTTTCCTCGCGCGAGTACTGGCCGAGCCGGATGACCGCGGCGGCGTAGTCCTCGGTCTGCAGCAGTCCGGGCACGAACTGGCTGTCGAAGCTACGGATGGACTCGGCGGATTCCTCCAGCCCGAGGTAGGACTGAAACCAGGCAGGCAGCACATCCTGGTACCGGTGCCACCAGCCTGGCTGGTTGGCCTGGCTGGCTAACGTCAGCAGCTGCTCGCGCTCGGCCGAGTCGGTGATCCCGTAAAGGTTCAGCAAGTCGGCGATATCGACTTCGCGCACTGCGTTCCGGCCGAGTTCGATCCGGCTGATCTTCGACTCTGAGCCACGGATAGCGCGGGCGGCTTCCTGCGCTGTGATATTGCGCGACTCGCGAAGTCGTCTGAGCTGTGTGCCGAGCAAGATGCGAAGCACGGTAGGGGCGGCAGCCCCGTCAATGCGGCCCGTTAGAGGGTTCGCGCTGCCGGGCGTCACGTCGCCAGCCATCAGCCGCGCTCCCTCTCGATATGCCGCATGGGATCTTACTACCATGGCCCGTTCACACGGAGGCGCCATAACGCTTCAAGCCCCGGCATCATTTTCGCGTGGAATTTTTAAAGGCAGCGCGTAATGGACTTGCTCGTAAAATGGCACTTACTTCATGCTATCGCGAGTGCGATTTCCTGGCACCCTTGCCTCGTGCTGACCGGGCGATGGCGGACGGCATGGCCTAGCCGACGGTAGCCAGCGGCCCGGACCAGTCGCGATGCCGACGGCAGGGCAGGCAATCCAGACCGCAGGCAGCACCGATACGATCCGGAACGTAATCACATTCGTCTCGCGTTAGGCAGGGTGCATGCGTTACAGGCCACTGGGTAACTCCGGGCTCGAAGTCTCCGTCGTCGGGCTCGGCTGCAATAACTTTGGCCGTCGGCTAGACGTCGGGCAGACCAGGGACGTCGTGGACGCGGCGATCGATTCCGGCGTGACGCTGCTGGATACGGCGGAGACCTACGGTGGCCGCGGACGCTCAGAGGAGATTCTCGGCGAGGTGCTGGCTGGCCGCCGGGATCAGGTTGTGCTAGCCACCAAGTTCGGCTCGCAGGGCTCGGACATGGGCTACGGTCTGGCTGCTGGAGCCAAAGGCGGCCGCGCCTACATCAGGCGTGCGGTTGAGAACTCGCTTCGCCGCCTGCAGACCGACTACATCGATCTGTACCAGATTCACACGCCAGATCCGGTGACGCCGATCGAGGAGACGCTCAGCGCGCTCACTGAGCTCGTGCAGGCGGGGCTAGTCCGGTACATCGGGCACTCGAATTACTCCGCTGTTCAGATCGCTGCTGCCGCCGGCGCCGCACGTGAGCTGGGCGCAGTGCCGTTCATCTCCGCACAGAATCACTGGTCGCTGCTCGAGCGCCAGGCCGAGCTAGACGTCGTGCCAGCGGCCGTGCAGTTCGGTCTCGGTGTCCTGCCGTACTTCCCGCTCGCCAACGGGCTGCTGACCGGCAAGATCCGGCGCGGCGCCGGGCCTGCCCAGGGCACGCGGCTCGCCGACCGGTCCGACTACATCACCGACGAAAAGCTCGACAAGGTCGAGGCCTTGGCGAGCTTGGCCGAGGAGCACGGCAGGACGATGCTCGAAGTCGCGATCGGCGGCCTGGCGGCACTGCCCGGCTGTACCTCGGTCATCGCGGGCGCGACCTCCGCTGAGCAGGTGCGGGCAAACGCGGTTGCGGGCGACTGGCAGCCGACGGAGGCTCAGCTGGCAGAGCTCGACAAGATCGTGCCCGTGGTTAGCTGACGGCAGGAGGTTACCGGCCATGCGAATGATTGCTGCGCTGTACGAGGGGTACGGACCCGCGGCCGACGTGCTCAAGGTGGTCGAGGTCGACCGGCCCGAGCCGGGGCCAGGACAGGTGCGGGTCAGGATGCAGCTGTCCGGAATCAACCCGACGGACTGGAAAGCGCGGGCTGGCATGACGCCGAGGCCCATGGACGGCTTCCAGATCCCGCATCATGATGGCGCCGGCGTGATCGACGGCGTCGGTGATGGCGTGGACCCGGCCCGCATCGGGCAGCGAGTCTGGACCTGGCTGGCAGCTTCTGGCAGCCGGTGGGGAACTGCGGCGCAATGGTGCGTGCTGCCCGCCAGGCAGGCTGTCCCGCTGCCGGACGGCGCATCCGCCGAGCTCGGCGCGTGCCTCGGCGTGCCCGCGATGACGGCGCACCGCTGCCTGTTGGCCGACGGGCCCGTCGATGGCAAGAACGTCCTGGTCGCCGGAGGAGCCGGAGCCGTCGGGCACTTCGCGATCGAACTGGCCAAGTTCCGGAACGCGCGCGTGGTGGCCACTGTCAGCGGCCCGCAGAAGGCCGAACTGGCCCGGAAAGCAGGCGCGGACCGCGTGGTCAACTATCGCGACGCTGACGCAGCCGACCAGCTCCGGGCATTCGCTCCGCAGGTGGACCGCATCGTCGAGCTGGCACTCGGTGCCAATCTTGACCTCGACCTGGCGGTGTCGGGGCCGCAGACACACATCGTCGACTACGCGGCCGAGCCGGATGATCCCGTTCTGCCAGTGCGCAAGTGCATGAACGCCAACGTGACCATCCGGTTCGTCCTGCTCTACACCTTCCCTGCCGAAGCTCTCGATCAAGCGGCCACTGACATCGACGCCGCGCTCGCAGCAGACGCGCTGACTGCGCTGCCAGTAACCAAATTCCCGCTGGCTGAGGTCGCACGGGCGCAGGATGCCGTCGAGGCAGGCGCCGTCGGCAAGGTAGTGCTGGAGATCCCGTGACGCCAGTTCCTGGTGATCGGTCAGGCCGGTTGCTCGCCGACGCTCTCGTTAGCGAGCAGCAGGCCGGCTAACCCCTGCGGCTGGCTATTCGATCGCCTCCGCTGAACGCGCCCACTGGCGCAGGATGTTCTTCTGGATCTTGCCAGTGGAGGTCTTCGGCAGCGGCCCGAAAACAACGCTCCGCGGGGCCTTGAAATGCGGCAGGTTCGCCCGGCAGAACTCGATTAGCTCTGCCTCGCTGGCCTGGCCGTCCGCATTCAGCTCTACGTAGGCGCGAGGGCTCTCGCCCCAGGTTGGATCGGGAACGGCGACCACGCCAGCAAGAGCGACCGCCGGGTGGCGGTAGAGGACGTCCTCGACTTCGAGCGAGGAAATGTTCTCCCCGCCGGAGATGATGACGTCCTTGGCCCGGTCCTTGATCTTCACATAGCCGTCTGGTTCCAAGGTGGCCAGATCGCCGGAGTGGAACCAGCCGCCTTCGAATGCGTCGTCGGTGGCGGCCGGGTTCTTCAGGTAGCCGCGCATGGTGATGTTGCCGCGGAACACAATCTCGCCGATGGTCTTGCTGTCGGCCGGAACCGGATGGCCGGTCTTCTGGTCGAGCACGGTCATCCCGTCCTCGAGCAGGTAGCGGACGCCCTGACGGCCGTTGCGCTGCACCCGAGCTGGGATGTCTAGCTCGTCCCACGCCTCGTGCTTGGCGCAGACGGCGGCCGGTCCGTAGGTTTCGGTCAGTCCGTAGACGTGCGTCAGGTCGAAGCCGAGCCGTTCCATCCCTTCGATCATCGCGGCCGGCGGGGCGGCGGCGGCAACCATGGCAGAGACCCGCCCTACGCCGGCCCGGACCTCCGCCGGTGCCTGGATCAGCATGTTGTGCACTACCGGAGCCCCGCAGTAGTGCGTGACTCCCTCTTGGCGCATGAGGCGGAATACCGCGGCCGCGTCCATCTGGCGCAGGCAGACGTTAGTGCCGACGTTGGCCGCGATCGTCCACGGGAAGCACCAGCCATTGCAGTGGAACATCGGCAGCGTCCAAAGGTAGACGCTATGCCGCGGCATGTTCCAGGTAAGGATGTTCCCGATGGCGTTGAGGTGCGCGCCGCGGTGGTGGTATACGACGCCCTTGGGGTTGCCCGTTGTGCCCGAGGTGTAATTCAGCGAGATCGCCTGCCACTCGTCGGTCGGTTCGATCCGCTGGTAGTACGGGTCGGCGTCGGCGAGCAGCGACTCATAGCCGAGATCTCCGATCAGCTCGCCCGGCCCGTCGTACTCGGGGTCGTCGATGTTGATCACCAGCGGACTCACCTGGCACTGCCGGAGGGCCCCGGACACCGCCGGGAAGAACTCCCGATCGGTGATCAGCACCTTGGCCTCCGCGTGATCCAGGATGAAAGCGATTGTCGCCGCGTCCAGCCGGGTGTTGATCGTGTTCAGGACCGCTCCGGTCATCGGCACGCCGAAATGCGCGTCAAGCATCTCCGGCGTGTTCGCAGCGACCACCGACACGGTGTCGCCCCGCCCGACGCCATGCGCGGTGAGCGCGGAAGCGAGGCGGCGGCTGCGCTCGCGCGCCTGCGCCCAGCTGAACCGCCGCTCGCCGTGGACGATCGCCAGCCGGTCGGGGTAGACATCGGCGCACCAGTCCAGGAAGACCAGAGGCGTGAGCGGCGCGTAGTTAGCCTCGTTTGGCTCCAGCCCGATCCGATACTCCTCGTTCACGGCGTCCTCCCCGCGGCCTCAGCGTGGCGGCACGTGCCGGCCTCTGGGTCTTACTCGTTGCATAGTCCACGTACCCGGCTGACGCAACCGAAGCCGTAGGCCGCGAAGGACTTGCCACCGCGGAGGCTAACCGTTATCGTCTAGCTAACCGTTATCCGGATAGCCGTTAGGTGGTGAGACCGGTGCAGCAGGAAGTTGTCCTTGCGCTCCTCGCTAAGGAGCCGTCGCACGGCTACCAGTTGCGGGCGCGGCTGCGCGACGCACTAGGGCCGCTCGGCGATGCGATGAACGACGGGCAGATCTACGTCACGCTGGCGCGGCTGGAGAAGGCCGGCCAAGTGGCCGTCGAGCGCGCGGCAGGCACGCCGGACAGGCCCGATCGCAAGATGTACGCGCTCACCGCCGCCGGTCAGCATCGGGTGGCCGAGTGGCTCGCGGAGGTGAGCTGGCCGAAGCCGGACCTAGCTGAGTTTCACCTCAAGCTGCTGGCGGCGGCCGCAGCGCATCTCGCGGATCCGGTGGCGATCGTGGACGCTCAGCGGCGCGAACTACTGCGCCGGCTGCGCGACGCGCAGCGTGCTGCGATGGCCGAGCCGCGCGAGTCGGAGGCCGCGCTGCTTCTAGAGGGAATCGTGCTCCGGCTGCAGGCAGACCTGCGATGGCTGGAGGCCTGTGAGCGGACTTGGACAAAACGGAAGGCTAACTCTCGGGGAGAGCGATGAGCGAGACAATGAACCAATCGATGCTGCGCGCCCGCGGGCTGCGTAAGGAGTACGGCCGGGAGGCCAGCCTGGTACGCGCCGTCGACGGGGTAGACGTTGACGTGCCAGCCGGCGAGACCCTGGCGGTGATGGGGCCGAGCGGCTGCGGCAAGTCGACGCTGCTGCACTTGCTCGGCGGCCTGGACCGCCCGTCAGCCGGCGAGATCTGGCTCGCAGGCGAGCGGATCGACCAGATGAGCGAGCGGGGGATGGCCGCGCTGCGCCGCGATGCGGTCGGTTTCGTGTTCCAGGCGTTCCACCTGATGGATGAGCTCACGGCGGTGGAGAACATCGAGCTGCCCGCCTTGCTGGCCGGTCGCTCACCGCGGGCAGCCAGACGCCGGGCTGCCGAACTGCTTGATCAGGTCGGACTGGCCGATCGGGCCAGGCATCTGCCGTCGCAGCTTTCTGGTGGACAGCGGCAGCGGGTCGCGATTGCTCGTGCGCTGGCCAATTCGCCGCTCGTCGTGCTCGCCGACGAGCCGACCGGCAACTTGGACAGCGAGGCGACCCTTGACGTACTGCGGCTATTCGAGAGCCTGCACGAGGACGGCCAGACGCTCGTGATCGTGACTCACGACGCACGGATCGCGGCGACGGCGGACCGGCTGATCTCCATGCGGGACGGTGCGTTCGTCGACGACACCCGGCTGACTGGCGGCACTGCCGGCAATCTCAGCGCCCTTGTCGGCCTGGACGGCTGAAGCCATGCGCAGCAAGCTGCTGATCATCAGCCGCCTTGTGGCTCGCGACCTCCGCCACCGGCCAGCGCCAGCCATTCTCATGCTGCTTGCCATCACCGCGGCGACCACCGTCCTGAGCCTGGCACTTGCCCTGCACGGCGTTACGAACCGGCCGTTTCAGCAGACCAAGGCGGCGACCCGAGGCCCGGATGCGGTCGCCCAGCTTGGCGGCCCGTTGGGCGAGGTGCACATCCCTGGCCACGCGCCGCAGGACTTCGGAGTGCCGTCGCCGCGGCAGATCCAGGCCGAGGCCAAGTCGCTGATCAGCGCGCCGGGCGTCACCGGCCACAGCGGACCCTATCCGGTGGCCTCTGTCATCCTGCGGATGGGCCATGTGGGCGCTCCGGTTGAGGCAGAAGGGCGCGGTGAGGCGCTCGCGGCGCTCGATCAGCCGTACCTGACCGCCGGAAGCTGGGTGCGACCAGACGGCATCGTGCTGGAGCGCACGTTCGCTGAGGCACTCGGCGCCAGCATCGGCGACCGGGTCACCCTGGACGGCCGGCCGTATACGGTGGCCGGGATCGCCGTCACCGCGGCGAGCGCGCCCTACCCCAACATGTGCTTCCCGCCGGGCGGCAACTGCGTGTTCGACCTTCTGACCCTCTCTTCACTGGGAAGCGCCAACATCGGGCTGGCCTGGACCACCGAGCCGGACGCTCGCTCACTGGCCTCCGCCGCGGCGCCGTTGGCGTATTTTCTGGATCTGAAGCTCAGGGACCCGGCCAAGGCGCAGCACTTCGTCAGCGCCTACAACACTGCGCACAAGCTTGCCGGCTCGGGACTGCTCGTCTCCTGGCAGAGCATCGCTTACAACGACGGCCTCCTCGTCCAGGACGCGCAGCAGGTCCTGACGCCCGGCGCCTGGCTGCTCGGGCTGCTGGCGCTGGCAAGCGTGGCGGTGCTGGCCGGCGGCAGGATGTCCGAGCAGGCGACCAGGGTCGGGCTGCTCAAGGCCGTCGGCGGCACGCCGGGGCTGGTCGCCCGGGTGCTGCTGGCGGAGAACGTGGTGCTGGCGCTCGTCGCGGCGGCCGCCGGCCTGCTCGCAGGCTGGCTGGCTGCACCGCTGATAACCAGCCCGGGTGCCGGACTGGTCGGCGCGCCCGGCGCGCCGTCGATCAGCATCGCGGATGCCGGCCTCGTCGCCGCGGTAGCTCTCGCCGTCGCGCTGGCCTCGACCCTCGTCCCCGGTATTCGGGCCGCCAGGGTCAGCACCGTGACAGCGCTAGCCGAGCAGGTCCGTCCGCCGCGGCGCAGGGGCGTGCTGATCAGGATCTCCCGGCGGCTACCCGTGCCGCTGCTGCTCGGACTGCGGGTGATCGCGCGCCGGCCCCGCCGCGCAGTGCTGACCGCCGCGAGCATCGCGGTCACAGTGACCGGGCTCGTCGCGGTGCTGGCCTTCCACGCCACAGCGGACGCGCGGCTGAACCCGGCGTCGAGCGGTCTGGGCGATCCAGTCGTCGACCGGGACGAGCAGATGCTCGTGGTGCTCACGATCGCGCTCATCGCGCTCGCGGTGCTGAATGCGATCGTCACCGCCTGGGCGACGGTGCTGGAGACGAGGCGCTCGTCGGCGCTTGCGCGCGCACTCGGCGCGTCGTCACGACAGCTCAGCGCGGGCCTGGTGACAGCCCAGTTGCTGCCGGCATTGCCGGGCGCGCTGCTTGGCATCCCGCTGGGTATCGGCTTTTTCGCGCTGGCAAACGGCGGCGGAACGAGGGCTACGGTCATCCCGCCAGTGTGGTGGCTGGTCGCCGCAGTGCTCGGGACCATGATCGCGCTCGCCGGGCTGACCGCCATCCCGGCTCGCATCGGCGCGCGGCGGCCGATCGCTCCCGTGCTCACGGCGGCCTGATCGGCGACGCCGCTCCTGGTCCTCACACTCGTTCTGCGGGACCAGGAGCGGCGCCAGCGCCACGTGGCTGGTCAGCCCGTCACGGACTGAGCCGGTGCAAGTCGCGCGGGAACAGTGTCACCTGCCGCACGTTCGCCGCGCCGGTCAGCCGCGCTGTAAAGCGCTCGAGCCCGATCGCGAACCCGCCATGCGGCGGCATGCCATGCTCGAACACCTGCAGGAAGCTGGCGAACGGCGCCGGGTCCATGCCGCGCGCCGCCAGCGCCTTGAGGTAGTCCTCGTGCCGGTGCAGCCGCTGCCCGCCGGTCACGATCTCGCCGCCGCGAAAGAGCAAATCGAAACCGTAAGAGGAACGCGGCCGCTGCGGGTCAGGGTAGGTATAGAAGGGCTTGCTGTGCAGCGGGTAACCGGTGATGAAGACTAGTTCGCTGCCATGCTCCCGCTCAGCCCACTCGCCCAGCCAGCGCTCGTGTGCGGGCGCCAGGTCCGGTTCGTCGCGGACGTCCTCGCCGGTCGCTGTCGAGATGAGTTCCATGGCTTCGCTGAAATGCAGGTACGGAATCTGCACTGGCACCTCAGGCAGCGTCGCGGACAGCTGCTGCATGGCGGAACTAGCGCGTTCCCGAACAAAATCGACCATGCCCGCGACTGCGTCCCGGCATACGGCCATCACGTCGAAGTGGTCGGTGATGAAGCCGAATTCGGCGTCCAGGCTGGTGTACTCGGCCAGGTGCCGCGCCGTGTCGTGCGGCTCGGCGCGGAAGACGGGCCCGACCTCGTAGACCCGCTCGAAGACACCGACCATGGCCTGCTTGTAGAACTGCGGCGACTGGGCGAGGTAGGCGGGCCGGCCGAAGTAGTCGACGCTGAACACGTTGGCGCCGCCCTCGGTGGCCGAGCCGACGATCTTCGGGGTGAAGATCTCGGTAAAGCCTGCCCGGTCGAGCGTGCCGCGGAAACCGGCCGCACTGGCCGCCGAGACCTCGAACCCGGCCCGGAGCTGCGGGTGGCGCAGCGAGGCGGGCGCATGGTCGAGAATGGTCGGCAGCGCCGCGGTGAGGGCAGGCCGGTACAGGTCGAAGGGCGGCGGCTGCGCAGGGCCGGACAGCTGCGTCACCACTGGCTCGGTCAGCTCGGCACCGCCTGGTGCCTGCGGGTTGGCGACGACCAGGCCCTCGACTTGCAGAACCGTTTCCTCACCTGCGAGCCCGATGTCGGCCGGCTCTGCAGGCAGCACGACCTGGGTTAGCCCGGATCGGTCCCGGATGATGAGGAACGTAACCGACTTCAGATCCCGGCGCCGGTGCAGCCAGCCAGCGATGGTGACCCGCTCGCCGATGTGCTCGGGCAGGTCAGCGGATAGTACGCGTGAGATCATCACAGCTCCCTAGGGACGTTGTGCGATCCCTTGGGAGTGCGGGCGATAAGGGAACTCGCGGTGCCACCGCACTTTCGCCGGCCCTGACCGCTGTCTTTCGGCGGGACCGGCCTCAATTGGCCCGATGACGGGGGCGGGCCGGCGGGGCATTGGGTCATGCCGCTGGCAGCGGCCGCCGTCCTCCCCGCACTCGGGAGTGTCTTCGCGACCGGGCGCGAGGCCGCCTTCTCAGCTCCCGGCGGCTCTCTGCTGCCTTGCGGGCCCTGGATCGGCCTGCCTGGCAGGTGCTCGCGTGGACCGGCGCTACTTGTCTCCGTCAGCGCGTTGCGCATCAGCATAGGCGGCCGGGTGAGCTGCCGGAAACTGTATTTCCCGGTATGCCGTCTACCCTTGTGGCATGTACCTGCCACGGCATTTCAGGCAAACCGACATGGCGCAGATCGCCGCATTCGTAGACGCGGCACAGTCAGCCGACCTGGTGACGTTCGACGGCACGAAGCCGGTCAGCACGTTGCTGCCCGTCATCTGGGACCGGCCAGCGTGGCTCACGGCAGAGCCGGTCGATGGCGACGGCCAGGGCGGCAGCGGGAACGAGGCCGATTTCGGTCGGTTGATCGGCCATATCGCGATCGCCAACGATCAGTGGAAGACCGCACTGCCGGGCGCGCAGGCGCTGGCAATCGTGCACGGACCGCAGGCCTACATCTCGCCTGGCTGGTACGAGAGCAAGATGCGGCACGGCCGGGTCGTGCCGACCTGGAACTACGAAGCAGTCCACCTGACCGGAACGCTTGCCTTCCATCATGATCCCGAGTGGCTGCGGGCATTCGTGACCAGGCTGACGAGCACGCATGAGAGCGGCCGGGAGCATCCGTGGGCGGTGACTGACGCGCCGCCTGAGTACGTCGACGGGCAGCTACGCGCGATCGTCGGTGTCGAGCTGACTATCCTCTCGGTCGAGGCCAAGCAGAAGCTGAGCCAGAACCGAGGCGAGCTGGACCGCGAGGGCGTGATCGCCGGGCTGCGCGGCGACCAGGGACCCGGGCCGGCCGCGATCGCGGACGAGATGGCCAGGCAGCTCGCCGCTGCCAGCGACTGAAAAAGTCAGTCGCTGGCGGGGCCAGCCGCCTGTTCCGCGAGCTCGCCGTCGCAAGCGGCCGCGAGGCAGCCGCCTAGCCCGTCGGCCAGGTCGCCCTGGCCGGGCTGCGCGCCAGCCAGGATCGCCTCGCTGATCGCAGCGAGCTGGGAGACCTGGTCTCTGGCCAGCCGATCAAACAATGACCGCCTGACCTGCTCCGCATGGCCAGGCGCGGCGGCCTCGAGCGCGGCATAGCCGACGTCGGTCAGCCGGCAGACCTGGCCGCGCCGGTCGGTCGGGCAATCGATCCGCTCCACCCAGCCGCGTTCCTCGAGCCGCGCCACGGCGTGGGAGAGCCGGCTTTTGCTGGAGGTCGAGGCCTCGGCCAGCTGGCTCATGCGCAGTGCGTGACCGTCGGTCTCAGACAGCCGCACCAGGATCTCGTAATAGCCATGCGGTATGTCCGAATCCCGCTGCAGCTGGCCTTCCACGGCGGAGAAGAGTACGTGGTTGGCGGTCAGAAACAATCGCCACGCCCGCTCTTCTTCGCTGGTGAGCCACCTCGGGGACTGTGCCATACGCCTATCATATGGCATGTAGTTGAGAGTTTGACAACCCCGAAACAGCGTGATACTCATTGAGTGCTCAACTGTAAAGCAATCAATCACCTGTTCATCGGGAGTGATGGAGTATGACCGCAGCAAGCACGGAGACGTCGATCCCGGGCTACCAGGCCGCCACCTGGAACATCGACCCGGTCCACTCGGAGGTCGGGTTCTCGGTCCGGCACATGATGGTCAGTAAGGTTCGCGGCAGGTTTACCAGCTTCAGCGGGCAGCTCGTGACTGGGGAAGACCCGCTGCAGTCCTCGGTTACCGCCGAGATCGACCTGAGCTCTATCAACACCGGCCAGGAGCAGCGCGACGAGCACATTCGCTCCGCAGACTTCTTCGAGGTAGAGACCTACCCGACGATGACCTACAAGTCGACCGGCGTGCGGGTCGAGGACGGCGAGTACGTCCTCGACGGCGACCTGACCCTCAAGGGCGTGACCAGGAGCGTGCCGCTGCGCCTCGAGATCCAGGGCTTCGGACCGGACGCTTACGGCGGCTACCGGGCCGGCTTCACCGCGACCGGCGAGATCAACCGTCGCGACTTCAACATCGCTTTCAACGCGCCGCTGCAGAACGGTGGCGTCGTCGTGGCCGACAAGATCCAGCTGCAGCTGGAGATCGAGGCCGTCAAGGCCTGACCAGTCGTTCGGACTGGCTCGCGGGGCCGGCAGCTAAGGACCAGAGCGGGGTCTGCTGCCGGCCCCGATTAGTCTCCGCGTGCCCGCGAAAGGCGGCCTCCGCAGACTTCATGGGTTTGGTGCGGTTCTGCGACCGTTATGCCTGGCGGGCAGCCGCTAGAAGCTCGGGTCGGCGCCGCGCCGACAACGCCCGGGCGGCGTGAGCACGCCGCCCGCTGAGAGTTTCAGCTAGCGCGAGGCCTCGGCCCATTGGGCGAGCAATTCCGCCTCCCGCTCGGCCGAGATGCCGACGCGAGGCCTGCCTGCGCTTGGTGCACGGTCCTCCGCGTAGATGTCGGCTACGGTCTCGCGCAGCGGCCGCGGAGTGAGGCCAGCGGCGAAGGCGGCCGCCGGGTCGGCCGTATTCATGTTCGCAACGCTGGCGTCACCCTCGTCCCACAGGGGCAGGGCCGCGCCGTCCACGCC
>DATMMA010000043.1:0-6159 GCA_035570295.1 Streptosporangiaceae bacterium
ACCGCCCGGTCGCGGAACCAGGAAGCTACTGACGGCCCGACCCGGCCAGGGCGCGTGCTCGCGATAATGATCTGCAGGGTCGGATTGGTCACCGCTGCCCTCCGGTGGTTGGCGAAGATCGACGATCGAGATTACCCGCACCGGAATAGCACTGCCGCAGGGCCCAGCCCGGTTCTGACGGCCGACGGCCGATCATCCCCGGCCGATGAGAGCCTCGCTGCTCGCGGATTCAGGCGGTCCGGAGGAGTGCCTGGCCTGCGGGCGGGCCCTGATGCGCCGTCAGCCAGCTCCCCACAGGGCTTGCAACTCGCGGTCCACGCTGGCGGCCAGCGGCGCGACGGGAGTGAGGACCGGCCGGGGCGGGGTGGCCTGGGTCTCCTCGCACTGCGCCAGGGCAGCCCTGGTCAGGAACCTGGTCAGCTGCCCGTAGCTGTGCCGGTCGTCGCGGGCCATCCGGTGATGATGCATCCGCAGCGGTGCGTACAAGTAGAGGCGATCCCGCGCCCGGGTGACGGCCACGTAGAACAAGCGCTGCTCCTCTTCCAGGCCGGCCGGGGTGGTCAGCGCCATGTCGCTCGGCACCGCGCCGTCGACTAGTTGCGGCAAGTGCACGACCGGCCATTCCAGCCCTTTAGCCGAGTGCACCGTGGAGATCACCAGGAAGTCGTCGTCCAGCCGCGGCTTGCCGGCCAGGTCCGACGCCGACACCGGCGGGTCTAGCGCAAGCTGGACCAGTGCGTCGTGCAGCGACGGGCTGTCCGCGGCCGCGTCAGCCAGCCGTTCCAGGTCGGCGAACCGTGCGGCGGCGTCCGCATACCGTGCCCCCATCGGATCGCGCAGCGCGGCCAGGACCGACGCCGCCCGGTCCGCTGTCCGGTCCTGCTGTGCTGCTTGCGCGAGGTGCCTGATGGTGTCTCCCACGGCCGCGGCGCACCGCTGCGGGAGCAGGAGCTCGGCGTCGGGCCAGCGAGCGAACGGCTGCATCTCGGCGATCTGCATCGTCTCGATCACCCGCCTGGCGAGGACCGGGCCAATGCCCTCATGCAGCCGGAGCAGCCGGAACCAGGCCAGGTCATCAGCCGGGTTCGCGACGATTCTGGCGGCGGCGATGAAGTCCTTCACGTGGGCCGCCTCGGTGAACCGGAGACCGCCATATTTCACGTACGGGATGCCGCGCGCGGCCAGCTCGATCTCCAGCAGGTCACTGTGATGCGCTGACCGCACCAGTACCGCCTGCTGCTGAAGCTGGACACCTGCTTCGTAGTCCGCCAGCACCCGCGCGCATATTTCGCGGGCCTGGGTTGCCTCATCATGACAGCGGATCAGCAGCGGCCGATGCCCCTCGCCGCGCGCGGCCGACAGTGCTAGCTCCAGCCCTTCGTACTGCGGGCGGACGACGTTCGCCAGCCCCAGAACCGCTTGGCGGGAGCGGTAGTTACGGGACAACCGGATGATCGCCAGGTCGCCGTAGGTACTGCCAAGCGCGCGCAGGTGCGCCGGGTCGGCGCCGCGGAAGGCGTAGATCGCCTGCGCGTCGTCGCCAACGCAGGTGAGACCGGACCCGTCCGGCTGCAGTAGCCGGACGATCTCGGCCTGGACAGCGTTCACATCCTGGTACTCATCGATCAGCACCGCGTCGAACAAGCCGCGCAGAGCCGGGCCGGCCGCGGCGTCGGCGAGGGCGGCTCGCCAGAGCAGCAGCAGGTCGTCGAAGTCCACCAGGCCGTGCCGCCGCTTGTAGCTGACGAAGTCGGTGAACAGCCCGGCCAGCTGCTCGGCCAATGGCACGCACCACGGGTACCCACTGGCGAGGACATCGGCGAGCTTCGTACTGGTGCTGACGCAGCGGGAATAGATCTCGGCACAGTTGGCAGCTCGCGGGGTGCGGCGGCCCGAGTTCGTGCCCACCAGACCGTGGGCGTCGCGGAGGGTGTCCATCACGTCTGCGGAATCCGCCGGGTCGATGACGCTGAACTGCGGCGGCAGCGCGAAGGCCTCGGCGTGCGCCCTGATGATCCGGTGCGCGACCGCGTGAAAGGTACCGCCGAAGATCCGGTCAGCCGGGTTACTGTCAGGCGGCTGCGCTCGGGCGAGCATGTCATCAGCGGCCCGCCGGGTGAAGGTGAGCAGCAGGATCCGGCTCGGCTGGATGCCCTGGTCGCGCAGCCATGCCGCACGGGCCACCAGAGTGCCGGTCTTCCCGGTGCCAGCCCCGGCAAGTATCAGCAGCGGACTGCCCTGATGGGTAGCTGCCCGGCGCTGATCCTCGTTGAGCACATCAAGAACACCAGGCAGCGCTGTCATGGAGACTGACTGTAGCCAGCACTACTGACAGCGCCGCTGCGCACACGCGGCCCGCACAGGAAGGGATCGGGACCGCGATGGCAGAAGCGCGACGAGTGGCGCTAGTCACCGGGGCATCAGCGGGAATCGGGAAGGCGTGCGCGGACCGCCTCGCCGCCGCGGGCTGGACGGTGACCGGCGGCAGCCGGCGCGGCACCGGGGGCAGCGCAGCGGGCTTCGCGGCAGACGGCCCTGGCGCGAGCAACCGTGCCGCGGGCGACAGATCAGCGACTTCCGCCGCGGCCTGGACTGGTCTGGTCATGGACGTAGACCAGGACTCGTCGGTGCAGGCCGGTGTCGCGGGTGTCATCGAGCGCGACGGACGGCTTGACGCGCTGATCGCTGCTGCTGGCTGGGGCATCGCCGGCGCGGCCGAGTACACCAGCATCGCTGAGGCCAAGGCACAGTTCGAAACCAACTTCTGGGGCTGCGTCCGGGTCGTTCAGGCGGTGCTGCCGCAGATGCGCGAGCAGCGGCACGGCCGCATCGTGCTGATCAGCTCGATCGCCGGCGTTATCGGGATCCCGTTCCAGGCGTATTACAGTGCGAGCAAGTTCGCGCTGGAGGGCTTCGCTGAAGCACTGGCGTACGAGGTCGCGCCGTTCGCTATCCAGGTCACTCTCGTGCAGCCGGGCAATATCGCGACCGACTTCACGGCAAGCAGGCGGCGCGCCGAGCCCAGACCGGGCGACGTAGCGTATGCGGCCGCGATGACCCGGGCGGTGAGCGTCATGGAGCGGGACGAAGCGCACGGCGCGCCGGCCGGGCACGTGGCCGTGGCCGTGCAGCGCGTGCTCGAGTCCAACCGGGCACCGCGCCGGGTCTCGGTCGGCAAGACCGGGGAACGGGCCGGTCTGATGGCGAAGCGGCTGCTGCCCTTCCGCGTGTTCGAAGCCGCTGCCAGGGGCAGTCTCGGAGTGTGACAACCGCGCGTTCCCGGCCGGATCGTGAACTTCTTCCTAACCGCACATCTGTCGCGCATGCTAGTGATAAACAGATCGACGCGGTCCGGTTGACAAGCACTTTGGTGCGGGAGGCCCGATGACGGCATCGGCGCTCGCGGCGTCGCTGCAGCGCATTGGTCAGGTCCAGGCGCATCTGTCCGGGCCGCTGTCCGTGCTGCTCGCGTTACTCGCTGCCGCCGCGGCCTTCGTTCCGCTGGTGTGGGCGGTGACCCGCCATATCACCGTGATTGCCCACGAGGGCGCGCATGCAACTATGGCCTCAGCTGTCGGCCGCAAGGTCGATGGAATCAAGTTCAAGATGAATGCTGATGGCGCCACCAACTTTTCTGGGAGCGCGGGGGGCAACACCGGCTTCTTCGCGATCGCATTCGTCGGCTACCTGGGACCGAGCGCGTTCGGTGTCGGGGCCGCCGAGCTGATCAGAATTGGCTACATCGTGGCTGTCCTGTGGATCGGATTGGCAGGGCTGGTCGCCACCATGCTCACGCTCCGGAGGAGCTTCGGTATCGTCACGGTATTCGCCGCGCTCATCCTGGTCTTCGTCGTGGCGGCCGTCGCGACGGTCGAGGTCCAGGTCGTGACTGCCTACGCCATCACCTGGTTCCTGCTGATGTCGGGCGTGCAGATCATCAGGATCCGCGGGAAGGACGCCGATGACGCGGGCAAGCTGCAGGGGATGACCAAGATCCCGGCCGGGTTCTGGTCGAGAACCTGGCTGGCCGGCTCGATTGTCGCGCTGGCGTTTGGCGGGATCCTGCTCCTCTAGGCAGCCCTCGGGCTACCGGGCCCTCTACCGCCGAGTCACCAGCCGAGCTCCCGCAGTCGCTGGTCAGAGATCCCGAAGTAATGTCCCACTTCGTGAATCACTGTCCGTCGCACCTGCTCGACAACCTCGGCCTCACTGTTGCAGATCGCGCAAATGGCCTGCTGATAGATCGTGATCTTGTCGGGCAGGACTCCGGCATAGCCCGCGCCCCGGCTCGTTAGGGGGATCCCTTCGTACAAGCCCAGCAGACCACGCGGGCCAGGTCCGTGCTCGACCAGGACAGCCACGTTCTTCATGAGGTCGGCGAACTCCTCAGGCAGCGAGTCGAGCGCCCTGGCGACCATCTGCTCGAATGAGTCCGGGTCGACGGTGATCACCAGTCCATTGTCTGCCATCCGCCGCCGTAGCCTGGTAGCTGTGACCAGCCTGGTGCCCCTGACCACCTCAGCCAGCGCGCCTGCCCGCCCGACGCGAGCAGACATCGCGGCAGCTCGCGGGCGGACCATTCCGGACCTGGTCGCGCCGGGGTTGCGAGTGCTGTTCGCCGGGATCAACCCGAGCCTGTACTCGGCCGCAACGGGCTTCCATTTCGCCAGGCCCGGTAACCGGTTCTGGCCGGTCTTGCACCGGTCCGGGTTTACTGACCGCCAGCTTCAGCCAGCTGAGCAGCATCTGCTACTCGACGTCGGACTGGGCATCACGAACGTCGTTGCCCGCGCCACCGCGAGGGCCGATGAACTGGACGCCGGGGAACTCAGAGTCGGCGGCGCGGTACTCACCGCAGCGGCGGCCGAGCTCGGCGTCTCGTGGCTCGCGGTCCTCGGCGTGACTGCCTACCGGGCCGCCTTCGGGCAGCCGCGGGCAGCGGTGGGGCCGCAGCCCGCACTGCCGGGCGGGCCGCGGGTGTGGGTTCTTCCGAACCCGAGCGGCCTCAATGCCTCCTACCAGATGGACCGACTGGTACAGGAGTTTGCGAGGCTGCGCGAGGCCGCAGCGGCGTGAGCCAACCCGAGGGGAGAACGGTGGCCGGCTCGCCTGAGCCGGACTGCTGGCTACATCCCGATGTCGAAGTACGCCCGTCACCTATCGCCGGTCTAGGCCTGTTTGCCACGGGCCCTATTGCGGTCGGCACCGTGGTGTCGCGACTCGGCGGCCGCCTCGTGTCGGGCCAGCGGCTGGCGGACCTGCTCTCTGCTGCTGCCAGCGATCCGCGACGGCCCTACATCGACACCATCACAGTGGGCGAAGACCTGCACCTCATCCTCCCGCTGAGGCAGGCCAACGGACAGCCGGGGCAGGCCAGCGGCTACGGCAATCACAGCTGCGATCCAAACCTCTGGTGGGTCTCTGCGTATGAGCTGGCCGCGCGCAGGCCGGTCGACTCGGGCGATGAGCTGACGAACGACTACGCCACCAGCACAGGCGAAGCGGATTTCGTCATGGAGTGTCTCTGCGGCTCACCGTTGTGCAGGGGAGTCGTCGCTGGCGACGACTGGCGGCGCCCGGAGCTGCGTGAGCGGTACGGCCAGCACTGGGTACCAGTGCTGCTGACGCGCATCCGTTCGGCCGAGGTGTAGTCCCGCTCATGGATGTGAATCCGCTGTTGCTATATAGCCGCAACGCAGCCGCATTCACCGACAGCGAACCCCCGGGCAAAAAGAACAAAACGGAACCTGCAAGCTCCGCAGCGACGGCCTCGAGGGGGCACAGGCACGAGCGGTTCTCGCGACGTAATGGCACGATCAATCACATGCTCGCAGTTCGCCGTTTCGCCATCGCCGACGTCCCAGCGGCAGTAGCCATAATCCGTGACCTTCCGGACTACTTCACCGACGATGTACCCGCGAAGGTCGAGCATGACGCTGTTAATCACGACGCCTGGGTCGTCACCGATTCCGGAACCGTGGCCGGCTTCGCAGTAATCGCGAGGAAGTCTCCCGGTGGAGCAGAGATCTTGTGGATGGCTGTTGACGCTGCCAGCCGCGGCCGTGGGCACGGAACGCTGCTTCTTAGTCACGTCCTGGACAGCCTGGCCAGCGCTGGCATCAGCGTCGTAGCGGTAAAGACCCTCGACGCCTCGTCCGG
>DATMMA010000044.1:0-3688 GCA_035570295.1 Streptosporangiaceae bacterium
AGCGTGGACCGCGAGTTGCAAGCCCTGTGGGGAGCTGGCTGACGGCGCATCAGGGCCCGCCCGCAGGCCAGGCACTCCTCCGGACCGCCTGAATCCGCGAGCAGCGACGCTCTCATCGGCCAGAATCATCGGCCGCCGGCCGCCGGCCGCCGGAACCGGGCTGGGCCCTGCGGCCCTGATCTTTCGGTGCGGGTAATCTCGATCGTCGATCTTCGCCAAGCACCGGAGGACAGCGGTGACCAATCCGACCCTGCAGATCATTATCGCGAGCACGCGCCCTGGCCGGGTCGGGCCGTCAGTAGCTTCCTGGTTCCGCGACCGGGCGGTCAAGACGGGCGACTTCGAAGTGGAGCTCATCGACCTTGCAGAGGTCAACCTGCCTATGTTCGACGAGCCCAAGCACCCGCGTTTCGGGCAGTACGTGCACCAGCACACCAAGGACTGGAGTGCGACGATCCGGCGCGGCGACGCTTACGTCTTCGTGGTCCCGGAGTACAACTACGGGTTCAACGCGGCGATCAAGAACGCCATCGACTACCTGAACCAGGAGTGGCAGTACAAGCCGCTGGGCTTCGTCAGCTATGGCGGCGTGGCCGCCGGAACCCGGGCAGTACAGATGCTCAAGCAGGTCGTCTCGGCGCTCAAGATGGTGCCGATGGCTGACGCTGTGCACATCCCGTTCGTCCAGCAGTTCCTCGACGAGCAGCGGGTACTGCTGCCGAACCAGATCATGGAGGACGCCGCCACCGCGTTGCTCGCCGAGCTGGCCCGGTGGACGAGCGCTACGGAGCAGTTGCGCGTCAGTGGTCGCCCGGCCGACTAGTCGGGAGCTGCGACTGCGCCGTTAGCCGGCCGAGCCGGCGTGCACCGGCGGACCGCCTGGCGGGTAACGGCGGGCGTTGTCATCTAGCTTCGCGTTGGCCGCGGCGGCCAGATCGACACCTAGAACGTCGGCCAGCAAGATCAGGTACAGCAGCACGTCCGACATTTCCTCGGCTGCCCTGCTGCACAGCGGCTCGGATGCGGCGAGTTTGGCCGCGGAGCCGGCGGGCAGCCATTGGAACAGCTCGGCGAGTTCGCCGACCTCCCCGACCAGCGCTAGCAGCACTGACTTCGGGTCGTGGTAGCGGCTCCAGTCCCGGTCAGCGGCGAACTGGCGGACGCGGCCCCGGAGCAGCTCAAGGTCGGACACCCCGTCAGCATGACACGCCCGTCACCTCGCGACTAACTCGCCGGCCGACAAGTGCGAGAAGATCAGGTCCAGGATCGAATGCCACCGGCTGAAGGACAGTTGGAGGTCTGCTGTATGAATTCTCACAGCCATATCTGGCGGCTGGCCGGGGCCTGTGCGCTTGTGACGGTGACCGTAACCCTCGCAGCGTGCGGCAGCAGCGGCCCTAGCTCGGCGGGCACATCTGCTCCGGCGGGCACATCCGCTGCCACCTCGCCCGCACCGTCGGCGACCACGTCCTCAAATGCAAGCACGGGCGCCAGCGCGCCAGCCGGCTCGGTCGCTGCGATCACTACGAACTGGGAAGCGTTCTTCAACGCAAAGACACCGGATAGCAAGCGTGTGAATCTGCTGCAGGACGGCACCCAGTTCGCCTCGGTCATCAAGAGCCAGTCAGGGTCTGGTCTTGCCGCCCTGGCGACCGCTAAGGTCATAAATGTCACCGTAAATTCGGCTACCCAGGCGACGGTGAAATACAACATTCTCGTGGGCGGCACCCCCGAGCTGAAGAACCAGACGGGAACGGCGGTCCTTGAGAACGGGACCTGGAAGGTGGGCTTGGCGAGCTTCTGCGGGCTGCTGACCATCGAGAACGCTGGCAAGACGTCAGGTTTGCCAGCCGCCTGCAAGTCAGCCGCGTAATCAGTGGTCAGCCCGGTCGGTGTTCCCGCAGGCGGGGCGGTGACCGCCAGGTATGGCGGCCGCTCCCTCGCCCTCGCAGTGCTGTGTGTTGTCCTGTTCCTGACCTTCCTCGACAACACAGTCGTCAGCGTCGCGCTCGGCAGCGTGCAGACCGACTTGCGCGCGGGGGTATCCGCCCTGCAATGGGTGGTCGGCGCGTATGCCCTGACCTTTGCTGGCGCGATGCTCGGATTCGGCATGGTCGGCGACGAGTTCGGCCGCAAGCGCGTCATGGTCATCGGGATTGTGATTTTCTGCGCTGGCTCGATCCTGTCAGCCGAGGCGCCGAACGTCGGCGTGCTGATCGCCGGCCGTGCGGTGATGGGCTTCGGCGCCGCGGCCAGCGAGCCCGGTACGTTGTCGATGATCCGGCATATCTATACCGACGAGCGCATCCGGGCCAGGGCGCTGGGCGTCTGGACCGCCGTTTCCGGCGTCGCGCTGGCCATGGGGCCGGTGATTGGCGGCGCTCTGATCGGCGAGTTCGGCACGTGGCGTGCGATCTTCTGGTTCAACCTGATCGTCGGTGCCATCGGCCTGGCGGGCATCCTCGCGGTGCTCCCGGAGAACTCCGACCCCGATGCGCACCGCGTCGACATCCCCGGCACGGCGTTCGGAGCCGTGGCGCTGTCCGCGCTGGCATTCGCGGTAATCCTGGCGGAGAACTCCGGCTATGGCTCGGCGCGGGTAATCCCGCTGCTGTGCGTGAGTTTCCTGGCCGTGATCGCGTTCTTCTGGTGGGAGAGCAGGGCTGCGCATCCGCTGCTGGACCTGCGCTTCATCCGGGTGCCGCGGTTCGCGGTGGCTAACGTTGTGGCCTTCTGCGCGTACTTCGCCACGTTCGCGGTCTTCTTCTTCACGGCGCTGTATCTCGAGGAAGTCGGGGGCTACAGCGGTTACCGGATCGCGCTCGTCTTCCTGCCGATGATGGTGCTGCTGGCTGCGGCGGCACTGCTGGCGGGACGCTCGACGGTGGCGATCGGCGCGAGGTGGACGATCTTCACCGGCTGCCTGCTGTTCGCTCTCGGGCTGTTGCTGACCTCTTTCACCATCAACCCGCATCCGGGTTACCTCCAGCTGGCCGCCGCCCTCTCGCTGACCGGCATCGGCGTCGGCGCGACGGTCGTGCCAGCCACGTCGTCGGCGCTGTCGGCAGTACCTCCGGAGCGCTCGGGCATGGCGGCCTCCACCACCAATACCAGCCGTGAGATAGGTGCGGTTACCGGCGTTGCGGTGCTCGGCGCGCTCGTGTCGGCCCGGCTGTCCGCCGACATCGCGTCCCGGCTCCAGGCCCTCGGCTTGCCGAAGAGCATCCAGCAGTTCGTCATCAACGGCGTCGAGACCGGCCTCGAACCAGCGAGCGGGAACACTGCGGGCGCGGGCGGAGCGGCCGGGGCTGGCCAGCCCAAGCTGGTCCAGGAGGTCATCCAGGCGGCGTATAGCGCATTCGAGTCCGGGCTGCATGCCGCGCTCTACTTGTCGGCAGCGCTAGTGCTGCTGGCCGGACTGTTCAGCTTCTTCTGGCTCGGCCGTAAGCCGGCTGGCGAGGCCGAAAGCGCGGTAGCTCAGGTGACTTCGGCCGTCTGACTGGCTGCAGCCATGCTCCTGATTTCGCCGCGGCTGCGGCCAGGCGCGGCGCCGGTGCGGCACAGTTGACTCCATGACAGCCCCGCCGAGCCTGGTCGCAGACTGCGTAGCTGGCTATTCAGCGCGGTTGCAGGTCGTCATCCGCGCCAAGCATCATGTCGCCTCACCGCTCGGTGCGTGGTTGCTCTT
>DATMMA010000045.1:0-10309 GCA_035570295.1 Streptosporangiaceae bacterium
GTGCTCGACGCTGTCCGCCGTTTCGTCCGGACCAAGGTCGTGCCGCGCGAAGACGAGATCGAGGAGACCGACGCAATCCCGGCAGACCTCCGGCGGGCGGCCGCGGAAATGGGCCTGTTCGGTTACACACTGCCCACGGAATACGGCGGGCTCGGCGCGAACCTGTCGCAGGACGTGCAGCTTGCGCTCGAGTTCGGGTACACCACGCCAGCCTTCCGATCGATGTTCGGCACCAATAACGGGATAGCCGGACAGGTCCTCGTCAACTCCGGCACTGATGAACAGAAGCAGCGCTGGCTGCCAAAGCTGGCTGAGGGCGCGATCGCCTCGTTCGCGCTGACCGAGGCCGAAGCCGGGTCGGACCCTTCCGGGCTGACGACGAAAGCGACGCGGGATGGCGAAGGCTACGTGCTCTCCGGGGCCAAGCGGTTCATTACCAACGCGCCGCTAGCCGACCTGTTCGTGGTGTTCGCCCGCACCGATCCGGCGGCCCGCGGGACACGCGGGATCTCGGTGTTTCTGGTCGAGGCAGGTCGGGACGGCGTCCAGGTCGGCCCGAAAGACCGCAAGATGGGCCAGGCTGGCGCGTGGACCGCTGAGGTCCTCTTCGACGACGTCAAGGTCCCTGCAACTGGGCTGGTCGGCGGCCAGGAGGGAGCTGGCTTCGGCGCGGCGATGCGGTCGCTGGTCCGCGGCCGCGTGCACATCGCGGCCATCTGCGTCGGGATGGCCGACAGACTGCTCGCCGAATCGGTCGCGCACGCGAGAACCGCCCGGCAGGGCGGCCAGCCGATCGGCGAGTTCCAGCTGGTGCAGGCGATGCTTGCGGAGATCCAGACCGGGGCCTACGCGGGCCGGGCCATGGTGTCAGAGGCGGCACGCAACTACGACTCGGGCGCCGACCGGAGGATCGGCCCGTCGGCTGCCAAGCTGTTCTGCTCCGAGATGGTCGGTCGCGCCGCCGACCTGGCCGTCCAGGTATACGGCGGGCTGGGCTATATGCGCGGGATCCCGGCCGAACGGATGTACCGGGACGCCCGGCTGTTTCGTATCTATGAGGGAACGAGCGAGATCCAGAAGCTGATAATCGGCCGTGCTCTGATCAGGGACAACTGATGAGAAAGAGGAGGGGCGCCCGATGTCCGACCTAAGCGCCGAGCAGAAGGCTGTACGTGCCGGCCAGGAGGCTGCCGTCGAAGCGGCTCTCGGCCGGCTCGGCCTCGAGGCCAAGGTGGCAATCCTGTCCGGCCAGGACACCTGGACGCTGCCCGGGCTGCCGGAGATCGGGCTGGCCTCCATCGTCATGTCCGACGGCCCGGTAGGCGTCCGCGGTGTCACCTGGAGCGCAGCGGACCCGTCGATCGCCCTGCCGAGCCCGACCGCCCTGGCGGCAACCTGGGATAGCGAGCTTGCCCGCCGGACCGGGCAGCTGCTTGGCCAGGAAGCCCGGCGCAAGGGTGTCCACGTGCTGCTGGCGCCTACCGTCAACCTGCACCGCAGCCCGCTTGGCGGCCGGCATTTCGAGTGCTACTCCGAAGATCCGCTGCTCACCGGCGAAATCGGCGCCGGCTACGTGGCCGGCGTCCAGGATCAGGGCGTCGCGACCACCGTCAAGCACTTCGTCGCGAACGACTTCGAGACCGAGCGCTTCACCGCCAGCACGGTCGTCAGTGACCGGGCGCTGCGGGAGCTCTATCTCGCACCGTTTGAGACGATTATCACGAACGCGGTCGCCTGGGGCGTGATGTCGGCGTACAACGCGGTGAACGGCGTGTCGATGACCCAGCATGCCGCGCTGCAGCGCGGCGTGCTGAAAGGCGAGTGGGGCTTCAGCGGGGTCATCGTGTCCGACTGGCTCGCCGCCCGTACGACGGCCGGGACAGCGGATGGCGGCCTGGACATCGCGATGCCCGCCGCCGGCAACCCCTGGGGCGCCCGGCTGGTCGAAGCCGTCCAGGCTGGCGAGGTGCCAGTAGACGTCGTCGACGAGCAAGTGCGCCGGGTCCTGCGGCTGGCTGCCAGGGTTGGCGCGCTCGCAGGCGCCCCTGAGACGGTGCCGCCGGAGAGCCGCCCGGCCCTGATCGACGGCGCGGGCATGGCACGGGAGGTCGCCGGCCGGTCCTTCGTGCTGGCGATGAATCGCGACGACACGCTGCCGCTCGACGTTTCCGGGCTGGGCAGCATCGCGTTGATCGGCGCGCTCGGCCGGGACGCGCGAGTGCTCGGCGGAGGCAGCGCTGTCGTCTTCCCTGAGCACGTTGTCTCGCCGCTGGAGGGCCTATCGGCTGCCCTGCCAGACGCGGTCAAGCTCTTCTACGCGATCGGTTCCGATCCGCGCATCGGCAAGCTGCAGCCCGCTGCAGCACCGCAGTGGACCGCCCTGCAGGCGACGTTCCGCGACAAGGCAGGCGCCGTCGTCTACCAGGCGCCGCTCGCCAGCGGTTACGGGCGGTGGATGGACATGCCCGGCGGAGTCGACCCGGACGCGCTGGACACAGTGGAGATTTCTGGCCGGCTGACCGCGGAGGCGAGCGGCACGCATCAGCTCGGGATCCGCGGGATCGGCAGGTTCACGCTGAATGCCGATGGTGCCGTGCTCTTCGACGGACTCCTGCAGCCGGAATCGGATGACTTCGCGGTGACATTCCTGGCACCGCCGGAGCGGCACGTGCCGGTAGCGATGGCCGCGGGCGAGACTCTGGAAGTCGCTCTCACCCAGCAGGTGAGCCTCGTCCGCGGCTTCCCGGTGGTGACGCTGACCCTCGGCTATGGTGCCCCGATCGCGGCCGCGGACGACCTGCTGGCCGAGGCGGAGGCCGTCGCTAGAGCGGCTGACGCCGCTATCGTCGTGGTCGGCACGACTGACGAGGTCGAGTCGGAGGGCTTCGACCGCACCACGCTGGCATTGCCGGGCCGCCAGGACGAACTGGTCCGGCGTGTCGCGGCGGTCAACCAGCGCACCATCGTGGTGGTCAATGCCGGCTCGCCAGTGGAGCTGCCGTGGGCAGACCAGGTCGCGGCGGTGCTGCTGGTCTGGTTCCCCGGCCAGGAAGCCGGCCACGCGATCGCGGACGTCCTGCTCGGCGCGACGGAGCCCGGTGGCCGGCTGCCCACGACCTGGCCGGTCGCCGGGACAGACTGCCCGGTGCTGTCCGTCACCCCGGTCGACGGCGAGCTGCGGTACGACGAGGGCGTATTCATCGGATACCGGGCCTTCGAGCGGGCCGGGGTCACGCCTCGGTTCGCGTTCGGCCATGGCCTCGGCTACACAAGCTGGGACTACGAGCAGCTGACAGCGGACGGCCGCGAGGTCACCGTCACCGTGCGCAACGCCGGCCGCCGGGCGGGCCGCGAAGTGGTCCAGGTCTACGCCGGGCCGGCGACGCCGGACGACGAGCGCCCGCGCCGGTGGCTGGCAGGCTTCGCCACCGTCACGGCCGAACCGGGCGAGACCGCGACCGTCACCCTCACGTTGCCAGAGCGAGCCTTCCAGATCTGGGCCGACGGCTGGACGACAGTGCCGGGCGAGTACCTTGTCGAAGCAGCGCACAGCCTCGATGACGTCCGCAGCGCTACTACCATCACCGTCGCCTGACCGGCCCGCGGCCGGCTGCAACCGATGACGGACCTGGCCGGGACCGGCCACGCCGGGCGCACGGACGCCGCAGGCGGGCGGCACGGGTTCCGGCGGCTGCTGGTCAGCCTCGGCTTCGCCAACGGCGCGCTGTCAGCCCTCTACGCCGGGATCGTCACCGTGCTTCTCCCGCTCCAGGTCGAGCACATCGACCGGGCGCACAAGGTCGCGGCGCTCGGCGTCGCGTCCGGGGTCAGCGCAGTGTTCGCGCTGGTGTTCAACCCGATCGGCGGCGCGCTTTCGGACCGCACCAGGTCCCGGTTCGGCCGCCGCGCGCCATGGCTGGTCACCACGCCCGTCGCGGTGATCGTGATGCTGGCCCTCCTCGGCCGGGCCGGGACTTTGCTGCTGGTCGCAATCGCCTGGTGCCTGGCCCAGGCAGTGGCGAACCTGTACCAGGCGCCACTGACGGCAGTCATCCCGGACCGGGTCATCAGGCAGCGGCGCGGCGCGGCATCCGCGGTGGCCGGCGTCTCTTCCGTAGTCGGCGGGGTCGCCGGCGTGGGGCTGGCCAGCCAGTTCACCGGGCATCTCGGCTGGGGCTACCTGACGCTCGGCGTGCTGCTTGCGGCAACCGCGGCCTATTTCGTGATCAGCACCGCAGACGCGCCGGCCGCCGGACTGCCGCGGCCGTCCCGCGACACCAGGCGCCCGGCTGCTCGGCTGGCCGGCTTCTTGTCCGCGCTACAGCACCGCGACTTCGCCCTGGTATTCGCAAGCCGCGCCGCGGCCATTCTCGGCTACTACCTGGTGATCGGCTACGAGCTGTACATCCTCACTGACTACATCGCGCTACCCGGCCGGATGCGGCCAGCTCAGGGGGTCACGGTCCTTGCGGCGATCAGCGCGGCCGGTGCCCTGCTCGCCGCCGCCATCGCCGGCCCGGTGTCGGACCGGCTGGACCGGCGCAAGCCGTTCGTCGTCATCTCCTCCGTGGTCGCCGGTGCAGTCTGCGTGCTGCCAGTGCTGTCACCGACCTTCAGAACCGTCGAGATCTTTGCCGCCTTCGCCGGGATCGCATTCGGCTGTTACCTGTCCGTCGACGCCGCTCTGGTTACCCTGGTGCTGCCCCGCAGCGAAGATGCCGCGAGGGACCTCGGCGTTCTCAACATCGCCAATGCCGGGCCTCAGGTGCTCGCCCCGCTGCTGGCCGCCCTGATCATCAGCCACGCTGGCGGCTACCGGACCCTGTTCATCGCCGGCGGCTGTTGCGGCATCGCCAGCGCACTCGCCGTGCTGCCGGTGCGCTCGGTCCGATGATCGCAGCCGGGTAGCTGTCAGCACCGCTTCAGAACCGGATTAGGCTGGCCAGGTCATGGAAGCTGGCCGACTCGCTGACGAGGGCACCGGAGCCTGGTTCGGCCGCCGCACGTCACGCTGGCAGGACTGGCCGCTAGAGGAGCTGCTGGCGGCCAAACGGCAACTCGGCGCCACCATCAGCGTGGTCATCCCGGCGAAGAACGAGCAGAAGACCGTGGCCGGCGTCGTGGGAGCGATTGCCCGCTCGCTAGTCGACGACGTTCCGCTTGTGGACGAGCTCGTGGTCATGGACTCGGATTCGACCGACGCAACAGCGGCGGCCGCCGCGGACGCAGGGGCGGTCGTCTACCGGGCCGCCGAGGTGGCACCCGCTGCCGGCAGCTTCCCCGGCAAGGGCGAGGCGCTGTGGAAATCGTTGCTGGTCACCAAAGGCGACCTGCTGGTCTTCGTCGACGCCGACCTGACCCGCTGGGGGCCGCACTTCGTTTCCGGCCTGCTCGGACCGCTGCTCGCGGACGACGAGGTCCGGCTGGTCAAGGGCTTCTACACGCGGGTGCGTACCGAGGCGGACGGATCGACCTCGACGGAGGGCGGCCGGGTCACTGAACTGGTCGCCCGCCCGCTGATCAGCCTGTGGTGGCCGGAGCTTGCCGCGGTGGTACAGCCGCTGGCCGGGGAGTGGGCCGCGCGGCGCAGCCTGATGGAGTCGCTGAGCATCCCGGTGGGATACGGCGTCGAGCTCGCGACGCTGATGGACACGGTCTCCGGCTACGGCCTCGACGCCGTCGCGCAGGTAGATCTCGGCAGCCGGGCGCACCGGCACCAGGCCAACCATGACCTGGCGCTGATGGCTGCGGAGCTGCTGATGGTGGCCGAGCGGCGCCGGGCAGACCGCCTGTCAGATCAGCTCGCGCCTGCCACAGTCGACTTGCATCAGTTCGTGCGCGACGACGACGGGGAGGCACGCCAGGTCTCGCGACCGGTTCCGGTGACCGAGCGGCCGCCGGCGGCTTTGTTCCGAGCCGATGAGTGACGGGCTGGCTCCGGCCGCGCAGCAGGGGATGCTGCGTCTTGGCAACCGGGCGTTCCCGCCCGGCCAGCCGATCGTCATGGGGATCGTGAACCGGACCCCGGATTCGTTCTTCCGGCCTGCGGTGACCTGGGATGAAACAGCCGCGATGGAGCGGGTGCATCAGGTCATCGCCGACGGCGCGGACATCGTGGACGTCGGTGGCATTCCGGCCGCGCCGGGCGCCGATGTCGACGTGGCGGAGGAGATCCGGCGCACAGCGGCTTTCATCGGCGCGATCCGGTCGTCGTACCCCGACGTCGTGATCAGCGCGGACACCTGGCGGCACGAGACCGGCCGGGCCGTCTGCGAAGCAGGCGCCGACCTGCTCAATGACAGCTGGGGCGGGTACGACCCGTTGCTCGCCGACGTCGCTGCAGAGTTCGGCGCAGGACTGGTGTGCGCTCACGTAGGCCGGCAGAGTCCGAGGACCAGGCCCTTCCGCGTCGCGTACGCCGACGTCATGGCGGACGTGCTCGACCAGGTGCAGCAGCTGGCAGGACGTGCGCTGGCGGCCGGCGTTCCAAGCGACCGCATCGTGATCGACGCGGCGCACGACTTCGGCAAGAACACCTGGCACTCGCTCGAGATCACCCGGCGGCTAGCCGAGATGACGGCGACCGGGTTCCCAGTCCTGGTCTCGCTGTCCAACAAGGATTTCGTGGGCGAGACTCTGAACCTGCCACCCGAGCAGCGCTTGCCAGGCACGCTGGCGGCGACCGCTATCTGCGCCTGGCACGGTGCACGGATCTTCCGGGTGCATCAGGTAGCGGAGTCCCGGCAGGTCATCAACATGGTGAGCGCCATCCGCGGCGACCGGCCGCCCGCTCGCGCGGTGCGGGGACTGGCCTAGCCGGTGCTCACCGCAGCCGCCCTGTGCCCGGCGCCGCCGTTGCTCGCGCGCGAGCTGACCGGCGCCGACCCGGTAGTCCCTGAGCTACGGCAGGCGTGCCTCGACGCAGCCACAGACCTGCTGCAATCCGACCCCGACATGATCGCTGTCGTCGGCCCGGGCGAGCAGACGCGCGCTTTCGGCGCGCTCGGCCGGCTCGACCTGGCAGCCTACGCGCCAGCCCTTGCGCTGGGCCGACTGGACGGGAGCGCGCTGGACGGGAGCGGCCTGGACCGGGACGCACAGCCGCTGCCGCTCCCGCTCGGCCTCGGCTGCCGTCTGCTGGATCAGGCAGGCTACGCCGGCCAACTCGCGTTGCACACAGTCAATGACAGGGCCGGCGCCGCAGACTGCGCTGCACTCGGCGCCCGCCTTGCCGCGACCGTGGCACGGGTTGCGCTGCTGGTCATGGCCGACGGCAGCGCGCGCCGCGGCCTGAAAGCGCCTGGTTACCTGGACGAGCGGAGCTTTCCGTTCGACACACAGGTCACCGAAGCGATCCGGGCCGGGGACATGGCCGCGCTACTGACGCTGGATGCCAGCCTCGCCAGGGACCTGATGGCCACCGGCCGGCCGGCCTGGCAGGTGCTGGCCGGCGCTATGGGGGAGCAGCGGCCGGTCAGCGTGATCAGGTACTGCGACGACCCGTTCGGCGTGGCGTATCTTGTCGCCACGCTGTCGCCGCAACATGACGCGAATCCAACATCGGGGAGGGAACGTGGTGGAGACTGGCCTGACCGGCCGTGACGTGGTGGTGTTCGGGGTGACGGGCGCGCTGGGCGCAGCCGTGGCGGCAAAATTCGCCGACGACGGGGCCGTCGTCCGGGGGGTGAGCCGGGCAGCGCCCGCAGCCGATCGTCAGCTGACTGGCGTGCAGTACGCCAGCGTCGACGTGCAGGACGATACGGCCCTGCGCGAGTTTTTCGACGCGAGTCCGGCGCCATGGGCCGTGATTAACACCGTCGGCGGCTACGCGCCGCGGCGGCCGCTGGCGGACCTGGACGGCGACGAGCTAACCCGCCAGCTTGAGGTCAACCTGGTGTCAGCGGCACTCATCACAAAGCACGCGCTACGGGTCATGAAACCGGTCGGCGAGGGCCGCATCGTGCACACGGCCAGCCGCGCCGCGACGGTCACCGCTGGCAACGGGTTCGCATACTCGGTCAGCAAGCTGGGCGTGCTGCACCTGGTGGAGATGGCTGCCGACGAAGTCCGCGGCAGCCGCATCACCGTCAATTGCGTGGTCCCCAGTATCATCGACACCCCGGTGAACCGGGAAGCGTTGCCGAAGGCTGATCACGACGCCTGGCCGAAGCCACGCGACATCGCTTTCAGCTACCTCTACCTGACCGTGCCGGACGCTCAGCTGGTGAACGGCGCCGCGATCCCGGTGTAGCCGGTGCGTGCGTGTTGCTAGGCGGCTGCGCGCAGGGCAGGGCGCGCCCAGGCCCGGGTCTGCGACCACTGCCACCAGTCGGCTGGCTCGCACTCGCGCTCAGCGCCGAGATCCGGATGAGCCCATCCGACCGACGGCAAGCCGTAGAGCATCGCGGCGAGGCTGGAGCACACGACGTGGCCAGGCAGCAGGTTGCGATTGGCCGGCCACTGCCACAGCGGGTTGATCGCGGCCGACAGGTCCTCGACATGGCATGCCGCTAGCGTGTCCTCGGCTATGCCGACCCAGTCATAGCTGATGCCCAGCGACTTGGCTGCACTGGCCAGGAACGAGGCGAGCTGGCCACGGTCGTTGGGCTTGGGCTGGTCATGGTTGGAGGCGGTCATGGCGCCGGAAAGATAGGGAGTGCAGTCCACGGGGCCGACGCCGCCCGGCTGGCCCTGGATGCCCATCCATCGGCCCACGCTGTCCTGGTGCGTGACGATCACGACATGGTTGGCAACAGCTGGCTTGCCGACCATCGCTTCTCCGACCCGGATGAGATTCTGGACTAGGCCGTTGCCGGTCCACACCGCTAGTACGTCGCCAGGTCCGGCGGCTATCTGTGTCATGACGCTTCCCCTCTGTCCCTCCGAGCCCCCCCGTGGGGTCCGTGCGGATGTGCCGGATCAGAGGACCAGGGTGTGCGTCAGATACCGGAATCGCGGCGAATAAGGGCCGGTGACTGCCAGGCGGTTACGCCTGGCAGTCACCGCCAGATATCGCGGCACAAAAGGGCCGGTGGAACCGAGACGGCGGTCAGGCCGCCAGCGTCACAGCCTCGCCGAGGATCTGATCGCCCTTCTTGATCAGGGACTTGGCCTTACCAACGTTGATGCCGTGGCCGCCGAAGGCAGCGCCGAGCAGCAACGTGCGCATCTGGCCCGCGACGATGTCCCGGGCGTTGCCGAGCGCCGCGAGCTGGTTCTCGATGCTGGTATACGTCGCGTCACCTGTCGAGTTACTTGCCAGCGCCCTGGTAGATGCCTTCAGCGTGGCCAGGCCGAAGCTGCCGACCGGCGCCTCGAGCTGGGTGTAGACGTCGCCGAGCCGGACCAGTTCGCTCCGGTGCGCTCGCATCCCGGCGGGCAGGCCGGGCGACTTGAAGATCTCGCCTAGCACCCGTCCGTCCGGCGTGTAGTCGTCGTGCAGCCGCAGCAACGCCATCATCGTCGGCTGGATATTGGTGTGATCTGACCAGATTGCATTGTCGATGCCACGATGCGCGACGTCAGGCCCGACCATGCCCAGCCATGTCGTGTTGATCTGCGAACCTACTGTGCCGTGATTCCAGGCGTCGGTGCCAGCTGGCTCAGTGAAGCACGACGTGCCGCAGCTCGCTGCGCCGCTCTGCAGCCAGAAATCGGTGTTGCCGAACAGTACGAAGCTGGGTGTCCGCTTCGGATCTGCCGTCACCATGTGCAGGATCTTGAGTTCCACCGGATCGGCCATGTAGTTGGTCAGCGGGACCGTCTTGCCACTAGCCAGATCATCTCCAGTCAGCGTCGCTGCCTTCTGTTCGGTCTGGCGGACGGAGCTGTCATTGCGGGCAGGCTGACCGTGCACATAGATGACCGGGGCCGAGTCGGCGTTGACGTCGAAAGCAGTCGTGACACCCTTGGCGCCCAGCAGCCCGGTCAGATTGCCGTTCACCTCGCCGATGCGGGAGTAGTGGCAGGTGGTCGTCACGCCGTTGCAGCCAGCCGGGGTGGCTGGGCTGCCGACGAAGTGGTCACCCTCGTCCGAGGTGATGACGAACAGCGTGTTGGCCTTCGTAATCCCGTGCGCGGCGAGCCGGGCGAAAAACGTGCCGAAGGCAGCGTTCTCCTGATTGAGCTGGCGCTCGTACCCGGCCTGGCCGGGACCGAACGGGCCGCTCCCCGTCCACGAGTCGTGCAGGTCACTGAGGTAGGTGCTGGTGACCTGGATGCCGTGCAGTTGCATGTCCAGGGTGTACGCCAGGCCGTTGGGGCCGGTCATGCCGTCGTAACCGGGGAACCCGACCTGTCCGAAGGAGTC
>DATMMA010000046.1:0-2093 GCA_035570295.1 Streptosporangiaceae bacterium
ATCGGCAAGACCGCGCTCCTCGCGGAGATCTGTGAGCATGCGACCCGCATGAAGATCCGGGTCGGCCGCAGCAAGTGCGATCCGATCGAGCAGGTCTGGCCCGGTGCCCCGGTGATCGCGGCGCTGCGCGCAGGGCGGGAACCGCTGACCACTGCCGGGGAGTACGAGCAGATCGCCGGGGTGGTCAGCGAGCCGCTGCTGCTCGCTGACCGCATCGCGTCCTGCCTGGAAGACCTCGCCACCGTGCATCCGTTGCTTTTCGCGATCGATGATTTCCAGTGGGCCGACCGGGTCAGCCGGTTCCTCCTGCGCAGCATGCTGTCGCGGCTGGCCGGCCTGCCCGTGGTGTGGATGTTCGCCAGCCGCGACGACCCCATCGGGATCGATCTGGCCGGATACGACGTGGTCCGCAGCGAGTACCTTCGGCTTGCGCCGCTGACCACGCAGGACCTGGCGGCGATGGCCCGGGACCGGCTCGGGCGGGTCCCGGACGAGCGGACCCGCCGCTACCTTCATGCCACCGGCGGGAACCCGTTCCTGGCCATTCAGGTCATCGACAGCCTGGCACGCTCGAACGCAGGCGGAGAACCCGGCGCCATGAATGCCGAGTTCGCTACGGCGGTGGCGCGCCAGCTCGCCGATCTCCCCGGTTCGGGACGGGAGCTGGTAGAGCTGGTCGCGGCCGCTGGCCGGCCGTTGCCGGTACGCGACGGGTTCGCGCTGATGCCCAGCTTGTCCGGTGGTGACGGTAAGGACGGTCTGGCCGGTGCCGTCGGGTCGGGGCTGATCACCATGTCTGCGGATGCCCTGGCTTTCCGCCACGACCTGGTCCGGGAGACGGTCTATGCGATCCTCGCTGGCGATCGTGCCCGTCAGTTGCACGCACGCCTGGCCGAGTACCACCTGAGCGTGCTGGGTGAGCCGCTGGTCGCCGCCTCCCACGCCCGGGCCGCGGCGACGACCGGTGACCTTGCCAGTGCCCTGGTCTTGATCTCGGCGGCGGAAACCCTGACCCGCACCAGTGCCGAGGACGCGGGGGAACTCGCCGAGCTCGCCTTCGGTACGGTGCACCCCGCTCAGCCGGAATGGCTGGCCCTGAGCCGCCGCTGCCTGTCCGTACTGTGCCGGGCCCAGCACGCCGCCCAGGCGATCACTGTGGCCGACCAGATCCTGGCCCGCGTCGACGACCCTGATCTGATCGGGCAGGTCGAGACCGAAGCCGTCGGCGCCCTGTGGCTGGGCGGACGGGTCCGGGACCTGGCCTCCAGGATCGAGCGGACCCTGCGCAGCAGCGACCTGGACGCGGTGGTCACGGTCCGGCTGCGCGCGGCGTACGCGCTGGCCTGCACCCGGACGCTTCCTGGCGAGCCGGCTGCCCGGCAAGCGGCCGGCGCGGTCGAGCAGGCCCGCGACTGCGGCGACCGGGAGGCGCTCACCCTGGCGGTTCAGGCCGCCGGCGAGGCAGCCCGCAGCCAAGGGCGCCACCAGGCGGCCTTGCGGCATTTCCGTGAGCTGCGTGTCCTGACCGGCGCGCCGTACCTCGCGGAGGAGATCACCGCGCTGCAGTTCGTGGACCGCTACGACCACGCCCAGGCCCTGCTCGATCAAGCTCGCGCCAGCTGCGCCGCCGCCACCGCGGCTTTGCTGCCTGGCATCGCCTGCGCTCAGATGTGGCAGGACTTCAATCTCGGGTGCCTCGACGACGCGGACGCTGGCGCTCGCACACTGATCGAGCTCGGCCGCCAGCTGGGCACCAACCTGCATCTTCTCGACGCGATCACGATCCGTACGGCGGTCGCGCTGTTGCATGGCGATACCGAGATCGCCGCGGCTCAATTGCGGCTCGCCGACGAGCTCACCGACGCCGACGCGGGCATCCGTAACCCGGGCGTCACTGTCATGCGCGGCTGGCTCGCGGCGAGCCGCGGCGATCTGCCCGCAGCACGGGACATCTTGCGGCCGGTCCTGCAGGGTGCAGAACAGGCCCGCAGCTACTGGCCGCTGTGGCCGTGCTGGAACGGGCTGTTCTTCCAGGTCGGTACCGCCACCGGCGATGGCGCCTTCGCCGCCTCCTGCCTCGACGTCGCCGAAGC
>DATMMA010000047.1:0-4091 GCA_035570295.1 Streptosporangiaceae bacterium
CAGCCCGACCGCCTCGCCATCAGCAATCAGGCCCGCGACATCGCTGGCGATGCGCTTCTTCGTGTCGAGGGCGTCGAGCTCCCTCATGGCGAACGGCAACTCCTCGCCGCGCATCATCAGGTTGACCGCACCGCCACGCACCCGTCGTGCGACTCCGCGCTCGACCAGGACATCAAGGTCTCGCCGAACCGTCATCTCGGCGGTACCGAACTCAGCGGCCGCCGTCGCCACGTCGACCCGGCCATGCAGCCGCAGTGCCTCGACGAGCTGGTTGATCCGTGCTGCTGCATCCATGATTCTGAACTTACATCATTCATGTTCGTTCGCACAAAAATGATGTGCGTACGACTTCCTCCGGCGATCAGGCCGGACAACCTGGCGTTCCGAAGATCTCCCGACCGAACGCACGGACGGGCAGTGGGACCTAGCGTTCCGGCCTGCCCCGCGACGCAGCGCGCCGCGGAGGCCTGGTGCGCTGGGCGGGCCAGGCAGCGGATCCACCGGACCACCCGGTACCGCCCAGCGGAGCTGTTCGCGGCCGAGGAGGCCCCGCGGCTGCTGCCCGCGCCCGTGTTCCCCTACGACCTGCCCGTCTACGCCAGCCCGAAGGTGCACCGCGACCATCACATCGAGGTGGCCAGGGCGCTGTGCTCGGTCCCAACGCGAGGCCGGAAGCCCCCGCGGCCGAAGCTACGCCGCCCCGGGCGAGGTCGCGCCCGCGCGCAGCCAGGCCGCGGTGTCCGGCGGCAGCACATCGTGGTCCAGCGGGCTGCTGCTGATCAGCACTTCGGCATCGGCTGGCAGCTCGGCCGGCTGGGCGGACAGGTTGACCAGCACGGTGATGCTGTCAGCGCGGCGGTAGCAGAGCACGCCCTCGGGAGATGGCAGCCAGGTCAGGTCACCGCTGACCAGCGCGGGCTCGGCGCGGCGCAGCCGCAGTGCCGCCCGGTACAGCTGAAGCATCGAATCCGGGTCCGCCGCCTGACGCTCCGTGGTGAGGTCCTTCCACTCCGCAGGCTGCGGCAGCCACGGCACGCACCCATCCGGCCCGAAGCCGAACGGCGGTTCTTCCCCCGCCCAGGGCAGCGGGACCCGGCAGCCGTCCCGGCCCCGGTCGGTGTGCCCGGAGCGCTCCCAGAACGGATCCTGCAGCAGCTCATCGGGAATGTCCTCGACTTCCCACAGTCCCAGCTCGTCGCCCTGGTAGAGGTAGACGCAGCCAGGCAGGGAGAAAGTCAGCAGTGCGGCGGCCCTGGCCCGGCGCTGCCCGAGCTCACGATCAGCGGGCTCACCGATCCGCCGGTCGCTCATGCTGAAGGCCGTGTCGGCCCGTCCGTAACGGGTGACATGCCGCACCACGTCATGATTGCTCAGCACCCAGGTCGGCGTGGCGCCGACACGGGCGTGCGTCGCCAGCGTGACGTCAATCACCTCGCGCAGCCTGGCCGCGTCCCACGCGCAGCACAGGAAGTCGAAGTTGAACGCCGAGTGCAGCTCATCGGCCCGCAGGTAGCGCGCGAGCCGCTCGGGGTCGGGCAGCCATACCTCACCGATGAGCACCCGCTCACCCGGGTAGGAGTCCGCGATCTTCCGCCATTCCCGGTAGATGCCGTGCACTCCGTCACGGTCCTCGAAGGGATGCGCGCCAGTGCCCTGCCCGGGCCGCAGGTCACCCAGTGCTGGGTCCTTGGCCAGCAGCGCCGCGGAGTCGAGGCGGAACCCGTCGACGCCGCGATCGAACCAGAACCGCAGCACGTCGGCGAACTCGGCCCGCACGTCGGGATGCGCCCAGTTGAAATCCGGCTGCCCGGGGCTGAACAGGTGCAGATACCACTCCCCAGCCGTGCCGTCCGCGTTCGTCGTACGTGACCAGGCGGGCCCGCCGAACTCCGACGGCCAGTTGTTCGGCGGCAGGCTCCCCGCATCGCCCTGGCCGGGCCGGAAGTGGTATCGCGCGCGCTCCGCCGAGCCAGCCGGTGCGGCCAGCGCATCGGTGAACCACTGCTGCTGGTCAGAGCCGTGATTGGGAACGATGTCGATGATGATCCGGATGCCGAGCGCATGCGCCTCGGCGATCAGCTTCTCCGCCTCGGCGAGACTGCCGAACAGCGGCTCGACCTCGCGGTAGTCGGCCACGTCGTAGCCGGCGTCCGCCATCGGCGACGGGTACCAGGGGGCGAACCAGATCGCATCGATCCCCAGCTCGGCCAGGTATGGCAGGCGCGCGCGGACGCCGGCCAGATCGCCGATGCCGTCGCCGTTGCCGTCCGCGAAGCTGCGCACATACACCTCGTAGATGACAGCTGTCCGCCACCATTCCTGCGCCACGGCGCGCTGGCCGGTGTGGGGCACGTTAACCTCCTGGGAAACCGGCGGCAGTCGGCCGGTTTCTGGTTGTGGGCGCGCTGCGCCCGCGATAACAGGTGATGCGGACCGCAGTGCCGTCAGCCTTTCAGGCTGCCCGCGGTCAGGCCGGACAGGATGTTGCGCTGGAAAATCAGGAAGAAAAGGATCGTGGGAATCGCGGCCATGGCGGAAGCGGCGATGATGAGGTTCTCGGGTGTAGTCGTCGCCCCCGTGATCCCGACATTGATCGTTTCCCTGGTTGGGGTGTAGCCGCTCTCGACCAGCAGCGGCCAGAGGAAATCCTTCCAGACAGTGACGAACGCGAAGATCGTGACGACACCCAGGATCGGCCGGGAAATCGGCAGCACTATCTTGCGCAAAGCCTGCAGCGGGGACGCACCATCGATCGCCGCGGCATCCATCAGTTCGGAGGGAATCGAATCGAAGAACCGCTTGAGCAGGAAGATATTGAAGGCGTTAGCGACGGAAGGCAGCCATATGGCCTCAGGTGTGCCGATCAGGCTGACATGCAGGAGAGGCAAGCTGGCCACGGTCAGGTACTGCGGCACGATCAGGACGGTGGAGGGGATCATCAGGGTGGCCAGCATCATGCCGAAGATGGCGTTACCCAGCACCGGCCGGAGCTTTGAGAACGCGTAGGCGGCGGCAACGTCGAAGATGAGCTGGAACGCGAGCGCACCGAACGCGTAATACAGGGTGTTGAACATCAGCCGGCCGACGCTGAGGGTATTCCAGGCGGAGACGTAGGTGCCCGGATGGATGTGGGCCGGAAAAAGCGTCGGCGGCACCTGGCCCGCTTCTTGGGTGGACTTGAGCCCGTCGGTGAACAGGAAGTAAAGCGGGCCGATGAAAACCAGCGTGAAGACGACGACGACCAGGGTCAGGACGATCCGGTAGGCGACCTTACTGCCCCGCCGGTTCAGCTGGGCGGTGGATATCAGGGTCCGCGACGATGTGTTGCGCGGCGCCGTGCGGCGCCTCGACGTCTCGGCCCTGACGGGGACCACTGACACGTGAGCTCCTGTCTCCTAGCCGCGGTCGCGGCTCAGCCAGAGGTAGGCGCCGGAGAAGGCGCCGAGCACCAGCATGAGCACCACGCCGAGCGCCGAGGCGCTGTTGTAGTTGCTTGAGCCACTCATGGAGAACGCGTACGTGTAGATGAGGTCGACCACCGACAGCGTGTTGTTGTTCACTCCCGGCCCGCCGGTCAGGATGAATGCCTCGATGAACATCTGCATGGTGGCGACGATCTGCAGCAGCAGCAGCGTCGAGAGGATCAGCCTGGTCTGCGGCACCGTGATGTGCCAGATCCGGCGGAACAGCCCGGCGCCGTCCAGTTCCGCGGCCTCGTACAGCTCGCCGGGGATGTTCTGCAGCGCGGCGAGGTAGATCAGCGTCGCGGCGCCCATGTTCATCCAGGTGGCCGCGATCACCACGGAGATCATCGCGATGGTCGGCATGGTGGTTCCTGGCGACTGCACCCACTGCGAGGCCGGCAGGTGCAGGAGCTGCAGGATGCGGTTGAACAATCCCGTGCTTGGGTCGTAGAAGTAGGCGAAGAGCAGCAGCGCCGAGGCCGGCGGCAGCATCACCGGCAGGTAGACCAGGACCCGGAGATAGCCCTTGGCGTGCCGCAGCTCGTTGAGCAGGATCGCGGTGAAGAACGGCACCAAGTAACCGAAGACCAGCGCGAGCCCGGTGAACTCCAGCGTGTTTTCCCAGGC
>DATMMA010000048.1:0-43136 GCA_035570295.1 Streptosporangiaceae bacterium
CCACAGGAAGGCCGCGGGCTTTCGCGACGGCGTCGACTTGCGCATAGGCATCGGCCGGCGCGATGTCGGGGTCAACGCCGCTGCCCGATGTGGTCACGAGGTCCGCCGTGGGCGTGATGCCTTCCCGCTTAAGCGCGGCGATGTTGTGCTGGGTGTCCTGAACCAGGACCTTAGACCGCGGACCCAGGTTCGTGCCGCCAGTGGCCATCGGATTGTCGGCGTCAGGACGACCTGCGAACCAGCGCGGGCCGCTCCAGGATTGCCCGACGAGCGGAGAACCGTCGGCCGTGAGCGATCCGTTGGCCTGGCGGGAAAAGAACGCCTGTCCGATGCCCGTCTCGGCAAGCGGGTAGAGCAAGCCGAGCAGGACGAAGAAGATAGCCGACACCCCGATTGCCGGGCGCAAGTGCGAGGTCATCAGTACGCTCCCGTCGCGGTAAGGATGAGGTCGATGAGCTTGATGAAGATGAACGGCGCGATGATCCCGCCGACGCCGTAGATGAAGACGTTCCGGCGCAGGATCGCCGCTGCTCCGGATGGACGGAACCGGACTCCGCGCAGCGCCAGCGGGATGAGCGCGACGATGACGAGCGCGTTGAAGATCACCGCGGAGAGCACTGCCGATTGCCCGCTATGCAGGCCCATGATGTTCAGCGTGTGTAGCTGCGGGTAAGTGGCCTCGAACAGCGCCGGGATGATGGCGAAGTACTTGGCCACGTCGTTAGCGATCGAGAACGTGGTCAAGGCTCCCCTGGTGATCAGCAGCTGCTTGCCAATCTCCACGATGTCGATCAGCTTCGTCGGGCTGGAATCGAGGTCCACCATGTTCCCGGCTTCCTTGGCCGCGGTGGTCCCGGTGTTCATGGCCACGCCGACGTCGGCCTGCGCGAGTGCCGGAGCGTCATTCGTCCCGTCGCCCGTCATGGCGACGAGCTTTCCGCCCTGCTGCTCTGCCTTGATCAGCGCCATCTTGGCCTCGGGGGTGGCCTCCGCCAGGTAGTCATCGACGCCCGCCTCCTGGGCGATGGCGGCTGCGGTCAGCCGGTTGTCACCGGTGATCATGACTGTCCGGATGCCTGCCGCGCGCAGCTCGGCGAACCGCTCGCGGATGCCCTGCTTCACCACGTCCTTGAGCTCGATGACCCCGAGCAGCCGGGGACCGTCGGCAACAGCCAGCGGGGTAGCCCCGGACCTGGCGATCCGCTCCACGACACGGTCGAGTTCGGCAGATGGCATGCCGCCTTGCTCGGTTACCCAGGCGCGGACGGCCTCGGCAGCTCCCTTGCGGATCTGCCTGTCTCCGACGTCGAGCCCGGACATCCGGGTCTGGGCGCTGAACGGGATGAAGGCGTGCCCTTCGCCCAGCTGACGCTCCCGGATGTCGAAGCGTTCTTTAGCGAGCACCACGATCGAGCGGCCTTCCGGGGTCTCGTCTGATAGCGAGGCCAGCTGCGCTGCACTTGCGAGTTCTTCCTCACTGTGACCATCGACCGGCAAGAAAGTCGAAGCCATCCGGTTGCCGAGCGTGATGGTGCCGGTCTTATCGAGAAGCAGCGTCTGCACATCACCGGCTGCCTCGACAGCTCGGCCCGACGTCGCGAGGACATTGCGCTGCACCAGTCGGTCCATGCCTGCTATGCCGATCGCTGACAGCAGCGCGCCGATAGTGGTCGGGATCAGGCAGACCAGCAAGGAGATCAGCACCACCACCGAGACGGAGCCGCCCGCGAACCGGCCAAAGGGCTGCAATGTCACCACTACCGGCACGAAAACAATGGTCAGCGCGGCCAGCAGGATCGTCAGCGCGACCTCGTTTGGCGTCTTCTTCCGGTTCGCGCCCTCGACCAGCCCGATCATGCGGTCCAGGAACGTCTCGCCTCGCTCGGCCGTGATGCGCACGACCACGCGGTCCGACAGGACCTTTGTGCCACCTGTGACAGCTGACCGGTCGCCGCCCGATTCACGGATCACAGGTGCCGATTCGCCAGTGATGGCGGACTCGTCGATCGAAGCGAGCCCCTCGACGATCTCCCCGTCCGACGGGATGATGTCCCCGGCCTCGCAGACCACGACGTCGCCTTTGACCAGATCGGCTGCCGCGACGCGCTCTTCTGTGCCATCAGCTCTGAGTCTGCGTGCTTCGGTATCTGCCCGCATCCTGCGAAGAGTGTCTGCTTGCGCCTTGCCTCGGCCTTCGGCGATAGCCTCGGCGAAGTTGGCGAAAAGCACGGTCAGCGCGAGCCAGACAGTGATGGACCAGTCAAATATGCTGGGGTGCGCGATCGACTCAGCGAGGGTAACGATCGTTCCGATCAGCACTACGAACATGACCGGATTCCTGATCTGAATCCGCGGGTCGAGCTTGAGCACAGATGCGATGACGGCTTGTGCGAGTATCTTGCGATCGAACAGGCCGCGGATCCTGCGGGGCCTACCCCCGGGCGGGAGAACCGCGCCTTGCGCTGCGCCCGGGCCACCCGAGCTAGCGGCAACGCTCTCAGCGACTGACATTCGAGCTAACCTCCGGTGAGACAGCTGCCAGCACGGCCGCGTTACCAGCACGGCAGCACAGGGTGACGACAACGCTGTGATTTGCCCGCGCCATCAGAAGAACTTCCCGTGCGATAGCTGCTCGACGATCGGGCCGAGCGAGACGGCAGGGAAGAAGGTCAGCGCGCCGACGATCAGGACGACACCGGTCAGCAGGCCGACGAACATCGGCTTGTCAGTCCGGAACGTCCCGGCCCCGGCAGCCACAGTTTCCTTGGCGACCAGGCTTCCGGCCAAAGCCAGCACCGGCACCATGATCGCGAACCGGCCGAGCAGGAGCCCGAAGGTGTTGATGACGTTGTAGAACGCGTTGTTCACGCTGATGCCTGCGAAGGCGGAACCGTTGTTGTTGGTGACCGAGGTGAAGTCGTACAGGATCTCGGAGAAGCCATGCGGTCCGGCATTCAGCGGGGCCGCCTGTCCGGCATGCACCGACACTGCTATGCCGGTCAGGATGAGCACGACCATCGGCATGACGAGGACGCCCAGTGTCGCGAGCTTTACCTCTCTGGACTGGATCTTCTTGCCCAGGTACTCCGGCGTCCGGCCGACCATGAGCCCGCCGATGAACACCGTAATGATGGCGAAAAGCAAGATCGTGTACAGGCCGCTACCGACGCCACCAGGGGAGATCTCGCCGAGCATCATCCCGGTCAGAACCGCGAATCCGCCCATCGGAGTGTAGGAGTCCTCGGCCGAGTTGACGCTGCCGGTCGACGTCTGCGTCGACGCGGTCGCGTACAGCGCTGAGGAAGTGTCGCCGAACCGGACTTCCTTGCCTTCCATGTTTCCGGTCGGCTGATGTGTGAGCCCGGCGGCTGCGATTGCAGGGTTGGCCTGGTGCTCAGACACCGAAGCGATGGCCAGCCAGCTGCCGAACAGAACGGCCACCACACCCAGGATCGCGACGCCCTGCCGGATGCTGCCGACCATCTTGCCAAAGGTGTAGGTCAGCCCGACCGGGATGCAGAGGATCAGCAGGATGGACAAGAAGTTCGTCAGGCCCGTGGGGTTCTCGAACGGGTCCGCGCCGTTGGCGTTGAAGTAGCCGCCGCCGTTCGTGCCAAGCTGCTTGATGGTCTCCTGGGAGGCAACCGGGCCGCGCGGGATGACCTGGTGCACGCCGTTCAGAGCGTCATGGATGTGAGCCGGGCCTGCCAGCGTCTGCAGCGCTCCCTGGGCCATGAAAACGATCGCGGCGACGAATGCGATGGGCAACAGGACGTAGAGCGTGCCGCGGACAAGGTCCACCCAGAAGTTGCCGATCGTCTTGCCGCCCTTCCGGGCGAACCCTCTGATCAGCGCGACCGCAACCGCGATGCCTACCGCCGCGCTGAGGAAGTTCTGCACGGCGAGCGAGCCCATCTGGGACAGGTACGACATTGTGGACTCGCCGGAGTAGGCCTGCCAGTTCGTGTTCGTGACGAACGACACAGAGGTGTTCCAGGCCAGGGCCGGGGTTACTCCGGGCAGGTGCTGCGGGTTGAACGGCAGCACTGCCTGAAGCCGGAAAATCCCATAGGTCACGAGCAGCGCAACGCCGGAGAAGACAATCAGGGAGGCGCTGTACCGCTTCCAGGTCTGCTCGGAGTCCGGACTCACGCCTATGACGCGATAGATCGGCCGCTCGACGGCCGACAGCCACCTCGCTCGTCCTTCGAAGACAGCGGCCATGTACGAACCGAGGAAGCGCCACGCGATCGCCAGGCAGATGACGAGCGCGACGATGGTCCAAGCGAAGCCCATCAGAACCACTCCGCCTTGAACAGGGCCACGCCGAGATAGATGAACACGGCGACGGACAGCACGAGCAGGAGCACCAGCACCAGGTTCATAGCCGCCCCAGCGCCCAGGTCATGCCGAGCATCGCGGCAACGAAGACGATGACAGCGGCCACTACGAGAACATCAGCCATGGCCCGATAGTGGCTCCGGCACCAGTAACCAGGCAGTGAACGAGCGCCTGACCGCGGTGGACAATCGGTGAACAAGCCGCGCCGAGGAGCGAGAGATCTGGGTGTGCCAGGAAACACCTGAGCAACGCCGCAGTAACAGCCGACGCACTACGGTCTGGGTGCATGGACCGGCGCAAGACCCTATTTACGCGACAGGCGAGCGGCTCCGCACTCGGGGTGAGTCATGAACGCTGATGTGAGTTTGTACGACCTTCTCGGTGGCGACCACCACGAATTGCTGCTCACCACCAGCGCCTTCTACAAGAAGGTGCTGGCTGACAAGTTGCTGTCGCCGTACTTCAAGAGCGTTGACGCGGAGCGTCAGGCCGGGATGCTGGCAGAGTTCCTCGCTATGGCTTTCGGCGGCCCGCACGCATATACCGGCCGCGATCTCCGGACAGCACATCAGCACCTGCCTGGGCTGACCGATGCGCACTTCGACCGGGTCCTCGAGCACCTGGCCGAAACGCTGCGCGAGGCCGGTCTCAGCGAGGGGGACGTCATCACAGCGGGCGCGGTCGCCGAAACGGTCCGGGACCAGGTGCTGAATCGCTAGCTGCGGACGGCTGCTGGCTACCCGGAGAAAGGCGCTTGGCGTGGACGTCGCCCGGCTCAAAAGCAGCTTCGCCAGAGTGGCCATGCACGGCGACGAGGTGCCGCTGCACTTCTACTCAGACCTGTTCCTCAAGCACCCGGAAACCCGTGACATGTTCCCGGTATCCATGCAGGCTCAGCGCGCCCATCTGGTGGCGGCGCTCGTAAGCATCGTGTCAAGTGTCGACGACGTCGATTCGCTCACCGCGTTCGCTCGCGATCTCGGCCGTGATCATCGCAAGTTCGGGACGCTCGCCGAGCACTACGAAGCCGTCGGCGACAGTCTCCTTGCCACCTTCGCTTACTTCTGCGGCGACGCCTGGGATGCCGCGCTGGAGGCCGACTGGAAGGCCGCTTATGAGCTGATCGCCAGCATCATGGTCGCCGCGGCGCGGGCGGACGAGGAGCACAAACCCGCCTACTGGACAGGAACCGTCGTCGGCCGGGAACGCAAGGCCTTCGACATCTCGGTACTGACAGTGCAGCCTGAGCCCCGACTCGACTACCTGCCAGGGCAGTCGGTGGCGATCGAGTCACCGGCCCGCCCGAGGCTGTGGCGCTACTACTCGATGGCAAATGCGCCGCGGGCTGACGGCAGCCTCGAGTTCCATATCCGGCTGATCGACGGCGGGGCCGTGAGCATGGCGCTGACCAGTCAAGCCGCAAGCGGGGCCGAGCTCAGGATCGGACCACCTGTCGGCAGCCTGCGGTTGGATGCTGCTTCCGGCAGGGACATCCTGATGGTCGCCGGGAGCACCGGGCTGGCTCCGCTGAAAGCCATGATCGAGCAGCTAGCAGGCTTCCCGCGGCCGCGCGCGGTTCATCTCTTCTTCGGCGCGCGCGCCGCGGACGGACTCTATGACTTGCCCGGCCTCGAGAAGTTCGCGGCCGAGTATCGGTGGCTGACGGTGGTTCCGGTCGTCTCGGCTCAGCGTTCGGGGGACCGTGCCGGCACGCTGACTGAGACCGTGATGCGGTCCGGGGCCTGGTCCGCTCGCGACGCCTATATCGCTGGCCCGACCAAGATGGTTCAGGACTCGGCCGCCCGGCTTGCCGCCGCCGGTATGCCGGCCACTCAGATACATGTCGAAGACTTCGGCTGGAGCGAGCAATGACATCGGACGCCTGGTACGACGAGCAGCACCGGCTGACTCCCGATCAGCTGCAGACGATCAGCTTTCCGCTGACCCGCTGGCCGCGCCACGGTTACGAGGAGGAGCCAGTCCGCGCATTTCTCGCACAGGTGCAGGCCGAGATGGTCAGGCTGATCAACGAGCGGGCCTCACTATGGCAGGAGGTGCAGCGCCTGCGCCGAAGGATCCTCGGTACGACCAACGGCAACGATGCAGTCCTGTTCGGGAAGGACGACGCCCATATTCACGCGGTGCGCATCCTGTCCAGCGCGCAGCGCACCGCCGACCGTTACGTGGCCGATGCTCAGGCCTACAGCGGCCGGCTGACGGAGGAAGCCAGGACACGCCGCGACGAGATAATGGGCCAGGCGCAACAACACGCAGACATGCTGCTCACCGAAGCCCGGACCAGGGCGCGCGCCGCGGCCGTCGCCGCGATGGACAACGAGGGCCTGCCACCTCAGACCGACCAGGAACGTCGCGCCGTGCATGCGGAACTGGCCTACCTCCGCACGTTCAGCGAGGTGTACCGGCAGCACCTGAAGATCTACACCGAGGACGTGCTGCGCACAATCGAGGATTGGGAAAGTAAGGAGCGCGCCGCGGCTCGCGACATCCCGGTCCTGCGTGATGTCCCTATGAGCGGGCCCAAGTCTCCCGGCATCCGCTAGTCCGCTAACGCACCGGCTGATCCAGTGGCCGTCGCATGAAATAGCACATCATGCTGTCGCCTTTGACCGCTCCTTCAATGGGGCTGACCAGCTCGTTAATCGACGGAGAGCAAGCGGTCTTCTCCCCGTTGCCGCTGACCATCCAGCCCGCCGCGCCCATTATGTTCGCGGCGCGCAGCAAACCGTGGCAGCCCTCGAGCACCCGGGGCTTCGAGCTGTCGATGACGACGCAGACCGCGGGTGCGGGACCTACGGTGTGCACGACATAGATATATCCGTACTCCCACGCGGTCATCGACGAGGCTCCTCGCTCCAGCGGATGACCGCCGGGTACCGGAATAGTCAGGTACCTCCTAGCATTACCGGCCCGGCCGGTTCTGGCTACTACCCCGCAGTAGTCAACGCGCGCCAGGGCAGTCAGGTACCGGACGGGCGCCGGCCAGCCCGCTGCGAGCGCGAGGCGACCCGCGGCGCAGGGAACTCAATGACCTCAGCGAGCCGCCGGGGCTGCTCGGGTACGGGCGGGTGACCGACGACATACAGCTGCGCGCGCAGTCGGGCAGGAGCTGCATGCTGGACTAGGAGACCAACGAGCTGCTGAGCGACGTCCGTCGCATTAGTGAGCTCTTGGCGCAGTTCTGCGGCGTGCCTGCAGCACCCGCTGCAGGTGCTACTGTCGGTCACCGGCAGAGCCTCCTTTAATTTCCGGCGTGCACTCTCCGTTGCGTCATTCCCGCTCCTGGTGTTCCCAAGCCCGCTGAACCGCTTCCGGAATGCCCCACCAGCCAAGCTGCGTCAGCGTGTCGTCATCGTCGACCGCACCGATGACCCGCCAGAGCCCGACGACGTGCAGGAACATTCCGGCTGCCGCATCAGCCTGGTCATCGACCTCATCCGGGTCGTATTCGCCGACAAATCGTGCGAGGTCATCAGCACTGGCCGGAGTGCCGGGACCGCCGCGGGCTAGCGCTGTGCTGACAGCGAGCCAGTCATAGTGGTCGAGGGCACAGAGCGCGACCATGGCTTCCTCGTCATCGCTCAGGTCTTCGGGAGCCAGCCCGGCATCGCTGGCCTGATCGCTGGCCAGCTCGTCCGCCGGCTCGACGATGCCGGCCGCCACCTGCAGCCACAGCTCTGCGTCATCGTGTGGCAGCTCTGCCTCGCCAAGGCCCGCGCACGCTGTCAGCAGATCGCGCGGCCATACCGGCTGCCCGCCACGCAGCACCGTGCGCAGGCGTGCCGACGCCCCGTGCAGATCCGCCTCGGGAACGGGCCGCTGCGGCAACTCGATGAGGTTGTCACGCAGCTCAGCGAGCGCATCAGCTTCGGCCTCGGCCCACTCGGCCAGGAATTCGTCATCGCTCTCGTCGAGCACCGTCCACATTGGCACCCGCCCGTCCGCCAGAGGCGCCATCATCCACTCCTCCTGGCGGCGTCTGTGCGCTCGCAGGGCAGCCGCGTCCCCGGCGGCAAGCGCGTCGGGGTCGGTCTGGCCTGCCGCGAGCAGCTCTTCGAGATGAGCCACCAGCAGGTCGTAGATCTCGCTTTGCAGCTCGCTGCGCTCGCCAATGTCGTCCCAGACGAGCATGCCGATGATCTTAGACGGCTCGGTGCCTGTCGCCTCGAGCCAGTTCTGGACGTCGCCGACAGTGGCCGAGGTGTCAGCGATCTTCCGCAATATCCGGGCGGTGCCATCCCAGAACGCCGCGGAGAGCGGGTTACCCGCAGCGATAAGCTGCCTGCGGATCTCCGGCAGGGCCGCTCCCGCTTCCGCCGCCCGCGTCCGCAGCAGCGCGTGCGCCACGTCGCGGCGCGTGAGAGCCTCAGGTGGCCGTCCGGCCGAAGCTGCAATGGCCTGCGCGTCGAGAGACATAGGAGCTCAGGCTATGCCGTCTCAACCTGGCCTGATGATCCGTAACGGGAAATTCACCTGCGCCTGTGCCCTGTTCAGGAACGGACTCATGCAATGCCGGGAACGAGCACGCGCCGATCTCTGGCTTGGACGCCGCGCCGCTCCCCGCGGCCCGCGGCCGCCGCTGGTAGCCTCTCGCTCCTGTGACCATCCCCGCATCTGCCGCCAGCGATCACGAACTCACCGTCGGCCAAGCCAAGCGGCCGGATCTGCTGCTCGCGCTCCGCAGCTGGCAGACGGACGCTTACCGGACATACTTCCGGGCTGCTCAGCGCGACTACCTGCTCGTGGCCACGCCCGGAGCAGGGAAGACAACATTCGCGCTGACAGTCGCGGCGGAACTGCTGGCTCGCCGCGAGGTAAGCGCCATCTGCGTGGTCACGCCGACTGAGCACCTGAAGCACCAGTGGTCGCAGGCCGCGCACCGGCTAGGGATCTCCCTCGATCCGGAGTTCAGCAACTCGGCGGGACAGGTATCGCCCGACTTCACCGGCGCGGCGGTCACGTACGCGCAAGTGGCCGCGCATCCCGCCGTGCACCGGCAGCGCACGCTGAACAGCCGGACACTGGTCATCTTCGACGAGCTTCACCATGCAGGCGACGCGCTGTCCTGGGGCGAGGCCGTCAGGGTGGCGTTCGAGCCAGCGCGGCGCAGGCTTGCGCTGACGGGCACTCCCTTTCGCAGCGACACTAACCCGATACCGTTCGTTACCTACCTGCGCGACGCGGACGGGATCATGCGAAGCGCCTCGGACTACGTCTACGGTTACGGGCCGGCGCTGGCCGACGGCGTCGTCCGCCCCGTCATCTTCCTCGCCTATTCGGGCGAGATGCGCTGGCGCACCAGGGCTGGTGACGAGCTGGGCGGGACACTCGGCGCCCCGATGACATCGCAGCAACTGGCCTACGCCTGGCGCACCGCGCTGGATCCGGACGGAGCCTGGATCATGCGGGTCCTGGAGGCCGCCGACCGGAGGCTGACCGAGGTACGGCGCGGTATGCCGGACGCGGCCGGCCTGGTGATCGCCAGCGACCACGCGGACGCGCGGGCTTATGCAACGCTGCTGCGCAGCATCAGCGGCACCCGGCCCGTCGTCGTGCTATCCGACGATCCGGCCGCGAGCAAGAAGATTGCCCGGTTCGCCACATCGGCGGATCGCTGGATGGTCGCCGTGCGAATGGTGTCCGAAGGCGTCGACATCCCGCGGCTGGCCGTCGGCGTCTACGCCACGAGCGTGGGAACGGCGCTGTTCTTCGCCCAGGCAGTCGGCCGGTTCGTGCGGGCGAGGCGGCGCGGTGAAACCGCGTCGGTGTTCCTGCCGTCCATCCCGTCGCTGCTCGGCTACGCCGCCGAACTGGAAACCGAGCGCGACCACGTCCTGCAGTCACCGGGCGATGCCGAAGATGACGAACGCGAGCTTGCGGAGGCACAACGCCAGCGCGACACTGCCGACGATCTCGACAGCGGTCCGTTTCAGGCGCTTGAGGCATCAGCCCACTTCGACCGGGTGCTCTACGACGGGAACGAGTTCGGCGTGACCGCCGAGGAGGAGGACTTCCTCGGCCTGCCTGGCCTGCTGGAACCCGAGCAGGTAGCGCTGCTGCTGCGTGACAGGAAGTCCGCGCAGCTCAGGAAGGCCGCCAGGGCGCGGCCCGAGCAGGCGGCCGCGGCGCAGCCAAACCACGACTCGACAGGCGTGCAAAGCAGCGCTCCAGGTCCGACAGCTCGCGAGGTGCTGGCCGCGCTGCGCAAGGAACTCAACGGGCTCGTCGCCGCCTGGCATCACCGGACCGGACAGCCGCATGGCGCGATCCACGCCGAGCTCAGGCGCAGCTGCGGCGGTCCGCCGTTGCCGCAGGCAAGCGCGGAGCAGATCCGGTCGCGGATCGCGATGATGCATCGCATGGCTAAGGCCGGGCGGTAACCGGCCGGCTGGCCCCACAGAGCGAGCCAGGCCCGGTCCCCGGCGCCCCCGGAAAGCCGTTTCTGGCGTAGCGTCTGTAGTTATGTGTCGCAGCATCAAGACCCTCCGCGAGCCCTATACCGACAACGTGACCGACGCCGACGTCCGCGCCGCGGCGCTCCAGTACGTCCGCAAGATCAGCGGATTCCGCGCGCCTGCCAGTCACAACGCCCAGGCTTTCGACCACGCCGTGGCGACGATCGCCGCAGCCACCCGCGAGCTACTCGACCAGCTTGAGGTCCGGGGACAGGCTGCAACGTCGCGGGCCGCGTCCTGAACTGCCGCAGGGCCAGGAGAACCTCACACAGGAGTCATACATGTCTGAGCCGAACGACTGGAACGCGAAGATCATCCAGGAGTTCCGTGCCAACGGCGGCAAGGTAGGCGGTCCTTTCGAGGGCGCTCCGATTCTGCTGCTCCACACCACCGGGGCGAAGAGCGGCAAGGAGCGGGTTAACCCGATGATGTACCGCCAGGTGGGCGGCAACTATGTCGTGTTCGCGTCCAAGGCGGGGGCGCCGACCAACCCTGACTGGTACCACAACCTGGTCGCCAACCCGGCGGTCAGGGCCGAGATCGGCGCGCAGACGCTGGACCTTACCGCTCGGGTCGCTTCTCGCGCCGAACGCGAGCCGATCTGGGCCGCGCAGAAGGCCGACTACCCGGGCTTTGCCGAATACGAACACAAGACCAGCAGGCAGATCCCGGTCGTCATCCTCGAACCAGCCGCCCCCTGACGGACACGACCAGCCCCGTTAGGCCGGGAGCCCGAAGTGCAGCCGGCCAGGCCGTCGGGTCAGCTCAGCGAAGCGCGGAGCGAGACTGTCAGCCGGGTGAGCGCGCGTCCCGATTCGCCGATCTCGGCTGTCAGTTCCGCGTCTCCTGACGGGCCGGTCAGCAAGACAGTCGCGCTGGTACTGCCGTTCCCGGCCAGATAGCTGTCGAGCCGGCACGGCCCTGCCCAGGCTGCCGCGAGCCGCAACCGTCGCAGTACCTCACCGGCATCGAGCCCGTGCGCCGCCTCCAGCCCGCCCGGCCAGGCAACCGCGTCGCTGCGGAGCGAGCTGATCAGCAGGTCCAGCACTTCGTGCAGGGCTGAACCGGGCTCTGGCGGTACCGGGACGATGAGCTGCTGCACCAGCGGCTGCTGTAGCGGCGCCAGCTTGATCTGGACTGCCACCGTGCCGTGCTCGCCGGTCAGCCACCACCGGCAATGCGCGGGCGAGTCGCACTCCGGCGGCCTGGCGGGATCGGCGCTGAACGGCCCGATCCGTTCACGCAGCCGCGCGACGTCTGTCTGGCGCTGCGCTAGTGGCCGGTCCAGGTCGATGTTGGGCGAGAAGATCGCTCGAGCCGCCGCATCGTCCCAGTCCTGCAGCAGGGCGTCGACGCGGGAACGCGCCGTAAGAGTCTCGGGCCATGGACCGCCAGGCGCTGGCACCGGCCCGTGCAACCGGATCCCGCCCCGGTCCCCGGCAGTCTCATCGCGCGCGCCCAGAACGGCGGCAAGCAGTTCGGCAGCCAGGGTCCCGGCACCGGCGTAGGTGCCGTTTGCCAGGACGATCGTGCCGATGCCGGTCGCCGGGTGCCAGCGCATCTGGCTGCCGTAGCCGGGGTAGCCACCACTGTGCTGGACGATCGTGCCGAACGCGGCGTCGTCCTCGGCGAACAGGCCGTACCCGTAGCTGATCGACAGCGGGCTGGATTGCTTGAGCACAACGCCGTCTCCTCCGCTGCTAATCGCCGCCTGGCCGAACTGCATCTCGCGCCTGGAGGCCCGGCTGAGCGGGTGGGCCTGGTCGATTGCGCCCACCGGGTCGACGGAGTCGGCTGCCCCGTCCGCAGCCAGCTCGCCCGGCGGGAACGCGGCGGCGAACCCGGCAACCCACCGGGCCAGGTCCGCCACGCTGCTGAAGATTCCGCCCATCGGGGCGAAGGCGCCGTAGCCATCGGGCTCCAGCTCCAGCCAGCTACCGGAGTCCTGCCGGTAGCCACGCGCCAGCACTGCCGGATCAAACGCGGAGGCCTCGAACCCTGTCTGACTCATGCGAAGCGGCGCGAGAACGTGCGTCCTGATAGCGCGGGCGTAGTCCTCGCCGGTGACGGCCTCGATCACCCGGCCGAGAATGGCATAGCCCAGGTTGGAGTACTCGAATACGGTACCCGGAGCCCAGGCCGACCGGACGCCGCCACTGGCCAGCAGCCGCGCGAAGACAGCCGGGTCGAGTGCCTGCTGCCGGTCACCCCACGGGTCGTCTGTGGAGAATCCGGCGGTCATCGTCAGCAGGTGCCTGATCGTGATCGGCGGGCAATCCGGCGAGACCAGCCGCACGCCGCGCAGCTCTGGCACGTACGCTTCCGCCGGGTCGGTCAGCCGGAGTGCACCGCGGTCGCGCAGCAGCAGCACCATAGTCGCGGTGAAGCTCTTCGTCATGGACGCGATCCGGAACACGGTACCCGCGTCTGGTACCGGGCCGCCGGTCCACCGCTCGCCAGAGCCACCGGAATGCACCAGTTCGCCGCCGGCCACGACGCCGTAGGCGAGCCCTGGCTGCCCGCCCCGGGCGGCGAACCTTGCCGCGATCGCGTCGATCGCTGCAGCGTCGATGGTTACTGTTTTTACTGGCATGCGGGCAAAACTAGTCTGCCAGTACCGCCTGCAGTGCAGCGACTCCTCAGCAACGGCGGGCGAAACCTAGCCTGCCGGCACTGCCTGCAGCGACTCCTCAGCAACGACAGCGTCAGGCAGGTCGAGCAGCCGGCCGGCGACCCTGATCTCGAACCGGGCCCGAGCCGGTGACGAGACGCCGGCAAGCCATCGCCTCGTCGCCGCGCCGAAGACAGCCTGCACCACCGGCAGCAACTGCCGCTGCTCCGCGCTGATGGCCTGGCCGGCTCCGGCGACATACTCCAGAGTCTGCAAATGCAGGTGCTCGACCCGTTCGAGGATCTCGCTGTAGCTCCGGCTCGTCTCGCTGATCACCCGGCTCAGCGCGGCCGTCAGGCGCGGCTCTCGCTGCGCCGCCCGGAACTCGCGGAGCAGGTGACTGGTCACTCGATCGCGCGCGGTAAGGCCGGCCGGGGCCTCAGCGGTCACCTGCGCCAGAGCCGCCGAGTACCTGCTGAGCAGGATGGCCAGCAGCACGTGATCTTTGGCCGGGAAGTACCGGTACAGCGTGGCTAGCGAAACCCCGGCGCGCTGCGACAGGTCCTTCATCTGCAGCGCGTCCTCGCCACCAGCCGCCAGCATGGCGGTGGCAGCCGCCAGGATCCGGTCGTGCCTGCCGTGTTGGGCGGCAGTCGACGGGATGGCCGGCCCTGCCTGTGGCACTGCACTGACCCGCTTTCTGGAATCCGTTCTGCTTTTGGCCGCGAGCCGGGACTGGGCGTTCCGGCCTGATCTGCGGGTTCGGGCCGGGCAGCTAGATCCCGAGGGAGTCGGCTAGCCGGTCAAGCTGCTCGCCCGGCCCGCCCAGCAGGACCTTGTTAGACAGCCCGTTCTTGTAGTACAGGTGAGCGTCATGCTCCCAGGTGAAGCCGATTCCGCCGTGTAGCTGCACGGTATCGACAGCCGCGTCGGCGTACGCGCTGGCGAGCAGCACTCTGGCCACCGAGGCTGCGATTGAGAACCGGTCCGGCTTCTCATCGCCGGCCCGCGCCGCGTCCCGAAGCGCCGCGTTCCCGAGCTCCCAGGACTTTGCCATGTCAGCGAGCCGGTGCTTGACGGCCTGGAACGCCCCGATCGGCTGGCCGAAGGCGACCCGGATCCGGGCGTACGCGCTGGTCATGTCCAGGCAGGCCTTCATCGCTCCAGACGACTCCGCGGCCAGTGCCAGGTTGGCCAGGTCCGCGGCAGCCGCGAGCGCCGCAGCACCGTCGCCCGCAAGGGCGCGGCCCGGCGTGCCGGCCAGCGCGATCCTGGCGAGCGACCGGCTGTGGTCTACGGCCGTCAGGCGGGTCCTGCTAAGGCCGTCCGCACCTGCGTGCACAAGGCAAATGACGGTGCCGCCGTCGGCCTGCGCCGGAACCAGCAGCACGTCCGCCTCGGCCCCGTTCAGAACCGGGGACACGCTGCCGGTCAGCGTGACGGTGTGGGCGGCATCAGGGCCGGCGGCACCTGAGCCGGCCGCCGTCACGTACCCGCCGGCGCTGCTGGCAACCGCAAGCGTCGCGATCAGCTCGCCGCCCGCGATCTTGGGCAGCAGCTCGTTCTTGGCAGTGTCGTCGTCCATCCGCAGCAGCACCTCGGCCGCGAGCACGCAACCGAGCAGCGGCGAGGCCACCAGGCCAGCGCCGAGCTCCGTCAGCGCGACTGACAGCGCCGAGTAACCGGCGCCGACCCCGCCGAACGATTCCGGGATGGTCAGCCCGGCGAGGCCAAGCTGTGCGGTCATCTGCTTCCAGACGGCGGCGTCGTACGGCTCACCTGAGGCGATGAGCTGCCGCAATGAGGTCAGCGGGCTGCGGTCGGCGACGAACTTCCGCACCGAGTCAGCCAGTGCGAGCTCTTCATCGGTCAGTATCAGTGTCATCTGCTGGCCCTTACTGCTGACGCTGCGTGCCGACGCGCAGCTGGTTGAACGGAGTGGACCGGTCTACGCCGGGGTCCTTGGCCAGCCCGAGCACGCGCTCGCCGATGATGTTGCGCTGGATCTCGCTCGTGCCACCGGCGATCGCACTGCCTGGCGCCGCGATGATCGAGGTAGTGACGGCGGCCAGCTCGTCAGCGTCGAACCCGGCGATCTGGTCGCCGAGCACGTCGGCCGCGACGTTTCCAGCGAACCGGCCGAGGTCGGACCCGGCCAGCTTGGCCACGGAGCCGCGGGCACCCGGCAGCCGCCCAGCCTGCGTCTCCTCGCGCAGCAGCAGCGCGAACTGCTGGACTGCACGGCCTCTGGCATAGAGTTCCGCCAGCTCGCGCCGGACGCCCTGGTCGCCGGTGCGGCCAAGGCCAGCGGCCAGGTCACGCAGCGAGTCGAAGGCTAGCGGGTTGGTGCGGGAGGAGCCCATCGTGCCGATCGCGATCCGCTCATGCCGGAGCATGACCACGGCAGCGTCCCAGCCTCTGTTCTCCTCGCCGATCAGCGCGTCGGCGGGAATCCGCACATTGTCGAAGAACACCTCATTGAACGGCGAATGCCCGGTGGCCACCTTGAGCGGCCGCACGGTGACGCCGGGCGCGTGCATGTCGACGATGAACATGCTGATCCCAGTGTGCTTGGGCTTGGCCGGGTCGGTCCTCGCCAGGATCGCGCCGAAGTCGCTGTACTGGGCACCCGACGTCCACACCTTCTGGCCGTTCAGCACCCACCCGTCGCCGTCGCGCACCGCGCTGGTCTGCAAACTGGCCACGTCGGATCCGGCGCCCGGTTCAGAGAACAGCTGGCACCAGATCTCCTCGCCGCTCAGCATCTTCGGCAAGTAGCGCTTTTTCTGCGCTTCCGTGCCGAGCTCGACCAGTGTGTTGCCGGGCATGGACAGGCCAATGAAGAAGACGCCAGTCGGCAGGTCGTAATCGCGCGATTCCTGGCTCCAGATGATCTGCTCAGCGCTGGTCAGGCCCTGCCCGCCGTATTCCGCCGGCCAGGTGATCCCGGCGAACCCGGCGGCGTGGAGCTTGGCCTGGAACGCCTTCTGCTCGGCGATGACGGCGGCCTGGCCCCTGCTCTCCGCTTCGGCCTCGTCGTCACCGGCCGCCCGGCGCGGCGCGTTGGCCGCGAGCCAGGCCCGCGCCCGCGCGCGGAAGTCGTCGCTCATGGCGTTACCTCTCGTTGGTCAGCTGCCGGATCGCGATGCTGGCGACCGGGCCGAAAAACTGAAATCAGTTATACTTTCCTGTCTGGGTCTGAGCGAAGCATGGTGCCAGATCCCATGTCAACCGCTCGCGGCAGCGGGGGCCCGAAGGGATTCTGAGCACCGATGCAGGTAACCGGCATACGGCAGCGTGAGGCGTGGCAGCGGGCCGAATTCCCGCCAGTAGAGAAAGTCACCAGCGGCGTCTGGTCGGTGCCGGTGCCGATCATCGGCAACCCGCTTCGATACGTGCTGACCTACCTGATCGAGCACGACGCGGGCTTTGTCATGATCGATCCTGGCTGGAATCACCCGGACAGCTGGCAGGCACTGACGGCCGGGATGGGCGAGTGCGAGATCCCGCTCACCGCCGTCACCGCGGTGCTCGTGACCCACGTGCACCCCGATCATCACGGTCAGTCCGGCAAGGTACGGGAGCTGACCGGTGCCTGGGTAGGCATGCACCCGGCCGAGGATGCCTTCCTCGAGTTGCGCGGCAACAGCCTCATGATGCACGACGGCATGATCGGCTACCTCCGCTGGTGCGGCGCGCCCGCGAGCCACCTGGACGAACTGGTGGCGAGCAGGCAGCACATGGCCCAGGCCGAGCCGATGGTCCGGGCCGACCGGCTGTTCGAGCACGGCGAGGAGATCAACGTCCCCGGCCTCCGGCTGCGCACGGTCTGGACGCCCGGCCACACGCCCGGCCATTTGTGCTTCCACGACGAGACCCATGACCTGCTGCTGACAGGCGACCACGTCCTGCCGCGGATCACACCGAACGTGTCGTCGTACGACATGACCTCGAACCCGCTGAAGGACTACCTGGCTTCGCTTGACTCACTGCGGGGCATCCAGCCACGCGAGGTACTGCCTGCGCACGAGTACCGGTTCACCGACCTCGACTCCCGCCTTGATGACCTCACCGAGCACCACGCCGAACGGCTGACCGAGGCGAAGGACATCCTGGCCGGAGCGGGCTCCGGCGGGCTGACAGCCTGGCAGATCGCGACTGGGGTGACGTGGTCGCGGCCGTGGTCTGAGCTGGCCTCGTTTCAGCGCCAGGCTGCCGTCGGCGAGGTGCTGTCACACCTGAGGTACCTCCAGTCGGAGGGCCTCGCGGCTGAGTCTGACCGCGACGGCATCGGGCTCTGGGCCCGGCCGGCCAGCTGACAGCTATCGGGCGCCCGGCGCCAGTCGGCCGCTGACCTGGCGAGTCGCGGCAATACTGTTAGTTTCGGCGCCGAACTAGCTAGCGGACGGAGAGAAGACTTTGGCCGATCGGCACGCGTGGATCGAGGAAGGCGCACATCTCGTCGCGCCGGGCGTGCACCGGATTCCGCTGCCGTTGCCATCGGATGGCCTGCGGGCGGTCAACGTCTACGCGATCGAGGCCGGCAGCGGCCTCGTGCTGATCGACTCGGGCTGGGCGCTCGCCAACGCGCTCGACCAGCTGAAGCGCTCGCTCGCGGCCATCGGCGCCGGGCTGCCGGACGTCCGGCGATTCCTTGTCACCCACATGCATCGCGACCACTACACCCAGGCGGTCGAGGTCAGACGGCTATTCGGCACCCCGATCGCCCTGGGCGAGGGCGAGAAGCCGTCGATCGACGGGCTGCTGTCCGGCGACTTCCAGCCGCTCCGGGCTCAGCTTGCGATCTTGCACGTCGCTGGTGCCGCCCCCGTCGCAGACCGTCTTGCCGAGCTCACCTCTGGCATGCGCGGCCCGCGGGAGCCAGCAGCCGAGCCGGGCTCCGACCCGCTGTCTCCGGACGGCCCCGCCCTGCGGCCCGGTACGACCGTCGGAGCTGCGCTTGGCTACGAAGCACCCGATGAGTGGATCTGCGGGCAGCAGGTCTTCGACATAGGTTCGCGGACCTTGACGGCAGTAGAGACGCCCGGTCACACCCGCGGGCATGTGGTTTTTGTCGACGCCGACGCCGGACTGCTGTTCGCCGGGGACCACGTGCTGCCGCACATCACGCCGTCAATCGGGTTCCAGGAAGCGCCGTCGGCCGAGCCGCTGCGAGAGTACCTGCAGTCGCTGGGCGTGGTGCGGCGGCTGCCGGACATGCGCTTGCTCCCGGCGCACGGCCCGGTGTCGCAGAGCACGCACGCCCGCATTGACGAGCTAACGGAGCATCACGCGCAGCGGCTGCGGATCATGGCCGACGTGCTGTCCGGCGGTGAGCGCACGGGCTACGACGTGGCGCTCTCGGTTGCCTGGACGTCACGTCAGCGCCAGCTTGGCGAGCTCGACCTGATGAACCAGATGCTCGCGGTCTGCGAGACCGTCTATCACCTGGATCTGCTGGTTGCGCAAGGCACCGCTGTCAGCCAGACCGGCGATGATGGCGTCAGGCGCTACCGCCTCGCCCCTGATCATCCAGGCCAGCCCGGCCACCGCTGACGCCGCGCTGGCCTACGGCGGCCTGGCCGCCACCCGGCTGCCGGCCGGCCCCCGTCTCCTGTGCAGCGCCTGGCTCCGGCTGCACCGTTCCTGACTGCCCTGCCCCTGACTGCCCTGCCCCTGACTGCACTGCCGTGGGCTGGGTTGTCCCGGCTCGGCCATAGTCGCCAGGGCCGGCTGCGCCGCTGTAACCCGCGGTCCTGATCACGAGCGTCTTGGCTAGGTGGTCTCCGATCCGCTGGCGGTACCGCGAGCAGAGCATGACGATCAGTCCGAGTAGCCCGGTGAATGGCCACATCCACGGCGCGGAGTCGAAGAGCAGGCCAATCCAGCGGACGAATAGCTGGAGCAGGCTGGCGGGCCCGCCATCCTTGCTGACCACCCGCAGGCCAAACCACTTCATCGCGAAAGTCTGGCCGTTATGGGAGTGCGGCCTGATGACCCAGTACCAGAGGCCTATCAGGACAAAGAGGACGACGTACAGGAGCCCGCCGATGACGTTCATGATGGTGCTTGAGCTGCGGTCGAAGGGGATCGACACCAGGTACGGGATGACCGAGACGAAGAACGCGTCGATCCAGTACTGGAAAATCCGGCGCCAGGTCACCCGGGTCTCTGCTTCGCTGACCGGGGTCCTTGCGGGCTGAGCGGCCCATCCGCCGGGCTGGCCGGGCTCGGGCTGCTCTGGGATACTGCCGGCTGGTGCGCCGCCGAATTGCTCCTGCCCGGGCGCGCTGCCCTGGTGCGGCGTGCCCCACTCGCCGGGACGGGCGCTCTGCTCCGTGCCGCTACCGGGCTGATCGGGCGTGTCCCGCTCAGGCATGCTGCTCATCTGATTCCCCCCGATCCACGCCGGCCGTTAAGGGGTTTCGCGGCAGCTTCCTAGCGGGCCGCCACTAGGCGCACCCCCGTTTGTACCCGTGGTCACAGGGAGAACACATCTGACTACAGACTGTTAGGAACCGTGAGCTTTCCCAACGGCACTCCGGCATTTCGCCTCGTGCCCCGGCCGGCCCCCGGCAATGAGGAAGTAACGACAGCCAAACCGGCTGAGCTACGGCGGCGGTCGCGTGGTGTGATTACGCAACGTGCTCGACTGAGTGCCAGGTGTGCGCAGACCGGGGGATGATTCCCATGAAATCCACCCTGCTGATGGCGGCCGCTGCGGCGATCAGCGTTAGCGTGGCTGCCGCTGGCTGCGGTTCGGGCTCGAACTCAGCCTCAGGTTCGGCGGCCCGCCACCATGGCCAAGCGAGGGTCGGCCCTGCTAGCACAGGTCCGGCCAGTCACAGAGCGGCGGCTGTCTCGCGAGAGTCGGTTACCGGCCGAACCTTCGGCCCCGCTTGCGCCAAGATCCCTGCCACTGGTGCGGGCAGCCGCAGCTGGATGGCTACGGCACCGGTCGTCACCGCTGCCTCGCATAATCCGATGCTGACTGATCTGGCGCGTGCGGCTGAGGTAGCCGGGCTGACCAGCACACTGAACTCAGCATCGGCCGTTACCTTGTTCGCGCCTGACAACTCAGCCTTCAAGGCGCTCGGCAAGGGAAACTACAAGACGCTGATGGCGAGCCCGGCCGACCTGGCCAAGGTTCTCAAGTACCACGTCGTCAAGGGCAGGGTGACTCCGGCTGAGATGGCCGCGCGCAAGCCTCTGCCGACACTCGCGGGGCTGCCGGTCCACCCGGTCGAATCCAGGAACGTCTACAAGGTCAATGGCGCGCGAGTGATCTGCGGCAACCTCCAAACCGCTAATGCGACGATCTATATCGTTAATGCGGTACTTGTGCCGAAAAGGTGACATGCAGGGAGCTGGTTTCCCCGCGAGCTACCGTCCACCCGCGAGCCTGAGTCCCATCCGGCCCGGCTACTTGCTCTAGCCCACCTGGCCGCAGCAGCGCGTAGCCTGTAGTACCAGATCCGGAGATGCGATGAAGCTCAAGCTCGACCTGCACGACGTCTACAACCGCGGCCACGACATCGACCGTGCGCTGCGCGCCGTCATCGACGAAGCCGTGCGGACCAAAGCTCCGCTGGTCGAGATCATCCCTGGCAAGGGATCAGGACAGCTGAAGAAGCACGTGCTGCGGTTCCTGGAGCAAAAAGACGTCAAGGCGCTGTACCACCGGGTAGAGAAGGACTCCAAGAACTTCGGTCGTGTTTTCGTACATTTCCGCTGGTAACGGGCGCAGCTACTGACATAAGGCCAGGCCCTGCTCGACCGGACATCAGGCCCAGCGCCGCCAGCGCTCAGGCCCGGACCACCCGCTCGGACGGCGCGGCACGTCCGTCAGCCGGGCGGCATGAGCGCCCCGCCCGCCGCGGCCAGAGCCGCGTTCTTGCGGGCTAGCGGGCCGGTCGATGTGGCCGGGCGCCAAACGCGATCCTGGCAGGGCACCGCGGGATCTGCCGAGCCGCACGAGGCCAGCCACCCCGAAACTTGCGAGCAGCGGCCGCTGGCTGTGACTCAGCGCGTGCCGCCCCGCGGGGCTCCGGCGGGCCGCACGGGCACTGGCGCTGCGGTAGTAGCGCCGGGCTGCGCGCGGGTCGTCTCGATACAACTCGCCGTGCGCATCGGCGCCGTGGTCCGGCATCCATGCGAACCCCATCCCCCGCTCCCCCGAGCGAGCCACGGCCTGCACGGCCGCAGCGTCCGATCCCCGGAAGCGATGCTGGCAGCACAGTGGCCGGCTGTCTACTACCTCCGCTCTGTCGTCCCAGGTGTCGCGGGTATATACGAACATCTTCACTATTAGCCGGGCTGAATCGGCGTGGAGAAGTTTGTGCGCTTTAGCGACATAGGATGGCGCCATGAAGCTCCTGTTGCGCATCCTGATCCCCGCCGCTGCGCTCGGCATCGCTCACCTGCTGATAGCCGGAATCGAGCTGACCGGCCACAGCGGGCTGTCGAAAGCGGGCACGCTCATCCTCGTGGCGCTGATCTTCGGCGTGGTCAACGCGGTACTGAAGCCCATCGTGAAGACCATCGGCTGCTTGTTCTACGTGCTCACGCTCGGGTTGATCGGGTTGGTCGTCAACGGGCTGCTGCTCTGGCTCTGCAGCTGGATCGCCGGCAAGCTCAGCCTGCCGTTCCACATCACCGGCTTCTGGCCGGCCTTCTGGGGGGCCATCATCGTCGGTCTCGTCGGCTGGCTGCTGAACCTGATCTTTGACGAGAACGGCCGCCTGGCCCGCTAGCGCCGGCCGGCCTGGTGCCGGGCACTTGGCAGCGAAACCTCCTAGTGTTTCCACCTGGAGGTTGCCGTTGACGAAGCCGTGGACTGTGATCGACCTGTTCTCCGGGGCAGGGGGCATGAGTTGTGGATTCAGCCGCCAGACCGGGTTCAAGCTCATCGGGGCGGTGGACGCGCAACTGGGCAAGCCCAGTGCCGCTCCCGGCTCGCTCGGCTGCAATGCCACCTACTCCGCCAACATCGGCCTGACACCGGTCGACGCCGACCTGTCTCGTGCAGATCCGGCCGCCGTGTGCCAGGCCATGGGCCTGGACAAGCAGCGTCCGGCCGTGCTCGCAGCGTGCCCGCCGTGTACGGGGTTTTCTCGCGCTGTAGCCAGCAACCACCTGCGTGATGATCGTCGCAACCAGCTCGTCGGCCGGGTCGGCGAGTACGCCGAACTGCTGCGCCCTGACATCGTGCTGATCGAGAACGCCAGGGAACTGGTGACCGGCCGGTTCAGCGGACACCTGCGCGACCTGCACCGGCGGCTGTCCGACCTCGGCTACCAGGTGTCTGCGACGACGCACTTCCTGACCGAATTCGGGCTCCCGCAACGGCGTGAACGAGCAATCGTCATCGCCGTCCGCACGCCTGCTCAGCTCCGCGGTCTGGCGGACCTATGGGCCGGCTGGCGGGTCGACCCTAAAGCGACGCACGTGCGGCGCGCGATCTGGGACTTGCCGCCAGTAGCCGCTGGTCAGTCGCATCCGGCCGATCCGCTGCACGTCGCGCCGGCCTTCAGGTCCGAGCGTGGCCGGCGACGGCTGTCCGCGGTGCCGCACGACGGCGGCGGCTGGGCTGACCTGCGGGCGAACCGTGACACGAGCGTGCTGTTGACCGCGGCGACGGCCAGCCGTGCCGCCCGCGGGGATCTCGGCAGCCATCCCGATGTCTACGGCCGGCTGTGGTGGGACCGGCCAGCCGTCACCATCAAACGCGAGTGCAGCCATGTCGGCAATGGCCGTTATGCCCATCCAGAGCAAGACCGGCTGTGCACGGTCAGGGAGATGTCGCTGCTCCAGGGCTTCCCGCGGGATTACCAGTTCACCGGCACGCTGGCCAATATGTACCGGCACATCGGGGACGCGGTGCCACCGCTGATCAGCTACCAGCTCGCCGCACTCTGCCGGTGGATTCTCACTGGCCAGCGGCCGGCCGCTGAGGAACTTCTGCTGCCCGGCAGCCAACTGGCCGCAAGCGACCTGGTTCGCGCCTGACGCCTGCCGCGTTTCAGCCGCAGGTCAGCTAAACTGTGAAGATGCAACGACTGCAGCGATCCTGCTGGTGGTGGCCGCTCTAGGCGGCCGCCAGTCCTTGCATCTTCCGACGGCGCGCCCGCTGGGTGGCGCCGTTTTGCATGCCGCGGGCGCGATCTTCGGCGGGCCAGTTACTCCAGGAGGTCACTGCCATGCCTGCGCTCACTTCATCGGCGCCTACTCCGCCGGCGCCCGCCATCGCACCGCCTATGCCTACCGGACCGGCCACCGCCGCGACACCGCCAGTGCTCGCCAGCCAGGATCGCACGGCGGCACTTGAGCAGGCCATCACGCGATGCCCGCACTCATTCCGGATGCTCACTGGTGATCGGCCAACCGGCGCGCTCCATCTTGGGCACTACTTCGGCTCGCAGCAGAACAGGGTCCGGCTGCAGAACGCGGGCGTCGAACTGCTGGTGCTGATCGCCGATTACCAGGCCATCACCGACCGGACCGCCGCCGCCGACCTCCCCGATATCGTCATCGGCCTAGTCGCGGATTACCTGGCGCTCGGCATCGACCCGGACCGGGCCACGATCTTCGCCCACAGCCAGGTCGAGCCGCTGAACCAGCTTCTGCTGCCGTTTCTCAGCCTGGTCAGCGTCGCGGAAATCGGCCGTAACCCGACCGTCAAAGACGAGATCGCGGCAACAGGCTCACCCTCAGTATCCGGGCTGATGTTCAGCTATCCCGTGCACCAGGCCGCGGACATTCTCTTCTGCCGGGCCAACCTGGTACCCGTCGGGAAGGACCAGTTGCCGCACATCGAGCTGACAAGGACCATCGCCCGGCGGTTCAACGAGCGTTACTGCCCGGAGGCGCCGTACTTCCCTGAGCCCGACGGGTTGCTCAGCTCAGCTCCGCTCCTGCTGGGGACCGATGGCCGGAAAATGAGCAAGAGCCGGAACAACTCGGTTCCGCTGCGCGCGACGGCTGACGAGACCGCACGGCTGGTGTCGAGAGCGAAGACGGACCCGGAACGACAGATCAGTTACGAACCAGAACGACGGCCCGAGGTATCCAACCTGGTCTTGCTCACCGCACTGTGCCTGAACACAACGCCCGAAGCCGTGGCAGCGGAGATCGGCGACGGCGGCGGCGCCGCACTCAAGGCCGCGGCCATCGAGGCGATCAACGACCGGTTCGCCGGGCTGCGCGCCCGCCGGGCCGCGCTCGCAGCTGATCCCGGTTACCTGCGGAGAGTGCTGGCGGCCGGCAATGAGAAGGCCTCGGCGATCGCCACCGAGACACTCGCTACTGTTCGCGGGCTAATGCATCAGCAGTATTAGGCGCACGCCAGGGCCGCTGAGCCCGGTCCTGCAGCTGCCAGCTGGACATATGCGCGTTACCTTATATAAGCTCTAGCACATATGACCAGCACATTCGAGGTAGTGGCGGAGCCGACGCGGCGCCGGATCCTGGACCTGCTGCTGGCTGGCGAGCTCGGAGTCGGCGAGCTTGTTGCCGTGCTTGCCATCAGCCAGCCCGCCGTGTCCCGGCATCTGCGGGTGTTGCGTGAGGCCGGGCTGGTCAGCTCGCGCACCGCCGCGCAACGCCGGCTGTACAGCATCAACGCCGCGCCGCTCGCAGAACTGGACTCCTGGCTCGAGCCGTACCGCAGGCTGTGGGCCGGCAGCCTGGACCGGCTGTCCGCACACCTTGACTCGATGCCGGCGGATCCAGATGACGGATGAGGAGTAATCGATGAGCGGCACTGATGCCGGCGGTGCCGGAGGCGTCCGCGCCGGGGAAGAGTTCGGCGTGCTCGAGCATGGCGACCAGGAGGTAACGCTGCGCTTCGTGCGCTGGCTGCCGCATCCGCCGGGAAAGGTCTGGCGCGCGCTGACCGAGCCTGAGCACCTGGCTGCATGGTTTCCGACAACCGTCGAGGGCGAGCTGGCCGCGGGCAGCGGGCTGCGGTTCAGCTTCAGGGAGGCGCAGGCGCCGCCGTTCGACGGGACGATGCTGGCATTCGATCCGCCGGCACTAATGGAACTGATCTGGGGCGACGAACGACTCCGTTTCGAACTGACACCCGATGGCGCCGGGACACTGCTGACGTTCACGGCTTCGTTTGCCGAGCTGGGCCGGGCGGCAAGGGACGGCGCCGGCTGGCATGTCTGCCTGGACCTCCTCGGCTACGACCTAGGCGATGGCGAGCCGCCGTGGACCCAGGACGACCGGTGGCGCACGGTGCACACCGAGTACGTTGCCAGGTTCGGTCCGCAGGCTGCAGCCGTTGGGCCGCCTGCGGAGCTGGTGTAGCCCCGCCGACTGGCCAGCGGCGACTTCCGCTAGAGCACGGTGCGGGCGACCACCGTCAAGTGCGCGCAGCACATGCAAAACCGGCGGGCCGCTGCTGCGGCCCGCCGGCTTGATCGTGCGGTTTTAACCCAGCGGATCAGGGTTAGCTAGTGCCTAGCTTGGCCAGCTCTGCCTGCACCATTGCCTCGTGCTCATCCGCGTCCCGCTTGGCGTCGCGCGGCCGCCAGCGGCCTCGCAGCAGCGGGATCGACAGGATGAAGAACACGATGCCGCCGAAGCAGATCCAGTACCACGTTCGCCACTGGCCAGGGGACTTGGCCGCTGCCGACGAGACATCGCCGGCGTGCGCCGCCATGTACTTAGTCACAGACGGCGGCACCTTCTGCAGCGCTCCCAGCTCGCTCGCAACCCCAGGAGCCGACACAGCCGCGATGACCGATGCCGGTACCGCTGCCAGTGCCTTCAGCTGAGCCGAGTATGGCTGCAGTGTCGCGAGCTGCGGCGCGGCAGCAATCACGCCCTGGATCGCAGCTTGGTTTGCACTGATGGTCCCGAGGATCTGCAGGCCCTTGTTGCCACCGCCAGCGGCCTTGATGAGCTTGGCCGCTAGCGCAGCCGGAACCTTGTTTGCTGGATACCTGGCAGCCTGAGCGAACAGCGTCGGGTTGGCCTGGATCACCGCGAGCTCAGGCGCGAACCTCTGCGCGTTGGCGATCTGCGTCGCGTCCGCCTTCGCGGTCGCAATGATGCTGGGGTGCGTCGCCGCGAACGTCAGCTGCGTCGAGTACTGCTGCGCGTCGGCCACGACCGCTCCGTGCGACCCGGCCCAAACCAGTGACGGGTACTGCGCCGCGTATCCCGCCACCGTTCCGCCATAGTTGACCAGCGGGGTGACCGTGTTGATCACCACTAGGAGCAGCAGGGACGAAGCGAAGACTACGACCCGGATGATCCAGCCCCAGATCGCCAGGCCGGTTGCAACGGCTGCCGGGTTCCGGTGCTCGACCGTCTCAGTGAAGCTGGCCATCCACGGCGTGTAGGCCACGCCCAGGAAGAACAGCATGATCGCCAGGATCGCCGCGATCGTGGAGAAGCTCGGGTGCGCTCCGAACTTCGACTGCAGCAGGAAGAGGACGAGCATAACTGCGGCACCGACGCCGCCGACCACCATGAACGGCTTTCGCACCCGGAGCCGGTCGGAGGACAGGCCCACCAGGATCACGGCGCCGGCGTTAAAGGCCCAGCACCAGTAACCGAGGTTGTTGGCCTGCTTGAGCGTGAAGCCAAATATCGTCGTCGCGAAGATGACCAGGAAGCCGACGAGGGCGTAGTAGATCAGCAGCATGATCGAGACAGCGGTTGCCGAGATGATGATGTCCGGCTTGAGCAGCTGCCGCCAGTGGTTCTTCACCAGGGCCTCGACATCGAGACCCTTGGCCCGCGCCTCGATCAGCGCCCTGTCCCGGAGCGAGACCATCAACTGGTCGCGCAGCCCCGGCGACAGCTCCCGCAGCCCGAACAGGGCGATCAGGAACACCACCAGGCCCACGGTGCCGCCGATGTAGAACTCGTGCGTCCAGAAGCGCGGGTTGGTGATGATGGTCGGGATCGTAATGGAGCCGACGATCGCGACGATCAGGCTGCCGAGCACCGGACCGCTGGTCCAGAAGCCCATGGCGGTGGCACGGCCGACCTGGGGGGAGAAGTCGCGGATCAGCGCTGGCGTGGCGACCAGGCAGACGCCCTCCACCGCGCCGACGACAAAGCTCTCGATCGTGAAAGGCCACTTGCTCGTCGCGGCAGGCAGCACGAACGTCACGAAGACGCCGGAGAACAGCAGGCCGAACACGACCAGGTTCGCGCGGCCGTACCGGTCGGTCAGTCCGGCGAACAGTGAGCCGAAGGCGCCGATCAAGTTACCGAATGCGACTGTCACCACGTAGAACGTGAAGCTCATGCCCAGATTGGGCAGAATCAGCGTGGAGACCGAACCACCGACATAGAGCTCGTAGTAGAGCGTGATCGTGGCCATTACGGTGATGGCCAGGTACATGACCCTGGGACCGGTGTTCGGATAGCTATCCAGCTGCCGGTGAATCAGCGAGGAGAACAATCCCCGTTGCCCGGAAACTGGCTCCGCGGTGGTAGCTGTCATACGGCCCTCCTTGCTGTGACCGAATGTTGCGCCTGGGTTAACTACATGCCGACTAGACGGTATCCCCACCGCCGGCAACAAATCAACGGTCGGTTTTGGGGTATCTCAATGCTGAGTGAACCTGCTAGCCATTTGGCACAGAGTGACCATGCGGCTACGAGATGCGACTCCACCTATTGGCAGCGGGAATCGGCTGTGCGACAGCGGCTGGTAGGCGACGAGCTAAAGTCGCGTGACTCGGCCTCGCGCTCCTCGGTGGCTTTCGCCTTCCGCGAGAAGGCGGAGCAAGCGACACTGGCAGCCACGCGGGCGTTCCCGGCGTTGGAACTGAAAAGCTCGGAGCGCTTCCTACCGGTCATCTCGTCGGCGACGGCCACGTCGCGGCGTCCGGCAGGCCCCGCGACGGCCTCGGTCAGACACCGACGTAGGCCGCCAGGTGCTCGCCGGTGAGGGTGGAGCGGACGGCGACGAGGTCACCGGGCGTGCCCTCGAACACGATCCGGCCACCGTCGTGACCGGCGCCGGGGCCGAGGTCGATTATCCAATCGGCGTGCGCCATGACTGCCTGGTGGTGTTCGATGACGATGACCGATTTGCCGGAGTCGACCAGCCGGTCGAGCAGGCCGAGCAGCTGCTCGACGTCGGCGAGGTGGAGGCCGGAAGTTGGCTCGTCGAGGACGTAGACGCCGCCCTTCTCGGCCATCCGGGTGGCCAGCTTGAGCCGCTGCCGCTCGCCGCCGGACAGCGTAGTGAGCGGCTGGCCGAGGCTCAGGTAGCCGAGCCCCACATCGGCGAGCCGGTCAAGGATGGCGTGCGCGGCCGGCGTGCGCGCCTCGCCGACGCTGAAGAACTCCCCGGCCTCGGTCACCGACATCGCGAGCACCTCGCTGATGTCGCGGCCCGCGAGGTGGTACGCCAGCACCGACGCCTCGAACCGCTTCCCCTCACACTCCTCACAAGTGGTGGCGACGCCGGCCATCATCGCCAGGTCGGTGTAGATGACCCCGGCGCCGTTACAGTTGGGGCAGGCACCCTCGGAGTTGGCGCTGAACAGCGCTGGCTTCACGCCGTTGGCCTTCGCGAAAGCAGTGCGGACCGGGTCGAGCAGTCCGGTATAAGTCGCCGGGTTGCTGCGTCGCGAGCCGCGGATCGCACCCTGGTCGATTGACACCACACCCTCGCGGCCGGCGATTGAGCTCTGCACGAGCGAGCTCTTGCCGGAGCCGGCGACGCCAGTGATGACGACAAGTACCCCGAGCGGAATGTCGACGCCGACATCGCACAGGTTGTGCTCTGTCGCACCGCGGATCTCCAGCGCTCCGGCAGGCGTCCTGACGGTCTCCTTGAAGGCGGCCCGGTCGTCGAGATGGCGGCCGGTGAGGGTTCCGCTGGCCCGCAGTCCCTCGACGGTGCCCTCGAAGACCACCTCGCCGCCCTCGGGGCCGGCGTGCGGGCCGAGGTCTACGACGTGGTCGGCGATGGCGATTAGCTCGGGCTTGTGCTCCACGACGAGCACCGTGTTGCCCTTGTCGCGAAGCCGTAGCAGCAAGTCATTCATTCGCTGGACGTCGTGCGGGTGCAGCCCGATGGTCGGTTCATCGAAGACGTAGGTGACGTCGGTGAGTGACGAGCCGAGCTGGCGGATCATCTTGACGCGCTGCGCCTCGCCGCCCGACAGCGTGCCGGTCGGCCGGTCGAGCGATAGGTAGCCCAGCCCGATCTGGGCGAACGAGTCGAGGGTCTGCCCGAGGGTCGCCAGCAATGGCGTCATGGACGGTTCGTCGAGGCCACGGATCCATTCGGCCAGGTCGCTGATCTGCATCGCACACGCGTCGGCGATGCTGATCCCCTTGACCTTCGACGATCGGGCCGCCTCGGTGAGCCGGGTGCCGCCGCAGTCCGGGCACGCGGTGAAGGTGACCGCGCGCTCCACGAACTCGCGGATGTGCGGCTGCATCGCCTCTTTGTCCTTGGACAGCATGGACTTCTGGATCCGCGGGACCAGCCCCTCGTAGGTCATGTTGATGCCCGCGATCTTCATTCTGACCGGCTCGTGATGGAGGAAGTCGTGTAGTTCCTGCTTGGTGTACTTGCGGACCGGCTTGTCCGGGTCGACGAAGCCCGATTCGCTGTAAAGCCGGGAGTTCCAGCCGCCCCCCTTGTAACCAGGGACAGTGATCGCGCCCTCGTTGAGTGACTTGGAGTCGTCGAAGAGCTCGGTGAGGTCGATATCAGTGACCGTGCCCCGGCCTTCGCAACGCGGGCACATGCCGCCGGTGATGCTGAAGCTGCGTCGCTCCTTCACAGTCTTCCCGCCGCGCTCGAGCGTGACAGCACCCGCTCCGCTGATTGAGGCTACGTTGAAGGAGAACGCCTTGGGCGAGCCGATGCGCGGCTGCCCGAGCCGGCTGAAGAGGATACGCAGCATGGCGTTGGCGTCGGTGGCGGTGCCGACCGTGGAGCGGGGGTCGGAGCCCATCCGCTGCTGATCGACAATGATCGCGGTCGTCAATCCCTCGAGCACGTCGACGTCTGGCCGCGCTAGCGTCGGCATGAAGCCCTGCACGAAGGCGCTGTAGGTCTCGTTGATCAGCCGCTGCGACTCCGCAGCGATCGTGTCGAACACCAGAGAACTCTTGCCTGAGCCCGAGACACCGGTGAAGACGGTCAGCCTGCGCTTCGGGATCTCGACGCTGACGTCCTTGAGGTTGTTCTCGCGCGCCCCGTGCACGCGGATCAGATCGTGACTATCGCCACCAGCCTCCAGCGCGGGCGACTGCGTGTCCGTGGTCGTGGCCATGCTCATCGTGTCTCCTTAGGCGTCGCAGCCTGCGTCATTCCCGTCGGCGCTGCCCCGGCCGGTGTGATCATCTTTGAGGGCCAGCGAACCGAGACGCCGGCCACCCAGACATCGACGTCGTGGGTGACCGGTGCTCGGTGTCGCGACAGCGCTGAGTGCGGGAGCGCGGGCGGGCACTCACCGGTCCTGGAGCAGCCCGAGGACATTGCCGTCGGGGTCGGTGACAGTAGCCACCAGGCGGCCGTTGCCGACATCGCGGGGTGCCTCCTTTACGGCGGCACCTGCGGCGGTCACCTCGGCCAGCTTCGCCTCGATGTCCGGCACGTGCCAGTAAGCCACCGGCGAGGTCATGCCCTGCGCTGCGCCTCCTGGCACCAGGCCGATGTGCTGGCCCGCGACATCGAAGCCGACGTAGTAGGGCGCATCGTGCTGCGGGGGCGTCCCCAGCAGAGCGGAGTACACGGCTTTGGCTTTCTCCAGGTCGGAGACAGGATGCAGCACGGTCTTGATTCCCTCAGTGGACGAGCCGGTCATGATTACTCCTGACGTCGTGGGTCACATCGACCCGGCGGGATTGTCGGGCTTAACGAAGGGCAAGCCCGGAAGCCGACTGCCCGAGCGCCCAGGCTGTCGATTTGCGCCTCGTCAGGAGTATGGCGACAGCGAACCAGCGGACGCTTCTCGATTCCTGATCGGTCTGGTCACTTGTTTGGCCACGCACGACGGCATCCCTGCCGTAGCGCGGGCGGCAAGGCGCCGGTAGGTGCTGGGCGGCATGCCGACCAGCTCGGTGAAGCGGGTGCTGAAGGTGCCCAGCGACGAGCAGCCGACCGCGAAACAGACATCGGTGACGCTGAGGTCGCCTCGTCGCAACAGTGCCATCGCCCGTTCGATGCGCCGTGTCATAAGGTACCCGTACGGCGACTCACCGTAAGCGAGCCGGAACTCGCGGCTGAGGTGCCCTGCCGACATGTGCACGCCGCGGGCCAGCGCCTCGACATCCAGCGGCTGCGCGTACTCTCGGTCGATCCGGTCGCGGACACGGCGCAGCCGCGCAAGGTCGCGCAGGTGCTGCGCCTCGGCGGGTGTGCTGGTCACCGGTGCATTTTATCTGTCGGGCACACTGCGCTGGCTCGGCGGCGCGGATCCGGGCGCGCTCGGACGGACTCGAACCCCAACCTTCTGATCCGTGTCCGGAGTTGTCCATAGCTGCTGTTGGCAAATCCGTTAGCAAGATCAGCTATCCCGCCGTAGCGCCGATCGGGCAGGATGGTCCGGTGATCGAGCACGCAGAACGCCCGTGGGGTTCCTTCACCGTTTTGGCCGAGGGCGATCGCTTCAAGGTCAAGACGATCGAGGTCCGCCCCGGCCAGCGGCTGAGCTACCAGCGGCACCAGCGCCGCGCCGAGCACTGGTTCGTGGTCGCAGGGCAAGGCGTGATCACCTTAGACGACGGCACCATCGAGGCGTGGCCCGGGGACTCCGTCGATGTCCCGCGCGGCGCTGCCCACCGGATTCAGAACACCGGCTCTGTCCCGTTGGTGTTCGTTGAGGTTCAGCATGGTGACTACTTCGGCGAGGATGACATCGTTCGCCTGGACGATGATTACGGGCGGCTAGAGGATGAGGCCCTACCCGCTAGCTGACCGACCGTCCCTTCGGGTCACAAGCGTCAGCCGCGGCGCCAGCGAGCTGCCTTACCTGCGCCGGATCCCGTCGACCTGGACGCCGCCAGATCGGGTCCGTTTAATGGTTGCTGTTAGCAAAACCGTTAGCAAGAAGGCCGTGTCTGAGCTGGTAGATGCCTGTGACCTGGCGCGCTCGGAGGGACTCGAACCCCCAACCTTCTGATCCGTAGTCAGATGCTCTATCCGTTGAGCTACGAGCGCAGGCGAACCCCGCATAGTGTACGGCACCTTCAGGGTGACATGTCGGCCGTCCCTGCGGCGCTACTCGCGCTGGTCCGAGCGTAACCGGGCAACGGGTCAACGCAGAAGCCCGTTCGCCTAGCGCATCGCGCTAAGCAGCCGGGAGCTCTCACTGGAAGACCCCAATCTTTACTGATATTGCTGATTCAAGGTACATCTGGTCAGATAAGAGCCGACGACCGACGGCTGACGGGCCCAACGGGACCGCACGAGAATCGCGCGGGGATCAGTGGAGCACGACGGCACCGACATCCTGGCCGCGGACAGCCCGGATGATGAGACTACGGGTTGGCTGCGTAATGCAGCTGTCGGCGTCCCGGTGCTGCCAGGTCGGCTGCCCGACGGCCGGCCGTGCCTGACCATTGGCGACGTCCGCGGCTACGCCGCGTTCAACCACCTGCAAGGCGACAATCCCGAGCATGACTGTGGCGACTGTGGCATCGTCAGCTGTGCCGGCGTATTGAATCAGTTCGGCGTGCGACTGACCGAGGCCGATACCTTCCTGCACGCTATGCGCCGCCAGGAACTGCACGTGGTGCCGGGGCGGCCGGATCAGTCCGGCTGGACGCTGCCGGCCGAGCAAGCAGCGATCCTGACCGATTACGGCGTTCCGGCCCACGCCGAGCAGGCTCAGCCCGTCGAGCGGCTTGCGCTCGCGGTGCAGCTCGGTCACGGCGTCATCGCGATGGTCAACGCCGGAGTGCTGTGGAGTGACCCGCGCGGGCTCAGTCACGGCCAGGCCAACCATGCCGTCACCATTACCGGCATCGCCCGCGACCGTTACGACGGCGCACTGATGGGTTTCTACATCAACGACAGCGGCACCGGGCAGTCCGGCCAGTTTGTCAGCGCGCACCTGATGACAACCGCGTTCGAGCACGAGGGCGGATTTTGCGTCGTTACGGACTGCGTGCAGACCGCGGGCCTGCCCGGCCGGAGGTCCTAGTCCGGCGAACCTACCTGCTCGGTGAAGTACCACTGATGGCCCTCGGGATCGGTCACCGAGTACGAGATCCAGCCAGGCGGTCCGGGCTCGATGACCGACGCGTCGATGCCTGCGCCGATACGGTCCCGATGGCCGCGAAGGTCCGCGACGGTGATCCGGATGAGCGCCGTCTTCCCGCCCAGCCTGGCGGGAGGGACATAGCCCTCACCTGGTGAGCCGAGCATGATGACTCCGCCCCGGTCCAGCTCTAGCTCGGCGTGCCTGACCGTGCCATCCGGCCTGGTATGCCGGGCACGGCACGTGAATCCGAAGGTGCTGACCAGCCAGTCCACGGCTGCGCCGGCGTCAGCGTAGAGCAGGTATGGAATCACCTGCGGATCGGCGCTCAGGTCAGCTGGCATGACTTTTACCCCCCGTACTGCGACTAGTCAGCCGCAACCACCGTCGGGTCTGCTGGCGCGGCTGCACGAGCAGCCGCCTCGGCCAGGTAACGGTCGCCATGGCGGACGGGACTGAACACGAACGACAACGCGATGAGAGCCGTGAGGCCCCCGGTCACCGCGTAGACGTCGGCGACGCTTCCGGATAGCTGGATCGCGGCCGCGCCTGCAAGCGCACCGAGCGGGATGGCTGACCACGCCAGCACGCCGGCCACGCTGATGATCCGGCCGTACAGGTGGCTGGGCACGATCGCCTGGCGCAGCGACCCAGTATTGATGTTGAGCAGCAGGCCGAACCCGGCCGACATGGCCCACAGCACGAGCGCGGCTGGGTAGGAGCCGATGAGGGCCATGGCCGTCACGGCAAGCCCGCTGACGACCAGGGCGCCGAGCGCGGTCACGGCGAACGTCAGTCGCCTGCGAATTGGTGCGGCCGCCATGCTGACGATCACCACGCCGGCCGCCCCAGCTGCGAAGAGCACGGCAACCTCGCTGTCGGTGGCGCCGAGCACTCGCTTGGCAAATAGAACGAGCTGGCTGTTCTCGGTCGCGCTCACGAAGTTGATTAGCGCCATCATGAGCGAGATGCTCCGTAGCAGCGGATTCGACCAGACGTACTTCAGGCCGGCCCGGACGTCAGCGAACAGGCCGGATACGCCGACGCCGGGTGGGGTACGAGGATTGGGGGCGTTGAAACTGCGCCTGATGACAGCCAGGGACGCGGCCGAGACGAGGAAGCTGGCTGCGTCGAAGAACAACAGGTCGGCCGGCGACATAAGGGTGACCAGGACACCCGCGAGAATCGGCCCGAGGACCTGGCCCGCCGAGTTGGTAGCCATTATCCGCCCGTTGGCAGCGACCAGGTCGTCGCGACCAACGAGGCTGGGGATCGCCGCGAACTCACCGCAGTCGAAAAGGATCCCCAGCGTCGACTGAACGAACGCCACGGAGTAAATGGCCTGGACGCGCAGCGTGCCAGACAGGGCTAGCAGCGGTAGAGCCAGGATCACGCACCCGCGGGCCACGTCGGTGAGCAGCATCATCCGCTTGCGATTGACCCGGTCCACCATGGCGCCTAGCACCAGCCCAAACAGCGGGTAGGGCAAGATGTTCGACGCGGTCGTCAGGGCAAGGTTTGTCGCAGAGTGCGTGAGCTTGAAGACGAGTAACGGCAGGGCGAAAAGGGTGAAAGAGCTACCCACCTGCGAGATCAGCTGTCCGCCGAAATAGAACCAGAAATCGCGGCCGAGCGTATGTCGTGGCTTCACCGCCGGGGTCACCTGCTCATGCTAATCCGCTGCGCGTTCGGGCAACGGGGAAGCGCGCACTGGTTGCCGGACGGAGCAAATAGGCACAGTTAGTTCTTAAGGACGTCCGCAGTCCAGCGGCTCCCGCCGGAGTGCGGCGCGCCCTGGCTTGAAGTTCTCGGTGGCCAGCGTCGCGATCGTGGCGGATTCGGCTGGTACGGGCTGGATAGTCAGGTGCGGTTGGCCTGCTCCTCACTCGCAGCCACGGGAACTCTCCTGAATGGCGGTCGCGGGGGCACAAGAGCGGTCTCCCGCTGTTCGCGGCCTCCTCGGCTCGCCGTATGACCGCGGTCGCGCGGCAGGGTCGGCATGGGCGGATGATGGGTGAGGAACGCCATGTACAAGCTGTTGTTCTCCGTCGTGTTCCGGCGAATGCCTGCCGAAGCCGCACACCGGCTCGGGTTCGCGCTGATCCGCTGCGCCGCCGCGGTGCCGGGTTGTGTGTGGCTGCTCCGGCACTGGCTAGCACCGCGCGATCCGGTGCTTCGGGTCCACGCGTTCGGCCGGGAGCTGTCGGGCCCGCTGGGCTTGGCGGCGGGCTTCGACAAGGACGCCGTCGGCGTTCGCGCCCTCGGTGCTCTTGGATTCGCGTTCGTCGAGGTAGGCACGTTGACGGCGGAGCCACAGCCCGGTAATCCGAAGCCGCGGCTGATCCGACTGCCCGTCGACCGGGCGCTGGTCAACCGGATGGGCTTCAACAACCACGGTGCCGCAGCGGCTTCGGCTCGGCTTCCTTCCAGGCCGGATTCTGGCCGCGGGGTGACGGTCGGAGCCAACATCGGCAAGACAAAGGTCACGCAACAGTCTGCGGCAGCCGACGATTACGCGCATAGCGCGCGGCTGGTCGCTCCTGGCGCCGACTACCTGGTCATCAATGTCAGCTCACCCAACACGCCGGGGCTGCGCGATCTGCAGGCCGTTAGTGAACTGAGTGCTCTGATCGCTGCCGTGCACGGCGCCTTGCAATCGGTCGGCCGTAGCAAGATTCCGCTTCTGGTGAAGATCGCGCCAGACCTCGTGGACGAGGACATCGACGCAGTCGCCGACTTGGCGCTCGAGCTCGGCCTCGCCGGGATCATCGCGACTAACACGACGGTCAGCAGGGATCACCTGACCAGTTCAGCGGCTGAGATCGCGGCCGCCGGGGCTGGCGGCCTGTCCGGCCCGCCGCTACGGCCGCGAGCACTGCACGTTCTGCGGAGGCTGCGGGATCGAGTCGGAGACCGCCTGGTACTCGTAGCGGCGGGCGGAATCGATACGCCGGACGATGCCTGGGAGCGGATTCGGGCCGGTGCCACCCTGCTTCAGGGTTATACGGGTTTCATCTACGGCGGCCCTCTGTGGCCGCACCGCGTGCATCGTGGCCTCGCCCGACGAGCACATGAGGCAGGTTTTGCGTCGGTTCAGGATGCGGTGGGGACGAGCGCGTTAGCAGCAGCCTGTCAGTGGGTCCGATCTCTGCGTGCTCAGCCCGTGAAGACGCAGAACTCGTTCCCTTCTGGGTCCGCGAGCACGTGCCAGTCGATCTCCTCGTCCGGCTCGCGCAGCACCGTGGCGCCGACCTCGACGAGTGGCGTCACGTCCGGCACCGTGACGTCCCAGTGGATGCGGTTCTTCACCGTTTTCGGCTCGGGCACTGGAACGAAGTCCATGGTGAGGATCGGCATGCCCGGCACGCCTTCGAGCGTGAACCATCGCTCGTTGTCGGTTACGGCGACGCCGTAGATCTCGGCCCACCACCGGGCCTGTGCTGCCGGGTCGGCGCTGTCCACAACCAGGCCGTGCAGGCGCTCAGTCAGAGTCTCCGCACGCAGGAACGCACAGAACTCGCCGCCTTCCGGATCTGCCATGACCGTCCAGGTCCGCGAGCCGTGCAACGGCTCCACGACGGTCCCGCCCAGCGCTTCCAGGTCCGCCAGGTCCGTCGCGTATATGTCCAGGTGGACCCGGTGCTTGACGGACGCTGCCTCGGGAACCTGGTTAATCCAGATCGTGTGCTGGGGCGTCGGCCCGGAGATTAGCCCCGCACCATCCTGCTTCGGCTCCCAGGTGCGGTCGAGCACCCCGGCCCAGAAAGCGCCTAGCCTGGCCGGGTCGCTTGCGTCTACGCACAGGTCCTTGAATCGCGCGATCGCCATAGGACGAACCTAGCCCGAACCGTTCAGTTCTCGGTCCGCTGGCGTCGTGTTCCGGTGCGCCACGGCACGCTGGTCAGGAAGGGGGCGAACAGGTCCTCTTCCAAGGGGATGATGACGGCGGCCAGTTCCTCGGCAGTCGGGTCGCGGTCTTGAAAGTGGACGAAGGGCAGCTCGGTGAGAATAGCGATCGGGGTCTGCTCGGCACCTTCGCCCATCTGCAGCACGGCCGCCGCCGCTAGGCCGCCCGCCACATCGGCCTGGGAGACGGTGAAGGGCCGCCCGAACAAGTCCGGTCGGCCGACGTAGTCGTTGAGCGCCCGGAAGCCGCTGTAGGCCAGCATGATCCCGTTGGTACCGCGGCGGAGAGGGTGACAGGTGCTGTCAGTAATGATGACGCCGATCTGGCTCAGCCCGAACCTCTGTTTAGCCCAGCCCCGGACCTGGTTGGCGGTGGCTTGGGCATCCTCCGGCCAGAGGACGTACTGCCCGTCACCATTGGACTCATCCACGCCGGCCATCGGGATGAGCGTGTTGTTGGTGATGGTGAAGTGATGGCCGTACTTGCTCAGGCTGGCGGGCAGGTAGAGGTCGGACTCGCGGACTACCAGCTCTTCCTTGTCGATCTGGTCGCACGGGATGACGCTGCTCTCGCACAGGGAAACGATCTTGGAAGTAATGGCGACGACGCTGCCTTCTTCGAGGTCATTGATCACGCGCTCCAAGAGGGCTAGCAACTCGGTAGCCCCGGCAGTTATGAGTTCGGTCTTAAGTGCGGCCACCTTCATCGTTGCTAGATTCCTTCGTTGAGGCCGATTTCGCTGCGATTGCCCGCCGCAGCCAGTCTCGCTGACCCGCTGGACGTCTACGCGTCTTCTGCCCGTATCGGCCGTGGCGAGCCTGATTCGCTTCGTCGTTGCAGCTCCGGGGGCACAATCCCCGATCAGCCCGGCTAGCCTGCAGAGACGGCGGCTTGACCTCGCCCTTGGGGCAGGCCGCATGCTGCTGCCGCCGGGCACCGTCCGGCGCAAGGAGGCATACGTGGCGCTGACGACGAGCGGAGAGTTCGGCCGCGCGTCCCGGCTTTCCCCGAAGGCCCTCCGCCTGTATGACGAGCTCGGCCTGCTCAGCCCCGCGGAGGTGGACCCGGTCACCGGATACCGCCGCTACGCCCCAGGTCAGCTAGAGCAGGCCAGGCTGGTCGCGTGGCTGCGCAGGCTTGGCATGCCGCTGGCGCGGATCCAGTCCGTTTCCAGCATGCCGCGCATCGAGGCCGCAGCTGACCTGGCTGCGTACTGGCGACAGGTCGAGGCGGAGATGTCGGCCAGGCGAGATCTCGCCACGTTCCTCGTCGGATATCTGTCCGGAAGGGGCACGTCCATGTCCGAAAACAACGAACAGCTCGTCATCCGGTGCGGCGTCCGGTCCGACATCGGCTTGCAGCGGGAAGTCAACGAGGACTCGGCTTACGCCGGCGCCCGGCTGCTCGCCGTGGCGGACGGCATGGGCGGCCACGCGGCCGGTGAGGTGGCCAGCGCAGCCGTGATCGACGCGCTCCGGCCGCTTGACACTGAGATACCGGCGGGTGAGCTGCTCGATGCGCTCGACCACGCGGTGCGCACGGCGGGCAGCACGCTGCGGCACATGGCCGCCAGCGACGCGTCGCTCGCGGACATGGGCACCACCCTGACCGCGCTCGTGGTCTCCGGGTCGCAGCTCGGCCTCGTGCACATCGGGGACTCGCGCGCTTACCTGCTGCGTGACGGTGGGCTGTACCAGATCACCCACGACCACACGGTGGTGCAATCGCTGCTCGACGACGGCAAGATCACACCAGCCGAGGTCGCCTCGCACCCGCAGCGCAGCCTAATCTTGCGAGCGCTCGTGGCGAACAAGGAGTACGACGCGGACCTGCGGCTGCGCGAGGTTGAGGGCGGCGACCGCTACCTGTTGTGTTCCGACGGGCTGCATGAGGTCGCGGACGCCGACGGTATCGCTGCCGTGCTGCGCACGGTAGCCGACCCCGACCAGGCGGCTCAAGACCTCATCGCGCTCGCGATCGCCGGTGGCGGCCCGGACAACATCACGTGCATCGTCGCTGACGTGCAGGCCGCTCCGGTCCCGTCCACCAGCCTCCAAGGCGATGCCGACTGATAGACGAAGAGACGCTCACAGTCGTCACCGAGGAGTGAGACGTCGCTTTTGGACGTGGCAGGCCGCTATGAGATATCGGCCCGGCATGTGAGATCTACGCAGCATCCTCCAGCTAACGAACTGTTGGCCGGCGTCGCCAAGGGGTAGCAATGCAGTTTGGAGCGGCCAAGGGGATGGATTGCCTGCGCTATGAACGAGGCGGCCAGGCCGGCGTTCCTTCTCGTCGATGAGGAACGCGAGGCGCTCGACGCATTGTGGCGAGCGCTGAAGCGGAGGCTGGGCGCCGACTATCAGATCGTCGCGGAGACCCAGCCCGAACGCGGCCTGTCCGTTCTTCAGCAGCTGCGGGAGCGTGACAAGCCGGTCGCGGTCATCATTGCGGCTCAGCGGATGCAGCACATGGCCGGCGAGCAGTTCCTGGAGCGGGCGCACGAGTTGTATCCGCTCGCTGGGCGCGCTCTGGTCTGTGCTGCCTTCGACCGCTCCGCTGAACAGTCGATATTGCACGCGATGGCTCTCGGGCGAGCCGACATGATCCTGGTGCGGCCATGGGATCCGGCCGATCACAGGCTGTATCCGCGTATCGGCATGCTGCTGGACAGATGGGTCCAGGCGACCGAACAACCGGGCGTGTGTGCGATGCGTGTCGTCATGGAGCCCGACGCGCCGTACGCTCACCGACTGCGCGATGAGCTTTACCGAAATGCTGTCCCGTTTCAATGCTTCCCGCCGGATTCGCCGCGAGGTCGGCAGCTACTCGAACTGGCTCGTCAGGACGGAACACAGCTGCCAGTATGTGTGTATTTCGACGGGCGCGTTCAAGTCGATCCGTCAGTCCCGGAGATCGCGGAGGCGCTGGGGCTACGAAGCCGGCCTGACGCTCGCCACTACGACGTGACGGTGATCGGTGCGGGTCCGGCTGGTCTGTCGGCGGCACTGTCCAGCGCTTCCGAAGGGCTGCACACCCTGGTCGTGGAGAGTGAGACGGTCGGCGGCCAGGCAGCAACCACCTCCATGATCCGCAACTATCTCGGCTTCCCGTGGGGGGTCAGCGGCAAGGCTCTCATGGAGTGGGTACCGATCCACGCGGTGCAGTTCGGCGCCGAAATGGTATTCGACCGCGCCACCGGACTCGGCGCTCGCGGTGGGCAGCAGTTGATCACGCTGGCGGGCGGCAGCCGAGTGACCAGCGACGCCGTGGTGATCAGTATCGGCGTGCAGTACCGGCGGCTGAGCGCGCCTGGCGTCGAGGGGTTGATCGGCGCCGGCGTGTTCTACGGAGCCTCACTCTGTGAGGTACCCGCCACCCGCGGCCGCACGGTGTACATCGTCGGCGGCGGCAACTCGGCCGGCCAGGCTGCGGTCTATCTGGCAAGATACGCCGAGCACGTCACCATCGTCGTCCGCCGTGGTTCTCTTTCCGCGACCATGTCTAGTTACTTGATCGACCAGATCGGCGAGCTGCCGAACGTCAACATCCGTCCCAACACTGAGGTCACCCGTGCCGGCGGTGCCGGCCGCCTGGAACAGCTCACTCTCTACGACTCGGCAACCGGCCGCACTGAGGACGTCGAAGCGTCCGCACTGTTCATCCTGGCTGGCGCACAGCCACGTACGGACTGGCTGCCTGACACGCTGGCACGAGACGATGCTGGCTTCCTGCTCACCGGTCCGGACCTTGTCCCGGCCGGCGGCCTGCCGAATGGCTGGTCCCTGGCTCGGCCGCCGCTGCCGATGGAGACCAGCGTGGCCGCCGTGTTCGCCGCGGGGGATGTCCGCCACGGATCAACGAAGCGAGTGGCTGTGGCCGTCGGAGAAGGCGCCAGCGCCGTCCAGTCCGCGCATCGCCACTTCCAGCAGCTCGCAGACACGCGACAATCCGTCCGTCCGCTCTGAGCGGCGAATGGACGCGACAGTCGTCCCTGATCACAATGCCAAGATGTGATGGTCAAGTGTGCGATGAACGCCCTGACGCGGCTGCTGGAGCGCTTGTCGTAACACCTGGACGGAAAGCCCGGCGCGGCCCGGTGCCTGCCCTCCTTTCGCTTATGCGCTGACGGGTGCTAGCTGCGCGAGCTGGCGCTCGAGTGCCTTGGCCGCGCTGTTGCGCCAGCTATCAGCCATGGGCGCTGAGGCGGGGTCGGGGAAGATGTCCTCCTCCCCGTTGTCGATCGCGTTGAAGATAGCCAGCGCGACCGACTCCGGGGAGGCCTTGCCGGGGATGGTGAATCCTCGTGTCATGTCGGTATCTACCGGGCCGGGCAGGACCGCGTGAACCTTGACCCCCTGCGCGGCCAGGAGAGCGCGCAGCGACTGGGTCAAGGAGAACGCGGCTGCCTTCGAGACCGAGTAGCCCGGGATGATGTGCGGCAAGGGAGCGAGGGAGTTCACCGACAGGATGTTGACGATGGCGCCGCGGGTACGGGTCAGCGCAGGCAGGAAGGCCCGGGTCACGGCGTAGGTGCCGAAGAGGTTGACGGTCAGGTGGCGTTCGAGCGCGGTGGGGTCAGTCAGGTCGTCAGGCATGGCAATGCCGGCGTTGTTGATCAGCATGTCCAGCGACCCGACCTGGTCGGCAGCCTCCTGGATCTGCGCCGCGCTGGTGATGTCCAGGTCCAGGGGCGTCACCCGGTCGTCTGAGTGTGCCAGCGGCTGGCGGGTGCCGGCATACACTCGCCTGGCGCCTCTGGCCAGGGCTTCGGCTGCCAGTGCCTGCCCGATGCCACGGTTGGCCCCGGTTACTAGGACATTCTTATCTTTTATGGTCATTCCTGTAGCTCCTGTTGTTTTGGTGTGATCGGCCGGAGGTCAGGGCAGCCGGTTAACTTGCGTGAAAAGACCGGCTTATCTACACCCAGGAAGACCTGGCGAGAACGGAAAAGGAATCGCTCACAAGCCTTGCCCGTCTAGAAGCTTCGCCGCACGGCATGCTCGAACGTCTCCGGGCTTGCTCGAGTGCCCGCCCGTCCCGCCATCTTTGAGGCACCGGGAGGGAGCCGGTTCAGCGTCCTTTGCTAGTGCCATGTCCGGCCGGAACCCGAACACGGTTACCAGCTTTGGGTCGCCGAAGGAGGAGACCCGGCGGATGCCTGCACTGGTGACGGTGAGTACGCAGATTCCGTACGGCTGGTAATTCCCGTCCTGGTCACGCGTGTAGGCCGCTGCGGCAGGCTGCCCGTTGGCGCTGGTGGCCAGCATGCGCCAGTCACCGGGCGATCCCAGGACGTGGTTGCGCAGGAATGGCACGCAGGTCTTGCGGCCGGCGAACCAGGTGCGCAACGGCGTCGCCTCCAGGATGGCGTCGTGCACGAGCAGCCGCTCAAGCGCGGCGGCGTCCGCGTTCTCGAACGCCGCGATGTACTGGTCGAGCAGGGCCCTGGCCTGCGGCGCGGCCGGCTCGGGCACCGGGTCAAGCCAGGCGACCTCCGGCCCCGCCGCCGCGGGGAACACGGAGGGATCCGGTTCGGGGTCGTAGCGGCCGGACGGCAGCTCCCGCCGTTTCCGCCTGGCCAGCGCGGTCAGGCAGGCGTTGGT
>DATMMA010000049.1:0-7055 GCA_035570295.1 Streptosporangiaceae bacterium
CGACGGCGAATTCCAGCAGGCCCGGCTTGCGCTCGAGCAGCCCTTCGCCGAGAAGCTTGAACCACACCGCGAGCAGCGCATCCGGGACAGCCGCAACGAGGGCGAGGACGAACGCGGTGCCCATGAGCGCCGGCTCGTAGCGGTAGCCAAGCCGGCATAGCCGCCACATTGAGGACAGCGCGGGCGGCAAGCTGTCCGCGGAATCCTCAGCGGAAGCTGCCTGGTCAGGCGAGGACATCGAAGATCACCCCTTCCTCGCCTTCCTCGGGCGTGCCAGTCGCGAACCGTTCCGCCTGCAGCGTGAACATCGTCCAGTACCGGCCATGCAGCTCCATCAGTTCGTCGTGGCTGCCGAGCTCCGCGACGGCGCCGTCCTCGATGACCGCGATCCGGTCTGCGTGCCGGACCGTCGAGAAGCGGTGTGAGATGAGGATCGTCGTGCATGACCGGGTCGCGGCCAGCACACTCTCGAAGATCTCCGCCTCGCCGCGCACGTCAAGCTGAGCTGTCGGCTCGTCGAGCAGCACGAGTCCGGCGCCGAGATGGACCGCCGCCATCGCGCGAGCCAGCGCGACCCGCTGCCACTGGCCGCCGGACAGCTCGGTGCCGCCGGTATATCCCTTGGCGAGGACGGTATCCAGGCTCGCCAGGCCTGCGGCGCCGGAAGCGTGAAGCGCGGCGGTAGCGGCGGGATCGAACTGGCTGGGCTTGGCGGTGGCAGCCAGACGAGGGATCACGTTCTCCCGCAGCGTCAGCTCGAACCGCACGAAGTCCTGGAACACCGCCGTCACCTGCTGCCGCCAAGAGGCCAGGTCCAGGTCCTTCAAGTCAGTGCCGTCGACCTCGATCGATCCGGACTGCGGGTCGTAGAGCCGGCACAACAGTTTGGCCAGCGTGGTTTTCCCGGCACCGTTGAGCCCGACGATGGCCAGCGAGCTGCGGGCCGGGATGTCCAAGTCGAGGCCGGACAGCACTGGCCGGTCGGGCGCCGCCGGGTAGGCGAAGCTGACGTTCCTGAATCGGATCTGCGCTAATGGCATCCCGGCGGCGGGCAGTGAGCCCGACGTGACCGTTCCGGCGCGAGCTGTCGCGGCCTTGAGCCTGCCGACTGCGGCGACCGGAGCGGCGGCGCCGTCGAGTGCCCAGTTGAGCCCGCCGAAGGCGATCATCGAGGTGCCGACAGCTGCCTGCGCGTACACGACGAGCGGGCCGAGCCCTATCCGGTGGCCGAGCGCGGCCGCGCCGAGCAGCCAGAAGACGCCGACGTTCGCCGCCAGGACAATCAGCATCGCGCCCACGACTGACCGTTCTCGCATCCGGGTGGCCTGATATTGCAGCTCGTGCAGGCGCCGCCGACTGATAACGAAGCGGTCGAGCACCCAGTCCGGGAGGCCGAAAATGCGCAGTTCCTTCGCAGCCGGCGGGTCGACGGCCAGGCGGTAGGCGTACTCGGCATCCCGTTGCGCTTGGCGCACCTCGTCGGTGTTGCGATCCTTCCAGACCGCGCTCTCGCGGAGCAGCCAGTGCGTCGAGAGCCAGGCTGCGGCTAGCACGGGAGGAGCCCAGAATGCGAAACCGAACAGGACCGCCGCCTGGGCGAGCCCGGCGACCATGTCAACCAGGCCGGTAGCGATGAAGTCCATCGATACCGACAGCGGCGGCGCCGTCATGCCTCGGTCGAAATCCCGGGCGACCTGGAGGTCCGCCGCCAGCTCAGGGTCTTCCAGATGGCCGATGCCCGGCGGGCCGAGGCAGGCCCCCGTGAGCTCGTCATAGAGATAGGCCGCGGTACGGTCACCGAGGTTCGCGCTGAGCGCAGTGTGCAGCGGCCCCAGGACCTGCATCAAGATGAATACGATGCCGACCACTGCCAGGGGCGCACCCAGGGCCTGGTGATGCTCGACCGCGGCGACCAGGACGCCGGAAGCGATCGCGAACCCGGCAGGCAGCAGGCCGCGCATTGTCAGCAGGGACCACCAGCCGGCCGCCAAGGCCGGGTCGGCGCGCCAGAGCGCGCCTGCGAGCTGCAGTTCCTGCCGGACGCGGAAGCGCCGCCACGCCGGAATCCGCAACGAGAGGCGGCTAGCCACGCGCGTCAGCGCCACACGGAGTGGTGGTGCCGCGGCCGGCGAGTCCGTTGGCCCTTGGGTCATAGGTCTAGGGTGCCTGCGACCCGGCGCCGGGGATTGGAATAGGCCGGAATTGGGGGAAGGCCATGTCGACCGACGCGCTACGGCTTACGAGCGGCACCCGCCCACATCGAGACTGTGCCGGTCACAGGCGGATGCGGATCCGGCCGCCGGGCAGGTGTCTGCGTCACGCCAGGCTCCAGGATTTCCCAGTCGCCGAAGAATGCGGTCACCTCGGTGACATTGCGGCGAGTCTGCCCGGTCATGACGGACTCGTTGTAGCGCCGCGCGACCTCCGCGACCTTCTCGGTCTGAACGTCGCTGGCCGGGTGAGAGATCACGAGGTGGCTGGCCGACGGGGCGGCGTCGCGAACCGAGCCACGATGCCGTACGCGTCGTCGGAATGAGTGCGCTTACGGCTGGAAGTACTCCGACATCAGGCGGCTGACCCATTCCGGCTGCTTGATGTTCACCGGGAGGAACTCCGCCATGGTCGGCTTCAGGTCGACGACCGGGGTGCCCGAGACCGCGTCGAGGCCCACCACCGTCAGTTCGCGGCCGTGGACGGATTCAATGGCGCAGCACGTTACCCCGATGCGGTTCGGTCTGCCGGGGCCGCGGCCGGCGAAGACGCCGACCGACGGGAGGTCGGAGCGGCCGCGGTAGGGACGGGGTTCGCGGTAGTCGTCGCGTTCCGGGAACTGGTCGAAGACGAAGAGGACTTCCACGTGTGAGAAGCCCTCCAGGCCCTGGAGGCACGCCTCGCCGAATCGCTCGTCGATGGTGATCGTGCTGCGGACGGCACCCCAGTTGTCCGTGTGCTGGACATCCGTCCGGTCGTTCCGGACCGTACCTATCGGTGTGATCTCGAAGCTCGGCATGGCCAGAGGCTATCCCCACCACGCTCATACCAGCGTCGAGGCCATTCCGGGCTCAGCCGGGAACCTATCTTGAGCACTTCGGGCAATTACTCCGCGTCCGCTCATCAGGACGACGGGCAGGCGGTCCGCATTATCGTGATCGCTGGCCCGGCAGCCGTCTTCAGCTCGCGCACGGCCGTTGTCGTTGCACGGAGGTTTGCCGGTGACGGATGCGACGCCAGCGCCCGCGCATGTTTGCCGATCATGGTCAGATCAGCGCTGATCTGGCCTGCCTCGGCCGAGAATGCAGAACTGATCTCGCCCTTCAGCGCGACTAGCGCCGTCTCGATGGTTGTCAGTTCAGCCGACATCTGGCTGCCGGTACTGGCGTTCACAATGATGTTGCCGAGGTTCGCCAGGGCCGTGCGCAGCGCCGTTACTTGCGCGCAAGAAACCGAGGGAGTCGCGGCTGGCAGGGCGCTTGGCGCCGACGACATGCTCGTTGAGGAGCCGGCCGAGGTGCCGGTGGCGCCCGATCCGCACGCCGCGAGCAATGCGACCGCGCCGAGACCCGCGATCGCCAGCGACCAAGACCGCCGTGCCGGGGGCAGATTCGGCTCATGAGATGTGTTACTCATGCGCCTACTGCTTACCGGCTGTCGCGGTTTAAACTTTCGGCCCTGTTCACCCGGCTGACTGTTGACCCGGCTGACTGGGGAGCTGTCAGCGTGTGGCTTTCACCCGCTTCGGTGCCTTCTTGCTGGTCTTGACCATGTCCCGCCAGTCTGCCTCTGAGACATCGACGTCGTAGCGTTTGGCGGCTTTGAGAATCTTCTGCCAGGCCTTGTCCCGCTCGGCATCGGTGACGCCTTCGACCTGGTCGAAGCGAGCGATCGCGTTACGGACGTGTTTAGCGTCTACCAGCGGTTCCTTGCGCTCCTTCGGGAACGCGAAGTCCTTGGCCGGCAGGCGGTCCTCCTCGGCAGTGCTCAGGCCCTTGCTTTGCTTCGGGATCTTGACGCCATGCGCCCTGGCGCTCTGGACCGCCCGGGCCTTGGCGATGTTCTCCCTGGCGGCTTCCTTCTGTCGCTCGGTGGCCATCAAGTCTCCTCTCGAGTTCGGTCATCGCCAGTTCACCCGGTGCTTACCCGAGATCAGCCGGTGAACACCGGCACAGGCAGTGGGCGTTCCCGGTAGTTGACTGGTGCTGCTGGGTGCACGCGATGAGGTGAGCTAAGAGACCAGGGCGGGAACGCGCCTTTGCGATGATCGGAATCGTCAGAGCTACTGCGAAGGACTCGCCTCATGCGCCTGGACCCGGCCGATGCGCGGACCCGGTTCGCCGGTTCTGCGGTGCTGCGGCTCGCAACGGCAGGCGCGGGCGCGCGGCCGCATCTGGTGCCATGCACGTTCGCCGTCGACGGCTCCGGCCGCGTGGTCATCGGGATCGACAACAAGCCGAAGTCGTCCGCCAGCCTCCGGCGGCTGCGGAACATAGCCGAGAACCCGCGGGTGAGCATGCTCGCGGATCACTATGCCGACGACTGGGCGCAGCTGTGGTGGGCCCGGGCGGACGGTGTCGCGACGATCGAGCGGTACGGCGAGGAGCATGCCGGGCACTGGGCACTGCTCAAGAGCAAGTACCCGCAGTACGCCGGCCAGGTCCTGGACGGCCCGGTGATCGTGGTAACTGTCGAGTCGTGGTCTGGCTGGGCGTTCCGCTAGGCCGGAACCTGCAAGTGTTGCGCACTGCGGGGCGAATCAGGGCGTAGTGCGCCAGATATCTACAGAACCGTCGCCGGTGGATGGTGGCCAGCCCATGCTGTCGAGGTATCGCTGTGCGTCCTGCTGGCCGAGTTGGATGGCGGCTTGCGCGAACCCCGGCTCGAAGAGCAGATAGCTCATGATGTCGCCGCGACTCTTTACCGGGCCAATCAGCCGGGTGAATAGCCACAGATCGAAGTGAGTGATCGCGTTCAGCACGCTGCACTCACTCTCGAGCACAGTCGCGGCTACCTGTCCCAGCTGGCCGACTTGACCGGCGGTCGGGCCGGCAAAGATGTAAGGGATCAGCTTGTACTTGCGGCCGTTGCTCGGGCTCACCTTGCCGTTGGCGAGCGAGTTCACTTTCATGAGCGTGCGAACGTCCTCGACCATACGGTCCGCCATCAAACCATGCCCGATCTCGGCGGCCTCATCCTGGATATTCGGCGGCGGCCCGGGGGCCTGCGGGCCAGGGATGACTGGCAGATACTCGAGCGGATCAGTGGCCACCACGACCAATCGGGCGGCCCCGAGAGAGAGGGCCGGCTTCAGCGGTGCGTTGAGCCGCACACCACCGTCTACGTACCAGTCGCCGTTGTCGTGATCGCCGAGTAGCACTGGCGGGAACAGCGCCGGGATAGCGGCGGACGCCCGCACAATATTGGCGGAAATGGCGTGCTCGTAGTAGTCGATGGCCCGGTCAGTATCGCTTCGCGGCAGGGCAGGAATCGACGGGGAATGCTCGACAAATACGGAGGTCCGGTCCGTCGAGGTCGCCGTCGCTACGATGGCCACGGCGTCGACCTTGCCCGTCTCAACGTTCTGGTGAAGCTGGTCCCAGTCCAGCTTGTCGGTCAGGAGCTTCAGGAGAGGCTTGGTGTTCAGCAGGCTCGTCATGCCTTGCCCGACGCCGAACAACCGTGCGATGTACTGCGGCACCGCTACCAGCACGCTGGGCACGGCTGGGGGGAACACCTCGGACTGCTTCATGTTCCCCCACAAATCCAGTGCTTGGGTCGCAGCCTGCTTCGCTGGCAAGTGGGCCAGTGAGGCGAACAGGGCGGCATTAATCGCGCCAGCGCTAGTGCCGATGAACATGTTCGGTCGCTGGCCCGTCTCCTCCAGCACCGGCAGGATGATCGACAGGGCGCCGGCCTCATACGCGCCGCGTGCGCCAGCACCTGCCGCCACGACGGCTACGCGCTCGCGCTGCTTCGCTCGTGCGGGACCCTCTGCTTGCGGCTCGCTTGCTGCTTGCCGCTTGCTTGTACTGCTGGGCCGCGGCGTAGCAGCCCTCGTATTTTTAGCCACGTCTCCCCCGCTTTCAGATGATTTCGGGTACGGCGACAGTTGCGCTACCTGTGGAAGCTGTCGCGAAGCGGCAAATCTGCTCAATTACCGCGTTGCGGTCGGATGTTTGCCTGGTGACGACCGAAGCGTCTCGCCGCTGCTTACGTTGGCAATCCTTCAAGCCTGCCCGGCCGAGTCCCGGTACACGCCTCATCAAAACGGTTTGCTCAGGATGCTGATGCGTAGTTCGCTGAGGTGTAGTTCAGCCAGGCGAGGGGCGCAGCCATGGACGATGCGATGCGCGTGCTGTCGGCCGAGGCCATCATCAGGGTCGGCGGATGGCATCCCAGGTACGCTCGCGTCCTTCTGATCGAGCACGACGAGGATGACGCGGTGGTGCTGGTTGACGGGAACGGCGACGGCCTCGCGGGGCGCTCGGAATACTGAAGCCTAGTGGCAGTACCAGGAAAAATAGGCGTCAGAGTCCGCCGGCGACAGCGATGTCGGTGCCGGTGACGAATGAGGCTTCGGGCGAGACCAGCCACGACACGGCGGCCGCGATCTCTTCGGGCTGGCCGATCCTGCCCACCGGGCTCCGTTCTGCCAGCTCCTCAACGCCCTGAGTCGAAGCCGACATCGCTGTCTCGATCAGTCCGGGAGAGACGCTGTTGGACCGGATGCCCTCGGATGCGACCTCGTTGGACAGGCCGCGCGCGAACGTCACCATGGCGCCCTTGGTGGCCTCGTACGGAACTATGCCCCAGTCTCCGGGTGGAGCCTGGGCTGCAAGCGAAGCGATCGTCACGATCGATCCGCCCTTGCCGCCACGCGCGGTCGACATGGCCCGCACTGCGTGCTTGGCGCACAGCATCGGCCCTACGACGTTGATTTGCATCAACCGGTTCAGCGCGTCCTCGTGCTGCTCGGCGATGTGCGCCTGCTCGCCGACGGCGCCGGCATTGTTGACCAGCGCGGTGAGCGGCCCCATCTGCTCCTGGGCCGTGCCGAACAT
>DATMMA010000050.1:0-3166 GCA_035570295.1 Streptosporangiaceae bacterium
AGAATCGGCCAGGTGGATACCCGCTTTACCGCGATGAGCTTGCCGGACGCGGTATCCCAGAGGAAAACCGTGCCGTCGGCGTTGCCGGAGGCGACCACACTGCCGTCCGCGCTGACCGCGATCCGCAGCGGGACCGGGGAGAAATAGGACGACGAGTGGTTGTCGTGAGGAGTGAACGTGCGGATGGCCTCCCCGGTCACCGCGTTCCACACGCCCACAGTCCTTCCGGTGGCCGCCACCAGCATGCTGCCGTCCGCGCTGACAGCTGCGTCGATCGGCGCGCTCGGCTGCCTGACCTCGAGCGGTTTGTGTCCCGCAAGCGGGTGCCACAGGTAGATGTCCGTAGTGGTCATCACCAGCAGGTCATCAGGCCCGGGACCGAACGCGACGCCGGCCAGGCTGCCGGCCACCGGCAGCGAGGCAACCTGCTGCCCCTTGGAGTCCAGCACCGCGACCGAGTGCGCGCGAGCGTAGGCCACATCCCTGCCATCCGGGCTCACCGTCACAGCCACCATCTGGGTGTATCCAGACGCGGTAGGGACCGGGATGGCTTGCGCGAGGCGCGGTGGCGGTGGCACATGGCAAGAGTCCGATGTATAGATCGGCACGCCCTGAGCCTGAAGGGCGGCCGAGCACGGCATGACCGTCGGCGTGATGCCGGGCAGCGGGAGGCTGCGCTGCAGCTGCCCGGTCTGCGCGCTCCAGGTGAGCGCGGTGACTCCGGCAATCGCCCCGGTCGACGTGTCCACGTCTATGCCGGCCACCTGACTGCCCGAGTTCGTGAACCCGAGGGCGACTGCCGCGCCGTGCGCCGGGTCCGCCAGCTCAGCCGCGGGTTCCCCGATCCCGGCGTCCCAGACTCGGACGAAGCCCTGGTCGTCCACGGTCAGCACCAGCCGGCTGTCCGGTGCGAACTGGACGCTGAGCAGCCCGGGACTGCCGTTCCCGCCGAGCGTGCTGACCAGCGTCCCGGTAGCGGCATCCCAAACCTGTGCGGTGCCGTCGGCGCCCGCAGTTGCCAGGTACCGGCCGTCGGGGCTGGAGGCGATCGACGAGATGCTGGCGCCGTGCCCGGAGAGCGGGATCACGGTGCCGTCTGGTTGCCGGAGGCTCACATCGCCTCGGCTGTCCCCGACCGCGACCCATTGATCGTCCGTGCTCGCGCTGCAAGCCACGGCTTCGACCTGGTACGGAAGCGCCTCCATCTCAGCTTTCGCCTTGCCGGTTGCCGCGCTGTAGATCGGCATCGGCCAGCTCCCCGCGTTATCCGGGGAGGTGATCACGGCCGAACCGTCCGGGAACCAGCAGGACGGGCCGATCGAGGAGCCGGCACCGGTGAGCGGCGACAGCGGTACCTGTCGGGTGACGTCCAGCCTGGGCCCGGGGTTGAAGTCGACGAGCTGCCCGTCGGTGAGCAGTGCCGACCCGTCCGGGCTCGGGACGATGTAGCCCACGCTATCGCCGCCAGAGCCGGGACTGAACAGCGGCCCCGCCGCGCCGGAGGCGAGGTTGAGGAGCGCCACGTTGGTCAGCTCATAGCCGAACACGTAAAGGCTCGCGCCATCCGCGCCAGCCCAGCTGGCTAGCACCGAATCGGTGCCAGGGCCGTTATTGGATGCGTGCGCGAGGATCTCGCTCCGGACGGTGTCGTTGAGGTCTGTCACCGGCACGGCTGTCGCCACGCCGGTGGCGGAGATGTCCCAGACCGCGACCGTGCTGGCCCGTGTCACGGCCGCCAGCCGCGAGCCGCTGGCGTCGTAAATGAGCTGGTCCACCGGCAATTTGCCGCCGGTGGACAGCAATTGCGTGACGCGTCCTGTGGCGGAGTTCCACAGCGCCACGTCGCCGTGCGTCGCGGACACGGCGATCTGGTCGCGCGCCGGGTTCCACGCCGCCGCGGTGTCAGCACCGGTGCCGGAGTGGATCGTCATCCGCAGGCGGTCATCGGCGATCGCGAGCCGCAGCGCCTGCTCGGTCTGCGGGGATGCGTTGGTCTGCGTGGCCTTGAGCGCCAGGGCCACGCTCTGCTCCGGGTCGCTGGACAGCCCTGCGATGGCCTGCTCGGCGTCCGCCCGGCTGTTGGCCACCGTGGCCTCGTGCTGCGCCTGGTTTCGCTGCAGGAACGCCACCCCGGCCAGCACGAGGGCGATCGCAAGCCCGGCGCTGAGCGCGGCTTGCCAGGTCCGCTGGGTACGGACCCTTCCTTTCCGGCTGGCGACGATGTACGCGGTCTGCGTCGCCGTGGGCGGCGTCTTCGGGTGGGCGGGCGCCTGTGCTAGCCACTCCTCGGCAAGGCGCAGGTCGCTGCCCCGCAGCAGGAAGCTCTTGTCGTGGTCGGCCCGCGTCCATTCGCCGCTGCGGATCGTGTACCTGCTGTGCTCGTCGCGCCAGCCGAGGTCTTCGGCGAGCGCCTCGGTCAGCTGATCAAGCGCGCGATTGGTGTCGCTTCCGGAGGTGAACATCACCCAGTTGGGCCGGGTCAGCGTGTCTGGCAGCTCGTGCCGGTCCGCCACCTCACGAAGCACGACGGGAACGATGAGCTTGTGCAGCTCCACGGCCTGGTCGAGCTCATGCAGGCATTCCACGGAGTGCGCGGACTCGGGCGTGATGACGAAGACGAATGCCTTCGACGCGTTGATGCCGCGATCGATGCGCTGTGCCCAGTCCGAGGCGGCCTCGATCTTCTCCCGGTCTACCCAGACCCGCAGGCCCCTGGCGGCCAGGTCCTGCTCGAGCTGATCGACGAACGCGATGTCCAGCGGAATGCGGCGATAGGAAATGAACGCGTCAAAGCGCCCATCTCCGGGCACGTTATCCAGCGTTTCCTGGGGTGTCTGGGCTGCCGGGGCGCCTGAGTCCTTGATGGATATGGCGGTTACCTCGCGTACCTCGCGCGGGAGAGCGCTGAATTGCGGCCAGTTTACGACGGAACGCATCGGGCCAGCTACAGTCAGGCACCCTGGTTTTCGCCCTAGGGTGTCCGGTTTCTTCTGGGAATAACTCGTGTGGCACACTAGTTCTCGTAACGAGCGTGCTCCGGGGTCGGTGAAACTCCGAACCGGCGGTTATAGTCCGCGACCCGGCCGCATCCGCGGCTGGCTGACCCGGTGGAATTCCGGGACCGACGGTTAAAGTCCGGATGGGAGGCAGCGCGCACGGGTGATCG
>DATMMA010000051.1:0-28070 GCA_035570295.1 Streptosporangiaceae bacterium
GTGCAGCGTGGTCCTGGGGGTCGGAGACAGGCTCTCGGCGGTCATGTTGCATACCGTACCGTTCGCCGCAGATCACCCGCAGGCCCTGTGCCTGCGGCTGCCGATAAGGAATCATTACGGCATGCGGTTCCGCGCTACGCCAGCCGGCGGGCCCGAGAACCGGGGCCATCGCAGACCGATAAAGTCCAGATGAGGTGAAAGGTGACAGGTGGTATTGAGGTTCCCGGCGGTATCCAGCGCGTCCCCGGCGTCCCCGGCGTAGCGGATCCGGTTGCGCTGACTAAATGGATGGCTGGAGCGGGTCTCGCTGACCTGGGCGAGCTGCGCGGCGTTCAGCTGATCGCCGGCGGTCGGTCCAACCTCACCTACCGGCTGGACCTTGACGGCGGCCAGATTGTGCTGCGCCGGCCGCCTCTGGGCCACGTGCTGCCCACGGCGCACGACATGAGCCGCGAGTACCGGGTGCTGTCGGCGCTGGCCGGGACCGCCGTGCCGGTCCCGCAGCCGCTGGCCATCTGCCAGGACCCCGAGATCATCGGCGCTCCGTTCTACCTAATGCGCTACGTGGAGGGCCTGGTGCTGCGGACTGCGCAGGACGGCGTGCTGTTGTCGCCCGCGCAGGCCGGCGAGCTGTCGGAGCTGCTGGCGCAGATGCTCGCTACCATCCACGGCGTTGACCTGGCGGCGGTTGGCCTGGACACATTCGGCAGGCCCGAGGGCTACCTGGCCCGTCAGCTCGCCCGCTGGCAGCGCCAGTGGGAACTGTCGAATAACCGGGAGATGCCGGGATACGACGAGCTGGTGGCGAGGCTTACCGCCGGGTTGCCAGACCCGGCGCAAGCAGCGGGCACCCTGGTGCACGGCGATTTCCGGCTGGACAACACGCTGGTGCAGCTCACGACGCCGGCCCGGATCGCGGCAGTGGTCGACTGGGAGATGTCCACGCTCGGCGACCCGCTGGCCGACCTGGGCCTGACCCTCTCGTACTGGGCCGACGCGGGCGAGGCGTTCCCGGACCTGAATGTCGGCGCCACGGTCACCGCCCTGCCCGGCTTTTACACCCGGGGCCAGTTCGCGGCCAGATACGCAGAGCTGACCGGCCGGGACGTCTCCGCCATCGGGTACTACATCGCGTTCGGCTACTTCAAGCTCGCCGTGGTCCTGGAGGGCATCCATGCCCGCTACCTGCTGAACCAGACCGTCGGCGAAGGCTTCGAGCGGGAGGGTCCGGCCGTGCCGATCCTGATCGCCCGGGCGCACCACATGCTGGATACGGTCAGCTGACTGATGCCGCCCGCATGCAAAAACCCCTGGCCCTTGGCAGGACCAGGAGTCTTGGAGTGAGGCCCGGCGCCCCGCTCTCGCCGGGCCTCATGCAATAAAGACGCGCTGCCCGCACAACCGGTTCACAAGAATCCGCAGCCGATTTTGAGCAAGTTCCGGGCGGGAACGCCCGCGTATGAACTGGCTGGCTACGGCGCCGCGCAGCCCTGAGTGCACATCCGCTGCGAGACGGCCTCGACGAAGATCTTGCCGATCTCGGCCGGATTGCTGACCCGGAAGGCAGCGCCGCCGGTTGCGTTCGCGATCTCTTGCAGCGCGGGGAAGTTGCCCTGCCGGCCGAACATGAGAATGACGAGCTCGACCTTCTTGCTGGGGTCGTACAACTTCCGGAGCTTGGTCAGCAGCGTGCTGAGCGGGACGTCGTTGCGCGCGCTATCGACGCCCGCGGTGAGCACCAGCACGGCGTTGGAGTAGTTGGGCGCGTACGTCTTCGTCATCTCCTCGTACGCGTCTAGGATCGCAAGGTGCAGCGCGAGCTGGCCGTGACCGAGGCGCAGTGTGGTGTTCAGTTCTTGCAACTGGGTCCGGCGGGTGACCACTCCGTAGCTGGCCGGCAGCGGCCCGATTGACACCAGCTGGGTGTAGGGGTTGCTGGCCGAGTTGCCGTCGGCGCCCATCTCCCACGAGCCCATGCTCGTGGAGTCGGGGAAGAGCCCCAGACCGGCCGACGCCGTCTGGTCGAGCAGCTGGTGCAGGGTCTGGGTGCCGTTGCCATCGGGCTGGGCCATCGCGGGCGAGACATCGGTGAGCACTAGGTCCCGCGAGCCGAGCCCCAGCTTCTCCCAGGCCTGCAGGCTCGACGAGGCCTCGGTGGCGCTCGGCGCGCTGGCCAGTTGCAACGGCTGGGAACTCAGCCCGGCCGACGCTGGCATGACATCGGGCACGCCGTCTGAAGACCGGAACCCGTAATAGCGGATGGCCGACTTGGCATAACTGGACTGCAGGTAATCGCCGAACGCGGTAGCTCCTGCCAGCGGCACAGCCTTCGAGGTCGTGTACACGTACGGGTAGTCAAGCTCCGGGCTGCCCAGCGCTTTGCTTGTGCCAGCTGGGTAGCGCGCGTCGAGGGGCGCGTGCGGAGTTGCCTTGTCGTAGGCGATCACTGCCTGCTCGCTGGCCACGGTCACGGCCTGCCGGTCGAACGGCGGGTTCGTGGTCGCCGCGAACTGCTGCAGGGACGATACTGAGTCGAAATTCTCAGTCGACTCGACGTTGAAGACGAACTGGGTAAACGCTGCCCTGGCCGTAGCGGTGCTGCCGAGCCGGCGGCTGACCTCGACCAGCGTGGCCAGGCCGGAGGCGCTGTCTGTCGGGTCTGGCAGGTCCACGGAAACCCCCGCGCTGGCGGGCGGTCCTCCGTAGGACGCTGGCAGCAGCAGATTCCAGCTGGGCGGGGAGGCAAAGATGTGCGTCGTGCGGGCTACGGCGGGAGTCGTTACGAGCATCAGCGGTGACCGGGCCACACTCTTGCCGCTGGGCTGCACGTCCTCGGCACCTAGCGGGTAGCTGCGTGCCACATCCACCCAGAGGCTCGAGTCCGGAATCCAGGCGTCGATAGCCGGCAGTCCGCTGAGCGCGGCCTGGCCGTCGATCTGGCTCGTCTCGGCCGCCGAAGCACCCTCGGTGACCTGCACCTCCACGCAATGTCCGGCGGCGGTGATGTTCTGGTTGTTGAACCCGCGGGCGATCGTCTGGATGGCCGGGGCGATGTCGGCGCTGACGGCTACGTTGACCAGCACCGGGGCCGAGGAGCAGTCCGCGCGGGTGATCACTGCCTTGGCAGTCAGGGTGATCATGCAGACGGCGGAGACCGCGACAGCAATTGCCACCAGCTTCGCCGTGCCGACGCGACGGGACCGCTCCCGGCGGCCCGAGCCTGCTGCCCGTAGTGCCACGTCTGCGTCCTTCAGTCCGAATGCTTGGGCCTTGCGGCCAGCCCGACTATATCGGGCTTCTAGCCACACAACGGCTGACTTAGCCGGCTTCGCAGCCGGCCGCTGCCGGTCAGCTGGCCGCCAGCCAGAATGGCTGACATGGCAGCCGATCAGGCCTTCAGGCAGCTCATGCTCACCGACGCAACTGACCCGCGGCTGGCCGATTATGTCGGCCTCACCGACGTGCGCTTGCGCCGCAGCCTGGAGGCCGAGCACGGGCTGTTTATCGCCGAAGGCGAGAAGGTCATCTCCAGAGCGATCGCGGCCGGCTATCCGGTTCGCTCGCTGCTCGTGTCTCGCGACAAGCTGGCCAGCATCGCGGACGTCGCGACCTCCTGCCAAGCCCCGTTGTACGTCCTCCCGCCCGAAGTCGCCGAGCAGGTCACCGGCTATCACGTGCACCGCGGCGCGCTGGCTTCGATGCAGCGGCTGCCGTTGCCGCCGGTGGCGGGTGTCCTGGCATCCGCACGCCGCATCGTCGTGCTCGAGGACATCGTCGACCACGCGAACGTCGGGGCCGTTTTCCGTTGCGTGGCCGCACTCGGCTTCGACGCCGTACTGCTCGCGCCGCGTTGCGCTGACCCGCTCTACCGGCGCTCGGTGAAGGTGTCGATGGGCGCCGTCCTGGCAGTTCCCTATACCCGGCTGCCAGACTGGCGCGGCGGCCTGGCCGAACTGCGCTCGGCGGGTTTCCGGCTGCTTGCGCTGACCCCGGATCCGGCGGCAGTCCCGATCGGCGACCTGGCTGGCCCGGCCGCCCGTAGCGACGAGATAATCCAGCGCGACAAGATAGCCCTGCTGGTGGGCGGCGAGGGTAACGGCCTGTCCGGCCGCTGGCTCGCGGCCGCCGATCAGGCCGTCAGGATTCCGATGAGCCGCGGCGTCGGGTCGCTTAACGTCGCCGCGGCTGCCGCGATCGCCTGCTACTTGCTGAGCTGACTACGTGCCTACCCGGACTGATCTTCAGAAGCCGCGCGCAATCAGCGGATGGCATCTGCGGTCGCCAGCCGTGGCGTCTGCGATCATGACCAGGTGTCGTCATCACACCTGCAATGGGCCGTAGCGGGCGGACTGGCAGCCTGGGCAGGCGCTCGGCTGGCGGGCGCTGACCGATTGCGCAGCGCTGAAGGCTGGGTAGTGCCGTCGCTGTCGTTCACTCCGCAGATGGCAGCGGCGGCAGTGGCCGCGCTGCCGCTGCTGCGCAGTGGTAGCAGTAAGGGTGCGGCCACCCTGGCAGCGGCGGCGCTGACAGCGGCAGTCGTGCCGCGGGCGATTCCGCGCCTTCAGCCCCCCGTGGACGGTGCCGAGCTGCGCGTGCTGACCTCGAATCTGCTGGTCGGGCGTGCCGACGCGGAGTCACTTGTCAGCCTGGTGATCAGCAGCAGAGCTGATGTGCTGTTCCTGCAGGAGCTCACCGACGGCGCCGCAATCCGGCTGCAAAAGGCAGGGCTCGACAGCGTGCTTCCCTATCAGGTGCTCGAGCCGGTGGTCTACGGCCCGAAAGGCAGCGGCATCTGGGCCCGCTACCCGCTGCGCGACGGACTGGCAGTTGCCCGCGCATCCCGATCCAGGCCGGTGGCCAGCCTCGACATCCCCGGCGGGAAGACCGTGCAACTGGTCTGTGTCCACCTCCGTCCGCCCCGGCCGTCACGTTCCCCTAGCGGAGCAGCCCGCTGGCGCACCGAGATGGCGACGCTGCCGGGTCCCGGCGATGCCCCGGTGATCATGGCCGGAGACTTCAACGCCACACTCGACCACGCACGGTTTCGTCAGCTGCTGCGCCTGGGCTACGTTGACGCGGCCGTCCAGGCCGGCCGCGGGCTGATCCCGACGTGGGGTCCCCGGCCAGGCGGCGAGATGGCCGTGCTGGCTATCGACCACATCTTGCTCGATCCTCGGTGCGCGGTGCGGGCCTTCTCGGCCCACAGGCTGCCCGGCACCGACCACCGCGCCCTGTACGCGCAGATCCAGTTGCCGCGCTGAGTCGTCGGCAGCCCGGTGGCCGGAGACGATTCGCCTGTTTGGCGCCGCCCCCGACCCACTTAGCATCCGAAACGTCCCTAACGAAGCGGGCATAATCGTGCATAAGGTCGGGCCTGAAGGGCCGTATCGAATGCTAAGTCAGAAGTGACTGGTTTCCGTGGGGCGGTTTGGGTGGAAATACGTCGTGCTGGTCACCGACAGCACCGAGGTGCCAGCGGCTACCAGGTGGCGCGGGCACCTTCGCGCAGCCGCGCGGCAGCACTGGGCGGGGCGCCGACGTGATCGAGGCCTAGCAGCGCCGCCCCGGCTACCGGCGGAACGTCCACGATCCGGATCACTGCATCCGGGATCTGGGCCATTACCCGGTCCGTGATGGCCCCGGTGAGCAGCGGATCGCGCGCCGTCATCAGGCTTCCGCCCAGCACGACCGGGACGGGTTGGCCGCCACGGACCTGCGGGTCGGTCATGCCGAGCCGGCGGGCCGCTACGTCGACCATGAGGAAGATCTCCTCGGCCTGACGGATGAGCACGTCCCTGGCCACCTGATCGCCGCGGCTGGCTGTCTCGAAGAGCACTGGCACCAGTCCGTGCAGCTCCTCATAGGCGAACTTGCCGAGGTGCAGGCCGATCACCAGGTCCTCGACCCGCTCGAGACCGAAGTGCGCGGGCACGGCGCGGCGCAGGTCGGTCTCCGGGCCGCGCCCGTCCTCGGCGCGCACAGCCAACCAGAGTGCCCTCGGCCCGAGATCGCCGCCGCCGCCCCAGTCGCCGGACATCTCGCCTAGGGACAGGAACCTGGTCGTCCGGCCGTCGGGAGCGACCCCCACGCAGTTGATGCCGGCGCCGCAGACAACCCCGATGCCCCAGTGCGGGCTCACCCCGTCGTCCAGGCCCGCCCGCAGCACCGCGAAGGTGTCGTTCAGCACCTCGCTCGTTTCCGACCAGCCCAGCGATGCGACCAGGCGGTTCAAGTCCGCTTCCTCGGACGGCAGGTCGGCGCCGGCGAGGCACGCCGAGGTGTGTTGCGCGACGAGGCCGGTGGCCGGCAGCCCAGCTTGAGCGGCAGCGGATCGGACCAGCCCGGACAGCACGGCAACAGTGCCGTCGATGCCGATGCCCTGGTGGTTAGAGTTGCCGCCGCGGGACACGCCCAGGATGGAGCCATCAGCTCCGATCAGCGCGACGTCGGTTTTGCTGTTTCCGCCGTCGATGGCCAGTACCGCGGCGCGTGCGGCCGCCCCCGTGCTTACTGGCTCAGCGCTCAGTCGATCAGTGTTCACTAGCTGGCAGCCCAGGGCAGGAACTGGGCATTCTCCGCCAGTAGCCGGTCGGTCAGTTGCTCGGCCAGGTCGTACTGCCCGACCAGTGGGTGGGCCAGCAGCGCCTTCGCGACCCGGTCCCGGCCGCCGCGCAGCGCCGCGTCCACCGCCAGTTCCTCGTACGCCGATGCGTGCGCGATCAGGCCGCTCATCAGCGGGCTCACCGGCGCGACCGGCAACGGCGCAGCACCAGACGAGCCGATCGTGGCAGATACCTCGATGACCGCCTGATCCGCTAGGAACGGCATCGTCCCGTTGTTTCTGACGTTCACCACCTGGCGATCGCGCGCGTCAGTGATCAGCGAGGCTAGCAGCGCGACCGCGGCCTCGGAGTAGTACGCGCCGCCGCGGTGCTGCAGTAGCTCCGGCTTGGTGTCCAGGGCAGGATCGGCGTACATGGCCAGTAGCTGCCGCTCGATCTCCGCGACCGCCTGCGCCCTGGTTTCCCGCCCGCGCAGCTCCGCCACCACTGCGTCGTGTGCCCAGTAGTACCTGAGGTAAGAGGAAGGAACGGCGCCGGCCGCGCGGGTCACCGCAAGCGGCATCCCGGTGTGCGCGGCAATCTCCTCGCCGTGTTCGGCGAGCAGTTCGGGCAGCCGGTCTGTGCCATTCACCAGCGCAGCGCGCTCCCAGGTCAGGTGGTTCAGTCCGACATGATCAAGCGCGACAGCCTCGGGCGGCACGTCCAGAAAGCCCGCGAACGTCCGCTGGAACCCGATCGCCACGTTGCACAAGCCGATCGCGCGGTGGCCGGCGTCCAGCAATGCCCGGGTGACAATGCCGACGGGGTTGGTGAAGTCGATGATCCACGCGTCGCTCGCGGCGCGCTGCCGAACCCGCTCGGCGACGTCCAGCACCACCGGCACAGTGCGCAGTGCCTTGGCGAAGCCGCCAGGGCCGGTCGTCTCCTGGCCGATGCATCCGCACTCCAGCGGCCAGGTCTCGTCCCGGTGCCGGGTGCCCTGGCCGCCGACTCGCAGCTGCAGCAGCACTGCCGACGCCCCGTCGACTGCGGCGTCAGTATCCGACGTCCACGAGACGTTCGCCGGGTGGCCGTACCGGGCCATGATCCGTGCTGAGAACGGCCCGACCACCGCCAGCCGCTCGGCATCCGGATCCACTAGCACCAGCTCGGTGATCTTGATGTCACCGGTCAGCCGGGCGATACCGTCGACCAGCTCTGGGGTGTAGGTGGAACCGCCGCCAATGACAGCGAGCTTCATCGAGAACGCCTCACTTCAGCTAGGTGATTTGCATTTCGAAACAACGTGAGCACCTCTGCTAGAACGCCTTGACCTCGGCGCCGGACTGCGCGACATGACAGGCGGCATCGTGACCTGGAGACAGCTCTAGCAGTTTAGGTGTGACCGAGTGGCAGGTATCCATAGCCAGCGGGCAGCGCCAGCGGAACCGGCAGCCGGGCGTCGGGTCGATGACCTTAGGCGGCTCGCCGCGGTCGGTTTCCGCCGCGACGTTAAGCTCTGCCTTCGGGTCCGGCACCGCGGACAGCAGCAGTTGAGTGTAGGGGTGCCGCGGGTTGCTGAGCACCTCCTCGGCCGGGCCCGCCTCCACGAGGTGCCCGGCGTACATGACGATCAGCCGGTCGGAGACGTAGCGGGCGCTGGCCAGGTCATGGGTGATGTAGAGGATTGACGCGCCCTCGTCGTCGCGCAGCTTGGCCATCACGTTGAGCAGCCCGATGCGGATTGACACGTCCAGCATGGAGACCGGTTCGTCGGCGAGGATCAACTTGGACCGCATTGCTAGTGCCTGGGCGAACCCGACCCGCTGCCGCTGCCCGCCGCTGAGCTCGTGCGGATAGCGCTGCAGCACCTCGGCGCCCGGGTTGAGCCCGACCGCGTCGAAGACCCGCACGGCCTCGGTGAACCGCTGCTCGCTGGTCAGCTCGGGGCGATGCAGCTTCAGGGCCCGCATGACACCGTGGGAGACCCGGAAGACGGGGTTGATTGACGCAAACGGGTCCTGGAACACCATGGGGACCAGGCCGCTGTAGCGGAGTCTCTCGCGCCGTGACCGCATCGCCGACAGCGGCTTGCCCTGGAAGTAGACCTCCCCGCTGGTGGGCTTGTAGATCCTGGCGAGCACGCGGGCCACGGTGCTCTTGCCGCTGCCGCTTTCTCCGGCTATGGCGACGATCTCGCGCTCGCCGACCGTGAAGCTCATGTCGTCGACCGCATGCAGGGTGCGGCGGGACACCGCGTTGCCGATCTTGAAGTGCCGGCTCATCCGGTCCACGCGCAGCAGCGGTTCCTGGCCGGGGCCGACGTGCTGGGGCCCGGGTTGTGTCTGCAGGTCAGTCACTCAGTACCTCCGGCGCCTCGTACAGGAAGCAGCGCACCGACGTGCCTTCCACCTCGTAGTCGGGGGGTGGGTCGGTCTCGCAGCGTGGCATGACCTTCGGGCACCGGGGCGAGAATCGGCAGCCCGCCGGTGGCCTGGCCAGCTCGGGCGGGCTGCCAGGGATGCCGGCCAGCTGCACCCGCGGCCCCCGGATCGAGGGGAAGGCGTCCATGAGCCCGACCGTGTAGGGGTGGTGCGGGTGGTCGAAGAGCTGCTGAGTGGGGCCGACCTCGGATACCTGGCCCGCGTACATGACCATCAGCCGGTCAGAAAAGTGCCTGACGAGCGACATGTCGTGCGTGACGAAGATCACGGCGAAGTGGTACTCCCGCTGCAGCTCCTTGATCTGGGCCATCAGCGAGCGCTGCGCCACCACGTCGAGCGCCGACGTGGGCTCGTCCATGATGATCAGCTCAGGCGTGAACAGCATGGCCATGGCGATCATCGACCGTTGCCGCATGCCGCCGGAGAGCTGGTGCGGGTAGCTCTTGAGGTGGACCGGGTCGATGCCCACCATCTTGAGCACCTCGACCGAGCGCCGGTGGATCTCCTCCTTGGACGTCACGCCGTGGGCACGCATGGCGTCCTTGAACTGGGCGCCGACGGACTTGACCGGGTTGAGCGCGTTCATGGCGCTCTGCATGACCACGGACATGTCCTTCCAGCGGACCGCAGCCAGGTCGCGCTCGGTGAGCTGGACGAGATTGCGGCCATTGAACGCCACGCTGCCGCCGCTGATCTCGGCGGGGGGGTTGAGCAACTGGGCGATGCCGAAGAGCAGGGTCGACTTCCCGCAGCCCGACTCGCCGACGATGGCCAGGAACTCACCCGGCGCGAGGTCGAAGCTGACATTGTCGACCGCGCGGACGATGCCGCTCTCGAGGACGTACTCGACCGAGAGGTTCCGGATCTCCAGGACGGGGCCCGACCGGAGCGGGCTGGCGAGGCCGTACTGGTCGTCAGCGAGCGCGTGCGCCATGGCTGGCAAGCCTCCTCTTAGTGCTGGCCTCGGCGGCTTTGCGGGCCTTTGCCGCGGTCAGCGGGCGCAGGGCCGGGTTGCCGATCTCGTCGAAGGCGTAGTTGATGAAGGCGAACGCCGCCCCCATCAAGGCGATGCACGCCCCGGGTACGATCGCCCACGCATAGAGCCCGCTGCCGAGCGCGTTGTTCTGCTGTGCCCAGTACAGCGTGGTGCCCCAGCTCACGTTGTTGGCGTTGCCGAGGCCGATGAACTGCAGGCCGGAGCCTGCCAGGACGGCGTAGAGGGCGTTGTTCAGGAAGCTGGCCAGGAGCAGCGAGGTCATGGTGGGAAGGATCTCCACGACGATGATGTACAGGGGCCGCTCACCCCGGACCCGCGCTGCCAGCAGGAAGTCCCGGTTACGTATGGACTGCGCCTGGGACCGTAGCTGCCGGGCGGTGTAGGACCATCCCGTGAACGTCAGCACCAGGATGAGGACGTTGTTGCCGGCACTAGGGAGGTAGGCGGCGATGATGATCAGTAGCGGGAAGATCGGGATGACCAGCAGCACGTCGGTGACGAAGTTGAGCACGCTGTCCCACACCCCGCCGAGATAGGCGGCCGCAACGCCGATCAGCATGGCCACGGTGGTGGTGAGAAGCCCGACCGCGAGGGCGAGGATCAGCACGTTGCGGGTGCCGTCGATCACCTGGGCGTAGACATCCCTGCCGAGGTTGTCCGTGCCCAGCCAGTGGGCGGCTGAGGGGTGGGCGAACACGTGCGTGGAGACTGTGTTGGGGTTCTGGTGCGATAGGAGGCCGGGGAAGAGCGCCACGAAGATGAAGGCCGCCATGAGGACGACACCGATCGTGGCCTTCCGGTTGGTCCGGATCGCCTTCGTGATGCGCTGCAGCGCGCCCCGGCGGTTCGGCCCGCTGAGTGCTTCGGCCGGCTGGGGAAGTCCGGTCGTGGTGACGGGAATGGCCATCGTTACCCCGCCGTCCTGGTCCGTGGGTCGAGGATCGCCGTGGCTATGTCGGAGAGAAGGATCGCGACGAGCACGCAGATCGTGATGATCAGGAACAGCCCTTGCATGAGGGGGTAGTCGACGTTGTTCACCGCGGTCAGCAGCATGTTCCCGACACCCGGGTAGTTAAAGACGTACTCGACCAGGATCGCGCCACTGACGACGAATCCCAGCGACATGGCGAAACCGGTCAAGTTCGGCAGGATGGCGTTCCGCGCCGCGTAGCTGACCATTATCTTCGACGAGGCGAGGCCCTTGGCGCGTGCCATGCGCACGTAGTCCTCGGTCAGCGTGGTCACCATGGTATTACGCATGGTGAGGACCCAGCCCCCGATGCTAGTGATCAGCAATGTCAGCGCCGGCAGAATCGCGTACTGCAGCACCTGGCCGATGAACGCGAGGCTGAATGAGGGCGTCGTGCCAATGGCGTAGGCGCCATAGGACGGCAGGACTCCCAAGACTGAGGAGAAGATCAGGATCAGCACCATGCCAACCCAGAAGAACGGGATGGCAGTGGTGAAGACGAACAGCGGTGGCAGCGCGCTGTCCAGGCGGCTCCCCCGGCGCCAGGCAGCGATGGCGCCGACCGCGGTGCCGATGATAAAGGCAAGGATCGTGGTAATGCCGACGAGGCCGAGCGTCCACGGCAGCGCTTGCCTGATGAGCTGACTGACCGGCTCGCCCCCGTTCCCCACTGAGAGTCCGAGTCTGCCCTGGGCTGTGTTGCTGATGTAAGTCAGGTACTGCTGCCAGATGCTCGCCGTGTTGTTGATCCCCAGCGCGCGTTCGATCGCGTGTTCCTGGGCGGGCGTCACGTTATGCAGCTTGGAGATGATGTTGTTGATCGGATTGCCTGGCATGATCCGGGGCAGGAAAAAGTTCAGCGAAAGGGCCGCCCACAGCGTAAGCAGGAAGAATCCGGCGCGGCGGATGATGAACCTCATAGTCGTCCGAGGCCTTTCGTCCCTTGTCCTCGTCGGTGCGGCATTGCCCGTGTCTCCCCTCGCGTGACCGGATCAGGCACCGGGTACCGTCAGGGCCGGTGCGGGAGTTGCACTCACGGAAGCAGTGGCCGTGGTGGCAGCGGTACCGGCCGGCACCGCTGCCACCACGCCTTCCTGGTTCTTGTTATGCGGGCTTGATGTTGAGCAGCACCCAGCCCCAGTCGGGATAGGCGGTCTGGCCCTGGGAGTACGGGTTCGCGGCGGTGGGCCAGCCAGTGAACTGGGCGGAGTTGTACTGGTCCCAGGAGACGGCCGTCAGGACGGGAATGTACGGCACGTCCGCCAGCAGGACCTTCTCCAGCTTGAACACGATGGACTGCTGGGTGCTCAGGTCGTTGGTCGAGCCATAGGCGTTGAAGAGGGCGTCCGTCGCCGCGTTGCTGTACCGCCCGAAGTTGGTCGACGCGGCCTTCCCGACTGGTGCGGTGTTGCCGGAGAACAGCCACTGGCGCATTTCGAACTCAGGGCCGGGACCGCTCGTCTGGTCGTTGATCCCGAGGTCGAAGTGGCCCAGGCTCATGTCGGAGCTCCACGCGTTTCCGCTCTCGTTACGGGGCGTGACCTGAATGCCCACCTTCGCGAGTTGCTGGACGATCACGGTGCCGTCGGCCACCCAGTCGGAGTAGCCGCCGTTGTTCACCATGGTGAAGGAGAGCTTCTGGCCAGCGCTGTTTTCGCGGACGCCGCCGACCAGCTTGGTGTAACCGGCCTGGGCCAGGAGGTGCTCCGCTTCGGATTGGTTGAAGGCGTAGTCGTTGAAATACGAGTTGGCCTGCGCCTGGTCCACCCAGCCGCCGCTGCGGAAGGAGGCGGCGACGCCGTCCTGGAAGGCGCCGGCTTCACTGCCGGTCTCACCGATGGCGCCGACCTGGCTCCGGTTGATCGCCAGGGCCATCGCCTGCCGGACCTTAACATTGTCCAGCGGGCTGTTTTTCAGCCCCAGGTTGATGTCGAGGGTCACTGAGCTCACCGACGGGGCCCAGTTGTGGTAAGCGCTGGGGTTCTTGGCGATGTAGGTCTGGCTGATGTTGGGGATGTACTGGCCGCCCCACTGGCACTGGCCGTCGGTGAGGCAGTTGTTGCCAACGGTGTTGTTGAGGTAGGCCGGCCACTCCACTGTCTTGACAGCGGGCTTACCTGGCTGCCAGTAGTGCGGGTTGGCCTTGTAGACGAGGTTCGTGGAGCTGCAGCTCCCGACCACGTAAGCGCCGGTGCCGACCGGGTGGTTGTCGGGGTAGGTCGGCATCTTGGACGCCGGGATCTTCGACCAGATGTGCGCCGGGAGTATGGGCTGCTTGCCGGCCGCGTAGTAGAAGTATGTTGGCGACGGCGCGTCGAAGTGCAGCGTCACAGTGTCGCCCGAGGTGGTCACGCTCGTGAGCGGCCCGCCCTCGGCCTTCCACAGCGATTGAAGGTCCAGTGCACCGTTCTCCTTCAGGACATTGAACGAGAACGCGACGTCCGCAGGTGTCAGCGGAGTTCCGTCGCTGAACTTGACACCCTTGCGGATCGTGAAGGTGAGCGCGGTCAGATTGGAGTTCCAGCTGTAGCTGGTCGCCAGCCACGGGTGTATTCCCTTGCTGGCTTGGGTCCCCGTCTGCAGCGCGTTCACGAACATCAGCGGCTCGTAGATGACCCCGGTCTCGCTGGGGCCGCCTTCCGGCCAGTTCGTACTGAGCGGGTTGAACTGGCAGTTCCAGTTCGCCCCGGTCACGTCGCTGATGATCAGCGGCTTGCCGGAACTGCTGCTGCCGGCGGGGCTGTTGCTGCTGCCACAGCCCGCCGCTACCAGCCCTGCCGCACAGAGCGCCGCGGCGAGCGCGACAGATCTATTGCGTCTCACGACCGTAGTCCTTCCCTGAGCATGGTGGATGGGACGTCAGCGCCCCGGACGACCCGGACGTCTTCAGTGAGGTAAGGCGCCGGGAAATTGCTGCAAGCGGCCGCCTGCAGGCCTGTTGCCCACACGGCGACGATCATTTTCGGGGGTCTCATGTTCTCGCCCTTCACGGATGAGTCCTCCGCTGGGCGGGGTCGTGCTGGCCCGCCCGACGCAACGGCAGGGATAACGGGGACCGCCGGAGTTCCGACGGCCGCGCGGGTGGCATGAGGTTTCGAATCGTAGATGCTCACGACGAATGGCCGATGCCAGTTGTGGTAGGTGCGTTATCTGCGCTGGTGACTGACCCGGCCTCACCATCTGGGTGGGGGATGTCCAGGGCAGGCGCCGGCTGTCGCCGGGGGGTCCCGGTGGCGGCGTCGACGGCGAGGGCGACAGCGCCGAGTAGTGGTGCGTCGTGCGGAAAATGCGCGAGGACTAGATCGGGCGGGTAGGGCACGCCAGCCCGCAGCGCCTCGGTCAGCCGAGGCTCGATCCGGTCCCACGACCTGGTCATGCCGCCGCCAACCGCGATCCGGGCCGGGTTGATGGCGATGGCCAAGTTCACCATGTGGAACGCGAGCTCATCCACGAAGTCGGAGATCAGGTCGTTCAGATCGGGGTCAGACGCTGCTGATGCGAACACGTCAGCGGCGGTCAGCGGGCGGCCGTCCGGGGTGGCCCCCGGTGGGTCGGCCCCGTCCTGGCTAGCACTGTGCGCGCTGGCCCTGAGCAGGCTGGCCCGCCGTCGCAGTGCCTGGCCGCTGACCATGTCCTCGAGCGGGATCCGGAGGCCGTCTGCGCGGCCGACGTCAGACGGATCGCGCAAGCTGTAGCCGATCTCGCCGGCTGCGCCGCGGCTGCCGGACAACACCCGGCCGCCGGTCACGATCGCCGCCGCGAGTCCGGTGCCGAGGTTGAGGTAGACGGCCGGGTCGCGGCCGGCCAGGGCACCCCAGCGAGCTTCGGCCTGGGCTGCGGCCTTGGTGTCGGTGGCCATCCTGATGGTGGCACCGGGGAATGCCGCGCCAAGCTCGCGGCCGAGTTCCAGACGCTCCCAGCCGTCGATGGCCGGGGCCAGCTCGACCCGGTCCTCGAACGGGATGCCGAACGTCGCGACGCCGACCGCTGTCAGACGGGCGCCGTCGGCGCTCTCGGCCAGCAGTGCCTTGGCCGTCTGAATCCCGTGGTCGAAGCTGACGCGGGCGCCGCGCTCGCCAAGGCTATCGACGACGACCGAGGCAAGCTTGTTGCCGGCGAGATCGCATACCGCTATGGCGATCTTCGTGCCGCCGAAGTCGATGCCGAGCAAGACTGGGGGGTGCGTCATGCAGGGGTCTCTCGCGTTCGTTCCAGACGGTCATTCCGGAAAGATTGTTAGGACAGTATCCTAACTATGTGGCGCATACAAGACACTCACAAGCACGGTTTGGTATCGGTCCGGGATCGGTGTCCCGGTCACGGGCGCCAGCGACACGATACGTCGGCGTTAGCCCTCTGACCTGCATTGCGAGAGGATGAGGGCGTGACCGTGACGACATCTACCGAACCAGACGAGACGGCGGACGTCGCTGGTCTCCCGTCGGCTCAGGCGGCCGCACAGCAGGGCGGCGGGCAGGCGGCGGGGCAGCTGCGGGCAGGTCAGGCGGCCCGGCCGCAGCTCCTGCGCGCGCTGAACGAGCAGCTGTTGCTCCAGCACATCCGTCAGCTCGGCCCCTGCTCACGGGCTGAGCTGGCCAGGGTGTCCGGACTGTCCAAGCCGACAGTTTCGCTGGCGCTGGCGAACGTGGAGCGCTCAGGTCTGGTGCGCGAGGCGGGCCAGCGAACCGGCATGCCGGGCCGCTCTGCCGTGCTGTACGAAGTGCGGCCCGAGGCTGGCTATGTGCTCGGGCTGGACATCGGCCGCCAGTACCTGCGAGGTGCGCTGGCGGACCTGACCGGCGCGGCGATCGCGCGGTCGGCCCTGCGAGCCAGGGCGTCAAGTGCGAGCGGCCGGGTCGCCGAACTGGTCGCTCTCGCGGACGAGTTGTGCGCCGGGGCAGGCATCGACCGGTCGGTAGTCACCCAGACAGTAATCGGCGCTCCCGGCGTCTATGATTCGCGGCGCAACACGATTTCACTGGCTGGCGAGCTGGCCGGGTGGGGGAAGCCCGCAGTCATTGAGGGGCTCAGGGACGCCTTCGGCCGGCAGCTCGTCGTAGAGAATGACGCTGACGCCGCCACGCTGGCTGAGCGCGCCCACGGGCACGGGCGCGATGTCGGCACGTTCGCCTTCGTGCACATCGGCACCGGGATCGGCATGGGCCTGGTGATCGAGGGCAATCTGCACCGCGGCGTGCATGGCGTCGCCGGCGAGATTGCCTTCATGCCGATCTCAGCCGGTCAGGGCTCCGACCCGCAGGATGCCAGGCGCCGCGGCGCACTGGAAGCGGCGGGCTCAGCCGCAGCGGTGGTGCGAGCCGCGCGCCGGGCCGGGATGCGCGGACCAGTGTCAGCCCGCCGGGTCTTCGAGGCCGCGCAGGCAGGTGACGAGCGCGCGGCAGCGGTCGTGGCAGGCGAGGCCGAGCTGATCGCCAGGGCGGTCTGCGCGATCATCACGGTCATCGACCCGGCGCTTGTCGTACTCGGCGGCGGCATCGGACAGGCCCCCGGCTTCGCCGCTGCGGTCGAAGCCGAGCTGCGCAAGCTGTCCCCGGTCACGCCGGTGGTCCGGGTCAGCGCGCTCGGCACCGAGGCAATCGTGGACGGCTGCCTGGCCTCTGGCGCCGAGCTGGCCTGGCAACGGCTTACCGCGCTGCTGCCCTAGTGCTGCTCCCGTGGTAGTGGTGGTTTAGCCGGTGCCGGCTTACCGGTGCTCGCTTACTGGGGCGCACCGGCTACATTCCTGTGGTGACTGCCGGTGATGACGCCAACGCCTATGAGGCGCCGGGCGCCCCCGAAAGCCAGCACCGCGCCACCCTGAGCCTGCCGCCGCCAAGCTACCTGCGGTGGGAGATCTTCGCCGTCTTCGCTGTTTCGCTCGGTGCCAGCGGCCTGAACGCGCTGCTGGACCTGATCGGCGCGCTGCTCTCCCGGCAGGCGCTCAGCAGCCAGCAGGCGCTGCTGGTCGGCCCGCTGTCCTCGGTCAGCTGGTTCGACCTGGTGCTCCAGCTCGTCAGCATCGCCGAGGCGCTCACTCCGGTCGTGCTCGTGCTGTACCTGATGGCGAGGTCGGGGGAACGGCCGTCGGTCATCGGCCTGGATGCAAGCCAGCCGCGTAAGGATCTGCTGCGCGGCGCAGTTCTCGCAGCAGTCATCGGCGGTGCGGGGCTCGGCCTGTATGTAGCGGCGTTCCGGCTTGGAATGAGTTTGAACATCGTGCCGGAATCACTGCCGGCGGTCTGGTGGCGGATTCCGGTGCTGCTGCTCAGCGCCGCTCATGACGGGTTGCTGGAAGAGATCCTTGTCATCGGCTACCTGCTCCGGCGGCTTGATCAGCTCGGCTGGGCGCCGTGGAAGGCCATCGCCGCTGCCGCCGTGCTGCGCGGCTCCTACCACCTCTACCAGGGCTTCGGTGCCTTCATCGGGAACGCGGTCATGGGTGTCATCTTCGGCGTCCTGTACCGCCGGTGGGGCCGGGTAATGCCGCTGATCATCGCGCACACCCTCATCGACGCGGTGACGTTCGTTGGCTACGCCGTGCTCGCGCACAAGGTCTCGTGGCTGCCGTGAACTGCCTCAGCACACGGATCAGGTGCTACCGGCCGAGCGCCTCGAGCACGACCGCGCCCGGCAGGCTGGCGAGCGCGGCACCAGGCAGGGTCAGCTTTGACCGCCGTACACCGCTGCCGATGACGACCCGGCCGGTCTGCGCCACCGCCGCGTCCACGAACACCGGCCAGTCGGCCGGCAGCCCGATCGGCGTGATCCCGCCGTACTCCATCCCGGTCATCTCGACCGCCTGATCCATCGGCGCGAACGATGCCTTGCGGACATCAAGTTCCCGCTTTACCAGTCCGTTCACGTCTGCTCGGGTGGTGGCGAGCACCATGCACGCGGCCATCCTGGTCTCGCCGCCCCGGCGCCCTGCAACGATCACGCAGTTGGCGGACTCGCCCGGCGCCACCCCGTACCGCTCGCAAAACGCGGCCGTGTCCGCGAGCGCCGGGTCGATCTCGGCCACGCCGATGTCGGCGACGGCAAGCTTGCCATCCAGGCTGACCAGCGCGGCGGCAACGGCCGGACTGAGCAGATCCGGGCGATCCAGGGCGGGAACGGCAGTCAGGCTGCCGATGTGCATCGTCACCCGGCCGATTCTAAGGCGCTCGCAGGCCCAGCCCGCGAGCGCTAACCGGACGACAGGGTGCCCAGTTTCCCGCTGCCCTTGTGAACGGTGTTGCTGCCGCGGGTGTAGCGGATGGTGACCATCACGCCCGGTTTCAGGTCAGACAGCCTGGACTCAAGCTGTTCGAGGCTGGCAACGTCGTGGCTGTTGATGCCCACGATGATGTCGCCCTTCCGCACGCCGGCGTCGGCAGCAGTACTCCCGCCCGCGACCCCGATGACTGCGACGCCGGCCGGCTTGCCGGACTTGCTGGCTGCTGTCTGTGCCGTGATGCCCAGCGTCCCACGGCCGGCATTGACGACCTTCCCCGACCTGATGATCTGGTCAGCGATGTCCCGTACGGTGTTGCTGGGAATGGCGAAGCCGATGCCGGGCGCGGCGCCGCCCTCACCGGGCAGCCTGGCCGCAAGCGTCGGTATCCCGATGACCTGGCTCTGGAGGTTAACCAGCGCGCCGCCGCTGTTGCCCGGGTTGATCGCGGCGCTGGTCTGGATCGCTGCATTGATCAGGGCCTTGCCGCCGGCCGGCTCGCCAGCGCCAACGATCCTGCCGGTTGCGGAAATGATGCCCTGGGTGACGCTGTCAGTAAGCCCCAGCGGATTACCCATGGCCAGCACGATCTCGCCGATCTGCGCGGTATCCGAGTTCACGAACTTCGCTGGTTCCAGGCCGCCGGTGCCGCCCTCCACCCGGATCACGGCGAGATCGTCGGGGGCGAACTCGCCGATGACCTTCCCGGTCAGCGACTTGTTCCCCACCGATTCCTGTATCTTCACGGTCTTGGCCGTCCCGACGACGTGCTCGTTAGTGACGATGTCGCCGCGAGAGTCGTAAACGACGCCAGACCCGGTCGACTTGTCAGTGGTGATCTGCACGACCGACGGCAGGACGTCCCGGACTGTCTGCTCGTACTGAACCTCGATTGGCGGCGAGCCGTGGCCTGCTGACGTGCTGGCGTTCGAGCAGCCGGCGAGCAATGCCGCTGCCATCGGCGCCAAGACTGCTACCGCGACCGCAGGCAGGCGCGCGAATCCGGGCATGCCTGATCCCGGCGACGAACTCACTGCGAAGGCCCCCCGGTGACGAACCGCCTATGCCCCTATTCTGTCCACCATGTCGCTGACTGAATCACTTAAGCAGACGGTAGGCGGGAGCGGCGTGACCGCCGGGGACGCCACCATGGCCAACCTCGGCCAGGCGCTGGCGCGCGGCACGATTACTGCCGTCGAACTGACCAGCTTCTACCTGGCCAGGATCGAGCGCCTTAACCCGGCCCTGAACGCCGTGATCACGGTGGATCCGGCTGCGGTGGCCGAGGCGGCAGCCAGCGACGCGCGTCGCGGCGCCGGCACGGTACGCGGACCGCTCGAAGGTATCCCGGTACTCATCAAGGACAACGTGTCCGCCGCCGGGGTGCCGGCCACCGCGGGCTCGCCGGCTCTGCTGGGCGCGGAAGCGGCTGACGCGTTCCTGGTAACTCGGCTGCGCGCGGCAGGGGCGGTGATCCTGGGCAAGGCGAACCTGTCGGAGTGGGCGAACTTCCGCTCCCGGCCGTCGAGCAGCGGGCTGAGCGCCCTCGGCGGCCAGGCGGTGAACCCGCATGGCAGCGGCCGCAGCCCGTCCGGCTCAAGTTCCGGGTCGGCCATCGCTGTGGCCGCTGGCCTGGCTCCCGTCGCGGTCGGGACCGAGACCGATGGTTCCATCGTGTCGCCGGCCGCCGCCTGCGGCGTGGTCGGGATCAAGCCGACTGTCGGCCTGGTCAGCCGGTCCGGCATCGTGCCGATCTCAGCCGCGCAGGACACCGCCGGCCCGATGGCATCCACTGTGGCCGACGCGGCGATACTGCTGGCTGCCATGGCCGGAGGCGATCCGGCCGACCCGGCGACTGAGGCTGCGGCGGCGCACGCGACCGACTACGCGTCGTTCCTGGATCCGGCCGGCCTCGACGGTGCGCGCCTCGGTGTCTGGCGGGCCGGTTCAGCGCAGGCCGGAGCGGCCACGATCGCGGTGCTTGAGGCGGCGCTAGCCGCGCTGCGCGGGCACGGCGCCGTGATCGTAGACCCGGTGGAACTGGCCGGCGCGGACCAGTTGGGTGAGCCGGAATTCGCAGCTCTGACGCACGAGTTCAAGCACGATATAAACGCTTATCTGTCCGGGGTGGGCGGTGACCACCCTGCTGATCTCGCCGGGCTGATTGCATACAACAGCCGGAACGCAGCTGCAGTCCTCGATCACTTTGGCCAGGAACTGTTCGAGGCGGCCGAGGCAACCAGCGGCGACCTCGGCGACGCCGGTTATCTAGACGCCCGGTCGACGGCGAACCGGATAGCCCGCGACGGTCTCGACGCGGCGCTCGCCGCTAACCATCTGGATGCGCTGATCACGCTGACCGGCCACCCGGCCTGGCTGATCGACCACGTGCTCGGCGACTACCACGCCTGGGGCACGTCGGGGCCGGCCGCGGTGTCTGGCTACCCGTCCATCACCGTTCCGGCAGGCCAGGTCAGCGGCTTGCCGGTGGGCTTGTCGTTTATCGGGCCCGCCTGGAGCGAGCCGCGACTGATCGAGCTGGCGCACGCCTTTGAGCTCGCCCGGCAGCGCTAGCGATAACCTGACGCCCATGGAGTCCTGGCCTGCCCCTGACGTGCCCGACCTGCCCGGAACCGGCCCTGAGCCGCTGATCCGGGATACGGCGACCGGCTCGCTGGCCGTTGCCGCGCCAGGCGCGACGGCGACGCTGTACGCCTGCGGTATCACCCCTTACGACGCGACGCACATCGGTCACGCCTTCGGCTACCTCAGCTGGGACTTGCTGGTCCGGGCCTGGCGCGACGCCGGCAAGCAGGTGCGGTATGTCCAGAATGTGACCGATGTCGATGACCCTCTGCTGGAGCGTGCCGCTCGTGACGGAGAGGACTGGCGGGAGCTCGCTGACCGGGAGATCGCGCTCTTCAGGTCCGACATGACGGCGCTGCGGATCCTGCCGCCGGATCGCTATGTCGGGGCAGTGGAGGCGCTGCCGCTGATCGAGTCCTTCAACCAGCGGCTCTCGGAGCGGGGCTCGCTTTACGAGATCGACGGTGACACCTACTTTTCCCGTGCGGCCGATTCTGGCTTCGGCTCTGTTTCCGGACTGGACAGCGAGACGATGATCAGGCTGTGCGCGGAGAACGGCGGCGATCCCGCACGTTCAGGCAAGAAGGACCCGGTCGATCCGCTGGTCTGGCTAGGGGAGCGGCCGGGTGAGCCGTCCTGGCCGTCTGCTCTCGGCCAGGGCAGGCCGGGCTGGCACGTAGAGTGCGCGGCGATCGCGACCCACTACCTGGGGCGCACGTTCGACGTCCAGGCCGGCGGCCGGGACCTGATCTTCCCGCATCACGAGATGAGCGCCGCCCATGCCCGCGTCGCGCTTGACGGTGACGGGGAACGCCCGTTCGCGCGCCGGTACGCGCACTCGGGGATGGTCCGGCTCGACGGCGAGAAGATGTCCAAATCACGCGGGAACCTGGTGTTCGTCTCTCAGTTGCTGGCCGCTGGCAAAGATCCGATGGCTGTCCGGCTCGCGATCATCTCGCACCACTACCGGGCGGACTGGGACTGGACTGCGGACTCGCTCGAGTCGGCCTCGGCAAGACTGGCGGCCTGGCGCGCAGCCGTTGCTGCTTCCTCGCCGGCCGGCTCTGCTTCGTCGCGCGATGGCGCCGGCGAGCGCGTGCTCACTGCGATGCGGGAGCGGCTCGCTGATGATCTTGACACGCCGGGTGCGATTGGCGTCGTCGATGAGTGGGCTGCTCGGGCTACGGCCGCTGACCGGCCTGACGGCTCGGCGCCACTGGTTCGCAGCGCGGTCGACGCGCTGCTCGGCATCACGCTCTGACCGGTATAACGCTTAGCCCCGTGAGCCAGTTGCTGGGGCTGGCATGTCAAACGCAATTCTCTGCGCTGTGCACCACAACCTCCGGTCGGGCCGCGCGCGGATTATCGGATCGCTGCCGTCGGCGGCCGACTCCGATCCTGGCTGCATGACTAACAACAAGCCTGCGGGTGGCAGCGCCCCGCGTCCGTTTACTCCCGCTCCTGTCACGCGTCCGGCCGGACTGGCCGGGAAGGTGCAATTGCAAGCCGCTACTCCCGACGCCGTCCTGGCGGTGGTGCCGCACATGCTCGGCTTCTATCCGAGCAGGAGCCTGGTAGTGCTTGGCCTCGGCGAGCAGAACAGGGTGATGGTCACGTTCCGCTACGACCTGCCGTCCCCGCCTGACCCGGAACTCGCGCACGATATCGCGGAGCACGCCTGTTACGTGCTTGACCGCGAGCGGATCTGCTCCGCGCTGCTAGTGGGCTACGGGCCCGAGGATCTCGTGGTCCCTGTCATCGGCGCTACCGCGGTCCGGCTGGTCGGTAGCGGTGTCGAGCTGCACGAGGTACTCCGGGCCGACGCTGGCCTGTACTGGTCGATGCTCTGCGATGACCCGGCGTGCTGCCCGCCATGCGGGCGGTCCTACGATCCGGGTTCGCACCCGGCCGCAGCGGCACTGACTGAGGCCGGCCTCGCGGCACAGCCCGACCGCGAGGCGCTCGCGCGGACGCTTCAGCGCCCGGCCGGGTCCGGGGACGTGATCGCCCGCGCGACGGGCCGGGCTCTGCTCAGGCTGGTGCAGCTGACCGAGCTCGGCGAGGCTGACGGGGACCGGGATCCGCAGCTGAGAGCCACCAGGATCGGCCGCCGGGAGGTTCAGCGCGCGATTCGCCGATACCGGGGCGGGGAGACGATCGACAGCATCGAGCACCTGGCCTGGCTGGCCGTGCTGGTGGCAGACCTTCGAGTTCGAGACGACGCATGGGCACGGATGGATCCCGCTTACCATGATCATCATTGCCGGCTCTGGACCGACGTGCTCCGGTGCGCTGCGCTTGACTATGTGCCCGCTCCGGCAGCGCTGCTGGCGTTCACGGCCTGGCAGGCAGGTAACGGGGTCCTCGCGGCCATAGCCGTCGACCGGGCGCTGAGTGCTGACCCCGGTTACTCCATGGCCCGGCTGCTGAGTGATGCTGTCCAGGCCGCGCTACCGCCATCGGCAGCCCGGCTGCCGATGAGTCCGGCCGCGGTTGCCGCCAGCTACGCGGCCGCCACGGCCGACCCGCCCGGTGACTGGGTGACGCCGTCGGAACGGGCATCACGATCCGGCCAGCGCCGCCAGAAGCGCCCGGGCTCAGCCGGGCGCCAGACAGGTTCCGCTGGCCGGAACGACAACCGGGCCGGGCAAGCGCGGCCGCGTGCGGCGGCAGCTCGCCGGCCGCGCGCTCGGGGGCGGGCGGCGAGCCGCTGAGGCGGCTGAAGGAGTCTGGCAGTAGCCGCGTGCCGGCGGTATCAAACTTTGAGACCGCAGGCCGTAGCTAGCGCCCGGCGACTGGCCCGGCCGCCGGCTCGCGCTCGTCGCCGACCACGACAAGCGGCGCCAGCAGCCGGCCTTCCGGATAGCGCAGCGCCTGTTGCGGCAACCCGGACGGCCGGCCGCTGAGCAGTACGCGCACCGCGCCGAGCCGTCCGCCGGCCGCCTCCCCGGCGGGCCAGGCGGACAGTGCGGCGGCGGCGTCGCAGGTCACACCTGGTCGCAGTTCGCCGCCGCCGTTGCCGGCGACTCTGCTGGCGGCGGGAATGCGGCGGAGCGCCTGCGCGGCGACTGCGGCTGCCGTGCCAAACGTCACCGCTCCGGAGACCGCCTCTGCGATCTGCCCGGCGACCAGCTCGTACTCGGTGCAGCCGAGCACCACAGCCTCACAGCCGGCCGGCGTTCGAGTCGCGGCAGCCGCCACTGCCGCGGCAGTCGCCGCGAGGTCGCCGGCGTCGACGGCGTCGGCGAGGCCCGGGCAGGCGACCGGCGTGACGTGGGCCGATCCGGCGAACTCGGCGATCAGGCGGCGCTGGTAGGCGCTGGCTGTGGTGGCGACGGTCGCCCAGATCGCCACCTTCTGGTATGCGGCCGCCGCTGGCTTGATGGCGGGAACGGTGCCGATGACCGGGACATCCGGCTCGAACTCAGCCCGCATCGCGTCGAGGGCGTGGACCGAGCCGGTATTGCAGGCCATCACGAGAATGTCTGGCTCGTACCTCAGGGCGGCGCGGCCGCAGCGCAAGGCCCGGTCAGCGATGTCGTCTGGCGTGCGCGGTCCCCAGGGCATCCCGTCGGGGTCCGGGGCCAGCACGAGGTCCGCGTCGGGCCGCATCCGGTGCAAAGCCGCTGCCGGCGCGAGCAGCCCCAGTCCCGAGTTGATCAGCGCGATCCGCATCCGCCAACTGTAAGAGGTGCAGCGATTCGCTCTGCGCAGCAAGCCCGGGTAAGACTGCTGGCATGACCACGGGTGCTGAGATCCTTCGAACCGGGTACGCCGCGTCCTGCGACTCGCTGCAGCGGGTGCTGTCCGGAATCAGCGAGCAGGAGTTCTTCTGGGAGCCCGTGGCCGGATGCTGGACAGTGCACCGCCGGTCAGAGAGCCGAGGAGTCAGTGCCGACGGCCGTGGAGAGTGGGTCATTGACTACGATCTGTCACAGCCGCAGCCGGCGCCGTTCACCACGATCGCGTGGCGAACCTTGCACCTCGCGAGCGTGAACTACCTGTACTGGGATTACGCGTTCGGCACTGCGTCGCTGAGCTTCGACCTGGAGCTGCCAGGAGACGCTGCCGAGGCAACGGACTGGCTGTTCGCCAGTCACCAGCCAGTACAGGACGCCCTAACCGGTCTTAACGATCTCGACCTGGACAAGCTAGTGGCAACTAACTGGGGAGAGGAGTGGCCGCTGCACCGGGTCATCGTCACGCTGATCAACGAGCAAGTGCACCACGGCGCGGAGATCAGCCTGATGCGCGACCTGTACCGGTGCCGCGGGTCGCTGGCTCCGCAGCGCTGAGGTCAGCAACACTAAGGATCCATGCACCCGGCGGAATCAGGACTATCGAGGGCTGGCAGCCCGTCGATGCTGGCCGCGTTCTTCTCGGCGCGGTAAGCGGCAAGCTGGGCGGCCGATTTCTTCTCGTCGTGCCTGACCAGAACATCCCGCTCTCGGCTGAGCTCCATCACCGGCACGGCATAGCCGCACGAGTCAGCAATCCGGTCCAGGTCCACGACGATGATCGCGCGCTGGCTCGCCTGGTTGCTGCCGTAGCCCGTCGCAGGGAAATGGCCGGCCAGCTTCGCCCACTCCGGCGCGCCTGGCAGCACGATGCGGCCGGTTCCGTACAGGCGAAGGATCTTCGACTCGCGGTCGAAGGAGCAGAACATGATCGTGATCTTGCCGTTCTGCCTCAGGTGGGCGATGGTTTCCGCGCCGCTGCCGGTGAGGTCGAGGTAGGCAACCTGCAGCGGGCCGAGAACCGCGAAAGTGTCCCGGTAGCCCTTCGGTGACAGGTTGACGTGGCCGCCCTCGCCGTCAGCGGCCAGGCAAGGCGCAGTCGCGACAAAGAAGACAGACTGCCTACCGATAAACTTCCTGAGCCGTTCGTCCAGCTCCGGGTAAAGCTTGCCCATGATGCCGTCCCGAAGGTATGACGGGGACATTCCCCGAGCGCGGGGTATCCGGAAGGTGTCGGCCCGGTATCCCCTGCGCGACGGGGGATCCGAGAGCGTGCCCGCAGTATGACTATCTTGCGACAAGGCGGCGGCCCAGAGCCAACGCAAAAGGAGACCAGGTGACTGAGGTCACGAGCCATCCCAGGCCAGGTTCGCTGCTTGAGCAGCATCAGGCAGCGGTCGCGGCGATCCAGCTCGCGTATGGCGCGGTACCCGCGGGCAGCCCTGTCCGGTTGGCGAAGGCCACCTCCAACCTGTTCAGATTCCGCGGCGACGCGCCAGCCCACCAGCTTGACGTCTCGCACTTCGGCCACGTGATCTCTATCGACCCGCAGGCCAGGACAGCAGTGGTCGGTGGCATGACCACCTATGAGGATCTCGCCGCGACGACGCTGCGGCACGGGCTGATGCCGCTGGTCGTGCCGCAACTGAAGACGATCACGCTGGGCGGGGCGGTGTCCGGCCTCGGCATCGAATCCAGCTCGCTGCGCAACGGCATGCCGCACGAGTCGGTGCTGGCAATGGAGATCCTCACCGGCGATGGCCGGGTCGTCACCGCCACTGCCGATAACGAGCACGCTGCGCTCTACCGCGGGTTCCCGAACTCCTACGGCACGCTCGGCTACAGCCTCGCGCTGACCATCGAGCTCGAGCCGGTCAAGCCGTTCGTGCACCTGCGGCACTTCAGGTTCACCGACCCGGCTGAGTGCTTCGCGGCCGTGGCGGACGTCGCGGCGCACGGCAGCTATGCGGGGCACCAGGCCGACTTCATTGACGGCGTCGCGTTCAGCCTGGGCGAGATGTACCTCACCGTGGGCGCGTTCAGCGACGTAGCCCCGTGGCGCAGCGACTACACCCGGGAGCGGATCTACTACCAGTCGCTGCGCGGGCCGAAGGAGGACTTCCTCACCATCAGCGACTACCTGTGGCGCTGGGACACCGACTGGTTCTGGTGCTCGCGGCCGTTCGGAGTGCAGCGTCCGCTGGTCCGCGCGCTCTGGCCGCGCCGGTACCGGCGCTCAGACGTCTACCGTAAGCTCGTCGCGCTCGACCGCAAGCATGGCCTCACCCGGAAACTCGATGCGCGCCTCGGCAGGCCGCAGCGGGAAATGGTCGTCCAGGATGTCGAGATACCCGTCGAGCAGTCGGCCGCGTTCGCGACGTACTTCATGACCGAGGTCGGCATGAGCCCGGTCTGGATGTGCCCGCTGCGCCTGCGCGGCGAGATGACCTGGCCGCTGTACCCGATGCGGCCGGGCCAGGTGTATGTCAACTTCGGATTCTGGGGCGCCGTCCCGCTGCCGCCGGGAGCCACAGACGGTCACTTCAACCGGCGCATCGAGGACAAGGTAACCGAGCTTGGCGGTCACAAGGGCCTGTACTCGACGTCGTTCTATTCCAGGCAGGAGTTCTGGGACCGGTACAACGGGCCGGAATACGCTGAGCTGAAGCGCGGCTACGACCCCCAAGGCCGGCTGGCTGACCTGTACGACAAGTGCGTGCGCGGCGTGTAAGCGCCCCGCGATCATCGAGTAAGCGAGCGAAAGAGGTCATAGATGGCTCTGGCCGAGGTATTCGAGCGGGTTGTAGGCCCGGATGCCCCAGTCGGTTTCGAGGCTTTCGACGGCAGCTCGGCGGGCCCTGGTGACTCGCCGATCAAGATCACCGTGAAGTCGCCGACAGCGGTGGCGTACCTGGCGCAGGCGCCTGGCGCGCTCGGGCTGGCGCGCGCCTACGTCTCGGCTCACCTGGACGTGGACGGCGACATGTACATGGCGCTGTCCAGGATGGCCACCGTGCAGGAACTGAAGACCAGCCTGCCGGCGAGGCTGAGGCTGCTGAACAACCTTGGCGGGCCTAAGGTGCTGTTCCCGCGGGTGCCGCCGCCGCCGCAAGAGGTGCGGGTCAACAGCCGTTGGCTGTCCGGCCGCAGGCACTCCAAGCAGCGCGACGCGACGGCGATCTCGCATCACTACGACGTTTCCAACACCTTCTACGAATGGGTGCTCGGCCCGTCCATGGCGTACACGTGCGCGTGTTACCCCTCTGACGACGCCACCCTCGAGCAGGCACAGGCAGTCAAGTTCGACCTGGTGGCACGCAAGCTCGCGCTGAAGCCCGGCATGCGGCTGCTGGATGTCGGCTGCGGCTGGGGCGGCATGGTAATGCACGCGGCGCGTCACTACGGCGTTAAGGCGCTCGGCGTCACGCTGTCCGCCGAGCAGGCCTCCTGGGCGCAGCAGGCGATCAAGGAACGTGGCCTTTCCGACCTGGCCGAAGTTCGCCACCTGGACTACCGGGACGTGCCCGAGACTGGCTTCGACGCGGTCAGCTCGATCGGGCTCTCCGAGCACATCGGCAAGG
>DATMMA010000052.1:0-9616 GCA_035570295.1 Streptosporangiaceae bacterium
CTGCTTCAGTGCCGCGTTGCCCATCGCGTCCATCCGGGTCGCCGTGCCGTCCTCTGGGCTCCGCGTGTAGAGCGCGGCCAGCCGGGAGTGATCGTCAGGGCTGGCGTAGAAGGCCGAGTCGGTCATGCCGAGCGGACCGAAGATCCGGCTGGCGAAGAACTCATCCAGCCGCTGGCCGGACACGACCTCCACCACGCGGCCGAGTACGTCGGTCGCGACCGAATAGCTCCACTCGGCGCCGGGCTGGAAAAGCAGCGGCATCGAGGCGAACTCATCGCAGATAGCGGCAAGGTCGGCGCCGCGCGGCGAGCCCCACTCGAAACCGCGTGCCCGGTAGATCGCGTCCACCGGGTGATTACGCATGAAGCCGTAGGTCAGGCCCGAAGTGTGGCTCAGCAGGTGCCAGATGCGAATCGGCTCGGTGGCAGGCACGGTCTTGTAACTGATGTCGCTGCCGCCGGCGAAGACCCGGACGTCGCGGAACGAGGGGATGTAGCGGTACACCGGGTCGGTCAGCTCGAAGCCGCCTTCCTCGTACAGCATCATTGCCGCGACCGAGGTGATCGGCTTAGTCATCGAGTAGATACGCCACAGGCTGTCCGGCTCGACCGGCAGGCTGGCCTCGATGTCTCGCTGCCCGTAGCAGGAAACGTGCGCGAGCTTGCCGTGCCGGGCAACCGTGATCAGCCAGCCCGCCAGCTTCTGTTCGTCGACGTACCGGGCGAAGTGCTTGTCGATCCGGTCCAGCCGCTTCTGATCGAATCCGACCTCGGCCGCCTCGACTTCGACCTGTAGTCCGCCCATCTATCGCTCCACTCCGGTTACTTCGCCCTCAGCAAGCTTCAAGCCGATCCTGCCAATCAGAACCCGGTTCGGTCTAGAGCCCGGCCGGCCTGCGATAGCCGACCTGCGCAGGATACGGCGTGCCGGGCCCGCCCGGTTGCACGTGCCCGAGGGCGAGTTCCTGTCCTCGGGCGACATCGTTATCGTCTGAACCGACGAGATTGACCTACGACGAAATCGGGTGAGAGCAGCATGCTCGGCGAGCCGCCAGCGCGGGCAGGCGGAAGCGATTCCTGGCCCGTCGCTGTCCAGCCAGCGGCAACGATGCGTGCGGTCATCCTGCCTGAATTCGGCCGGCCTGACGTGCTCCGCGACGCCGTCGTGGCGACCCCGGCCCCGGCGGCAGGTGAGGTGCTCGTGCAGGTCGCGGCGGTGAGCGTCGGGCGCGTGCTCGACCTCGCCGCCCGGGCCGGGCGGCATCCGTATCCCGGCTTTCAGTTCCCGCACGTACTCGGCGCCGAGCATGCCGGCGTCATCGCGGCCCTCGGCCCGGCGGTCACGGGCTGGCGAATCGGGGAACGGGTCGCCGCGTTCCCGGTCATCACCGACGGCACGTGCGTCTACTGCCTGCGCGGCTACGACGAGGTATGCGAGAACCTGAAGCTGATCGGCATCCACCAGCCAGGCGCTTACGCTCAGTACGTCGCGGTGCCGGCCCGGAACCTGCACCCGGTGCCCGCGGACATCACGCCTGCGCAGGCAACCGGGCTGGTGTTGTCGGGCGCTGTCGCGATGAACCAGTTGCAGCGCTCCGGGTTCGAGGCGGGCGACTGGGTGCTAGTGCAAGGCGCATCGTCCGCTCTCGGCTCACTGACCGCAAGTCTGGCCCTGCACTTGGGCGGGAACGTGATCGTGGCGTCGCGCAGCCCGGCCAAGCGCGACCGGCTGGCCGCGTTGCGCGCGGACGCCGTGCTGGACCCGGCGGCCCCGGACTTCGCCGCCCGGGTACGCTCGCTGACCGGCGGACACGGCGCCAGCATCGTGATCGACAACCTCGGCGAAGCGGGCGTCTGGCAGGCCTCGCTGGCCAGCCTCGCGCCGACCGGGACTCTGGTCAGTTCGGGCGCATTCCTCGGCGGTGACGTCCGCCTCGACCTATCCCGGCTCTACCAGCAGGCACAGCGCGTCATCGGAGTCAGGACTGGCAACCAGGCCAGCATTGCCGCCCTCTGGGCCGAGGTCGACCGGGGCTTTCGGCCGGTGCTCGACACCACGTTCCCGCTCGAAGAAGCTGCCGGCGCCCACCGGTACCTGGAGGACGGGCGGAACGTCGGACGGGTCTCGCTGATCATTCCGCAGCCAGAAATGGCACCGCCAGAAGGGGCGCAGCCATGAACATGACACCGACGCCCGCCGGTTTCACCGCCAACTGGCTCGGCCAGCGAGTTGTCTTCGCCGACGGCGCGCTTGACCAGCTCAACTCCGAGGTCGCCGCGCTCGGCGCCGAGCGCGTACTGCTGATCGCGGGCCGGTCGGGTGAGGCATCCGAGCGCGCGACCGAACTGCTGGCCGGCCGCCTGGCTGCTCGGTTCGGCAACGTCAGGCAGCACGTGCCCGGCGACCTTGCCGCGGCAGTGGCGTACGAGGCGCGGCGAGCGCGGGCGGACGCGATCGTGAGCATCGGCGGCGGCAGCGCGACCGGCCTGGCCAAGATCTGCGCGCTGGACACCATGCTGCCGGTGCTAGCCATACCCACGACCTACGCGGGGTCTGAGATGACACCGGTCTGGGGTCGCACCGACGGCGCCGTCAAGCGAACCGGCCGGGACATCCGGGTGCTGCCGCGCACCGTCATTTACGACCCGCTGCTGCTGGCCGGGATGCCGCCGGCGCTAACCGGCCCGAGCGGCATGAACGCGCTCGCCCACTGCGTCGAGGCGCTTTACGTCCCGGCCGCGGATCCGCTTACCAGCATGGCAGCGCTGCAGGGCGCGCGGCTGATCGCGACCTGGCTGCCGGCCGCGTGCTCGGCGCCGGATGCGAGTCCGGGCTCGGCGCCGGTTGCGGGCTCGGGCTCGGCGCGCGCGCTGCTGTGGGCGTCATGCCTGGCTGGCCGCGCATTCGGCACTGTCGGCGGCTCGCTGCACCATAGCCTGTGCCACCTGCTCGGCGGGTTCGCCGCGCTGCCGCACGCGCCGACGCATGCGGTCGTGCTGCCGCAGGTTGTGGCATTCCTGGCGCCGTCCCTGGGGCCCGAGCTCAGCCAGTTGGCTGATGCGCTCGGCACTTCGCCGGCGGACGTGGCGGGTGCGATCTGGGATCTTGGCGCTCAGTGCGGGACGCCGGTCGGCCTGCGCGTACTCGGACTGGCGGAGGAGAGCCTGCCAGCCATCGCGGACGCGCTCTGCGAGCGCAATCCGGCCAGCCCGCGCCCGGTCTCCCGGGCGGACGCGCTTGCCCTGGTGACCGCCGCGTGGCACGGCGCCCGGCCGTCACCTGCCGCGCCGGCATCTGCCGCGCCGTCACCTGCCGCGGTTGGCCCGTCGGCATCCAGGTCTGCCCCCGCTGCCGCAGGTGAGCCGGTAACGGCGGCTGATCTGACCCAGACCGTGCTAGCGAGACTGAAGGCGACGCCGGATCCGCGGCTTCGCCACATCATGACCTCGCTCATTCGCCATCTGCACGGCTTTGTGGGTGACGTCCGGCTTACCCAGGACGAGTGGCTGGCCGCGATCCGGTTCCTCACGGCGACCGGGCAGATCTCCGGCGAACGGCGGCAGGAATTCATCTTGCTGTCGGACACGCTCGGGGTCTCGATGCTGGTCGACTTGCTGGCCGGGCCGTCCGGCAAGGGCGCGGCGGGCATTGCGACCGAGTCCACAGTGCTGGGCCCGTTCTACGTGCCGGATAGCCCGGAGCGCGACTATGGCTCCTCCATCGCGGAGCGCCCGTCTGGCGAGCCCGCCTGGGTGACGGGCCGGGTGACCGACGTCGATGGCAACCCGGTCCCTGGCGCCACGCTCGATGTCTGGCAGAACGCTGACGACATGCTCTACGCCGTGCAGAACCCGGACTCGCCGCCGGGCAACCTGCGCGGTTTGTTCCGGGCCAGGCAGGACGGCAGCTTCGCCTTCCTGGGTGTCCGGCCGACCGATTACCCCATACCTGCCGACGGCCCGGTCGGGCGACTGCTGATGAGCACCGGCCGGCACCCCTGGCGGCCCGCGCACATCCACGTCATTGTCGGCGCGCCCGGCTACCGTAGCGTCGCCACGCACATCTTCGATTCTGGCAGCAAGTACCTGGACAGCGACGCGGTGTTCGCGGTCAAGGCCAGTCTGGTGCGCGATTTCGAGCGGCACGAGCCCAGTGCCGACGGCCTGACTGCTCCCGACGGTGCTTCCGTGCCGGAGGGTGTGCCACCCGGCCAGGCGTGGTACTCCCTCCGGCACGATTTCCTGCTCGTCCCGGTTGATCGCCCGGATGTCAGCCCCGTTGACGGTCCGGCTGACAGCCCGGCGGCTACTCCGCCCGGAGCGCAGTAGCGGTCTTCGAGCCGGCCGCCCAGCTCGCGGGCAGTAGCGCGCCCGCTGCCGCGATGACCAGTCCGGACAGGGCTAGCAGGGCGATTTCAGCAGGCCGGTAGACGGCCATGAAGCTGGCCGGCAGTCCGGTGTATGCCGCCCGTGCCATCGCGTCCGCGGTCGCCGAGTGCAGCACCATGCCGACCGGCACCGCGATCACCGCAGCGACGATTGCCGGCGCGACCACCCAGCACAGCACCATCGCGATCGTCTGCCGCGGCGTCATCCCCACCGCTTTGAACACACCGAGGTCGTGTACCCGGTCCCGGGTGCCAAGCAGCACGGTATTCAGCACGCCGAGGCCGGCGACGACCGCCATCATCAGCGTCAGCATCGCGATCAGCGAGTCGGCGACCAGGTAGAAATCCCCGCCCTGCGGACCGGATACGTAGTAGTTGGCGCCAAGCGACCTCGACAGCCCGCTGACATAGGAAGACGACGACACGCCGCGATTCAGCCCGACGTAGTACTCGTCGAGGCCAAGGCTCGCCGATGTCCCGCCGAGGGTCTGCACGCTGGTCATCAGGGCAGGCCGGTTCCCCGGCACGAAGATCTCACCGACGATCCGCGCGGTGACGGACCTCGTCGTGGTGCTGACTGTCGTGGTGTCGCCCACGGTCAGGCCAGTCTGGTTGAGGTAAGCCGTGTTGACGACCACTTGCCCGGCGCTGCTGTACCAGTGCCCGCTGATCACGCCGTAACCGAGCCAGCCCGCGTTGCCGTCGAACGCCTGCGCGTCCACTCGCAGCGCCAGACCGCCGACGCTGAGCTCGGTCTGTGCCGCTGCCACGTACCGCGATGAACCCGGCTGCGCGCGCAGCGCTGCCAGGATCGCCCGGTCTTGGCTACTAGCTGGCTGCCATGCATTGCCGCTGTTGAGCGAAACCTGTACCGGCGCGGTAGCCGCGAGCGACTGGCCTTCTTCGGCCCTGGACAGCGTCGAGTCCAGGCCGACCGCGAAGATCACCGCAGTGACGCCGAACATGATGGCGGCCAGCGTGCCGGCGGTGCGCGCCGGGCGTGCGAATGGCGCGGCCAGGCCGATGCTGACCGGTCGCGGCAGCCGGAGCCGGCTTGCGAGCCGGTGCGCGGCATACCCGCGGCCTTGCCTGGGCGCGTGCCCGAGCGCAATGGCCTGCACCGCCGACATCCGTCCGGCCCGCAGGGCTGGGATGAAGGCGGTCACCGCGACCAGCGCGCACATCACGACAGGCGTGACGACATTCACCCACAGCGGCACTTGCTGCTGACCGACGCCGAACGCGGCCGCTGATTTGTGCAGCACGGGTACCGCAAGCAGGTTGCCGGATACCAAGCCGGCCAGGCAGCCGGTGACGGCAGGGACGCCGACTCGCGCCACGTAAGCCAGGACTACCTGGACGGGGCTGAATCCGATGCTCTTGAGCACGCCGATCCGCCGGTAGCTGGCCACGACAGCGCCGCTCACCACGTTGCCGACGATGAGCACCGACATGAACAGGCCGATCAGCGCGAACGCTTCCACGAACGGCGCCAGGATCGTGCTGTTGCCGTTCGCTTGCTGCTGCGCGGTCAGCCAGGACGAGAACCCGGCGACCGCGCCAGCGGGCAGCGCCGCGGCCACGGCTGCCACGTCGCCCCGGATCCGGGCGGCCGTTCCCGCACTCGCGAACCGGTAGAGCATCTCCGCCGTAGCGGGAGCGCCGGCCGGGCGCAGCGCGCGGATCTCGCTGGGCAGTACCCAGCCCGAAGCCGTGTTGGTGACCGAGTTCGCCACGCCGACCACGGTCAGGACCGGCTTGCCGGGCGCGGTGGTGATGGTCATCGTGGTGCCGAGGGCGGGAAAGAAGCCCGTGCCCTCGGACAGCACGATCTGATCCGGTCGCTGCGGCCAGTGACCACGCACGAGAGTCAGATCGTCCAGCGGGCCGGCAGGCGAAGCGCGGCCGACGAGCACTAGCGACGGCAGCGAGAAGCCCTGACTGCTGATCGAGACGGTGGCGGCGCCGAACGGCCCGGCAGCGCCCGTCACGCCGGACAACCGGGCCGTCGCCGCCAGCTGCGCATTGCTGGCGCGGCTGCCGTTGACTGCCACCGCCGCGTCCGCGCCATGCTGCGCGGCGAATGCATGGTCGAACGGCCCGCTCGCGGCAGCGAGCAACGCCAGGCCGAGGGTGGCCGACGCAGTGGACACCAGCAAGACGACGAAGAGGACAACGGTCTGGGCTCGGTGCCTGGTCACACCGCCGGACGCCGCGCGCAGGACCGGTCGCGCGCTCATGCCTGCCACTTCGCTGCGTGCGCCCCGGCGGCCGGCTCGGTACCGCCCGCCGGGATGCCAGCGCCCAGCCCGCCGTCGGCCAGCCTGCCGTCGACAATCTGGATGGTTCGGCTGGCGTAGCGGACGGCCAGGTCTGCGTTGTGAGTGACCATGATCATGCTCTGGCCGGCCTGGTTCAGCTCCCGCAGCAGCTCCCCGATTTCCTCGCCGGTTGCGGTGTCCAGCGCCCCGGTTGGCTCGTCGGCGAGCAGCAGTTCAGGCGAGTTGACCAGCGCCCTCGCGATAGCCACCCGCTGCCGCTCCCCGCCCGACAGCCGGGCCGGGTACGCCTGCTTGTACTGGCTGATCTTCAGCCGGTCGAGCAACTCGTCCGCGCGGCCCTTCGCATCGCTGCGGGACGCTCCTGCCAGCTGCGCCGGGAGGAGCACGTTGTCGGCGACCGTGAGGTCGTCGAGCAGGTTGAAGAACTGGAAGATCATTCCGACGCGTTGCCGCCGGTACTTCGCCAGACTCGTCTCGCTGAGCGAGTCGATCCGCTGCCCGGCCACCGTCACGGTCCCCGCTGTTGGCCGGTCAAGTCCGGCGATCAAGTTGAGCAGCGTCGACTTGCCGCTTCCGGACGGGCCCATGACTGCCACAGACTCGCCGGATTCGACACGGAGGCTGACGTCCTCCACCGCAAACGCCCCGTCGTTGTCGTACTGCTTGCTAACGTCGCTGAGCTCAATGAGCGCATCCATTCGGGTTCAGTCCCTTTCCAGGTAGCGCAGATCCCCGTGTTCTCGCCAGCCGGCGAGATTTCGCAGCCAACGTACGGCGGCCAGAGCCCGCCGGCGTCAGCCTGCCGGCTGGCCTTTGTCGGCCTGCAGAGTGAAACCCATCGGGCAGCAAGTCTGCGGTCCGGGCGACAGCAAGGACATCGGGGATGTCCCCCGACCAGACCCCGATAACGCCGCCGCGCATCAGGGTGCCGGGAACGCGCACTGGCCGCGTCAGCCTGGCAGGCCCGTGCGCCGCCGTATCTCATAGATCAGGACGCCGGCCGCGACCGAGAGATTGAGCGACTCGGCCGTACCGGTCATCGGAATCGCTACTCGCAGGTCGGCGGCATCCAGCACGTCCTCGGGCAATCCGCTGCTCTCGCTGCCAAGCAGCACCGCAAGCGGCAGATGGAGGTCGGCATCCCAGCACGTCACGCTTGCCCGCGCCGACGTGGCAGCGACACGCACTCCGCCCGCCCGCGCCCATTCGACGAACTCCGTCACCGACGCCGCCGACGCCACCGGCACCGTGAACAGTGCGCCCATGCTCGCCTTGACCGCGGACGGGTCGTAGGGATCGGCGGACGGGCCGATCAGGATCACTCCGCCGGCGCCTGCGGCGCTGGCGGTGCGGATGATCGTGCCGAGGTTGCCGGGATTGCCAGCCGAGTGCAGCGCGACGAACAACGAGCCGGGGCCGACAGCCAGGTCGGCGACCGTTACCGGCGCCGTGCGCACGATCGCCGCCAGCCCGGACGGGGCGTCCCGGTCCGATATCCGGCCGAACAGGTCGCCCGACAGCCGCGCCACCCGGACCCCGGACGCCTCCTGCGCGGCCACCATGGCAGCCGCGCGCGGATGGCGGAGCAAGTCCGGTGCGACGATGAGCACTTCCACACCGGCCCCGGCCTCGACGGCCTGCCAGACCGGCTGGATGCCCTCGACCACGAATGCTGACTCGCGCCGCCTGTGCTTCCGGTCCGCGAGCAACCGAACCCGCTTGACCAGCGGGTTCGCTGCGCTGCGTATCACGTCGGCCATCGCCTTGCGAGCCTACGCCAGAGCGATATGCCAGCGGACTCTATAGTGGCCAGCGCGAATCGGCGAGGGGTGGCAGATGGGTGCGGAGAGCGATCGGGTAGCCGGGTTCGGCCGGCTGGAGGATGGCCTGCGGCAGGCCGGAGACTGGTACCGGTGGGGCCCGTACGTTAGCGAGCGCCAGTGGGGCACGGTACGCGAGGATTACTCACCCGACGGCGAAGCCTGGGATTACCTGCCGCACGATCACGCCCGGTCACGCGCTTACCGCTGGGGTGAGGACGGCCTGGCTGGCTTCTGCGATATCGAGCAGCGCCTGTGCCTGGGCCTCGCGCTGTGGAACGGGCAGGACCCGATACTCAAGGAGCGGCTGTTCGGGCTGACCGGCGCGCAGGGCAACCACGGCGAGGACGTCAAGGAGTACTGGTGGTACCTCGACGCGGTGCCGAGTCATGTGTGGAACCGCTGGCGCTACCACTACCCGCAGCGCCGGTTCCCGTATGACGACCTCATCGCCGGGAACGCGGCCCGGAACCGGACGCAGCCGGAATACGAGCTGATCGATACCGGGGCATTCGACGATGGCCGGTACTGGATTGTCGAGGTGCACTATGCCAAGGCGGGACCAGACGACATCCTGATGACGGTCGAAGTGACCAACGCGGGCCCTGACGAAGCCGAACTCCACGTCCTGCCGTCCGCATGGTTCCGCAACACCTGGTCCTGGGACTCCGGGTCCGACAAGCCGGAATTCGCGGTGGCGCCCCCCGCGGCTGGCGCCGCGCGCGTGACACTTACCCATCCGTTCGCCGGCGAGATGGAACTCATGGCGGCCGCCGGACCGGACGGAGTCGTTCCGCCGGCGCTCTGCTGCGAGAACGAGACCAACGTCGCCCGGTTGTTCGGGAGCGAGCCGGTCACCGCGTACCCGAAGGATGGCATCAACGACCATGTGATCACTGGCGCTGCCACCGTCAATCCGGCAGGCCGCGGCACTAAGTGCGCGTTCTGGTACCGGCTGAGCGTTGCTGGCGGCGCGACTGTGCAATTGCGGCTGCGGCTCAGGCCGACCCGACACGGCGCGGCGGCCCCGGCGACTGGCGACGGACTGGGGGCTGAGTTCGCGACCGTAGTCGCACAGCGGCGAGCCGAAGCCGATGAGTTCTACTCAGAACTGACTCCGGCAACAG
>DATMMA010000053.1:0-2561 GCA_035570295.1 Streptosporangiaceae bacterium
GATCTCCTGCGCCGGCGGAGCCGGCGAGACACCGGCGGCCGGATCGGGCTGCGCCGCTTCGTCCACCGGCACGGCGAATTGATAGCCGCGTCCGTGGGCGGTGCGGATGAGGCGCTGGCTGCGTCCGTCGTCCCCGATTGCCTGACGTGCCGCCTTGATCCGGCTGGTGAGCGCCGACTCACTCACGAAGCGATTACCCCAGACGGTGTCGAGCAGCTCCTCTTTGGACACAACCCGGTGCCGTTCCCTGATCAGCACGGCGAGGAGGTCGAACACCTGCGGCTCAACCGGCCGGAGCTGTCCGGCACGGCGCAGCTCGAACCGGTCGAGATCAAGCGCGCAGTCGCCGAAGACGAAGATCAAGGATGCTCCCCCGCACCTCACCCGCAGTTTTCAGCAGTATCCCACCAGGCACGGTCCCCCCTCGGCCTCCAGGTGTTCTCCACTTTTCCTCCAAGGATGAGGCCGCCCTTGCAGGCACATTGGTGCACGAGTCCCGATCAGGCCCCGCCGTTTGGCGGGCCGAGCGCGCAGAGGAGAAACCGTGACCAGCCTTCGTGCCGACCGCCGCGATGTTGCCACGGGAGCCCGGGCGATGGTGCCGTGGCTGGCCGGGATTATCCCGTTCGGGCTGGTGATCGGCGTCAGCGCCACGGACGCTGACGTCCCCACACTGGCAGGGTGGCTGACCGGCCCGCTGATCTATGCGGGCAGCGCGCAGGTGGCGACGATCAACATGCTCGACGCCGGAGCCGCGCCGATGGCCGTGGTAGCCGTCGCATTGGCCATCAACGTCCGGCTGATCTTCTACTCCGCGGCGATGGCCCGCCATTGGCGCGGCACACCCTGGTGGTGGCGACTGGCGGCTAGCTATCTGCTGGTCGATCCCTCGGTCGCGGTCGGGCTCGGCGGATACCAGCGGCTTGGCCGTGACCGGGCACACGCTCACTACCTCGGTGGCGCGGTCCTGCTCTGGGTGTCCTGGCTCGTCGCTATCGGCGCCGGCGCGATGGCAGGCGCCGGGTTTCCAGCGTGGCTTCATCTGGACTTCGTGATCCCTCTCTACCTCGTCGGGCAGGCGACCTCCAGGCTTGCCGATCCGCCGCTGCGCCGAGCGATCTTCGTCGCAGCCGCCGTTGCGCTGCTGGCGCTGTCGGTGCCGCTGCAGCTCGGCATCGCTCTGGCAATCGCGGCGGGCATCGCCGCCGGCTTTACCGGACGACCGGTTAGGCCCGCCCAGTCCATCCACCCGACTCGGCCATCCAAGGAGGTACCGCGATGAACGCCTGGACCGTCATCTTGGCCGCGGGCTTGGGCAGCTACCTGTTCCGGCTCAGCATGATCGTGCTCTTCGACCGGATCACGATGCCGGCATTCCTGGAACGCGCCTCGCAACTCGTCGCCCCGGCGGCGTTCGCCGCGATGGCCGCCGCGGGTCTCGCGACGGCCTGCATGGGCCAGGGGACCGTTCAGGCAGCAGCGTCGCTAGCCGCGGTCGCCGCAGCCATCATCGCCGTCCTCCGCACCGGCTCGTCCCAGGCCGCGATCCTCGCCGGCATGCCGGTCTTCTGGCTCACGACAGTCCTGCTGCCGAGCTGAAATACGTCCGATTATCTAACAGGAGCCCCGCGGAAGAACCCCTAGCCGGGCCTGATAATCGGCCCAGCCTGCCGCGTGGCCAAGGGGCGCAGATCGCCGAATACTTGCGCCTGGATTCCTTGATGCGGCGTACCGGCACCTGCGTACATATCATCCCGTTACGGGGTCCAGTATGCCGATGTCGGATGTCGTGGCGGGGCCTGGACGTCTTCCTCGAGCATCATGCCGGGGCTGCGTACATAGGATGCTGAACCGGTGCCGGTGACTGCCCCGGGCCTGGACGCCGACCTGCCGGCCTGTCCTAGGAGATCGCTTCGGCGGCTGCCCGGCTGATGTCAGCTAGCGAAAGGGACGGCGACATCGCAGATCTGCTGGCCGGCCGTTGCGAAGAGCGGCTCGATGCCGGCCCGGTAGACCTCTCTGGGCGCCCCGGCTCGCCTGCGGCCAGGGGCGGTTACCCAGCGGGCCAGCTGGTCATAGATAGAAAAGATCGCGGGAATCTCGAAATGCGTCTTCGTTACCGAGATAAACGCTTCCCAGTGTGCGGGCTCGACCCGCCAGGCCAGTTCGGCCGGGTCTTCGGGCGGATGGCTGACCGGGACGCACACTTCAACCGGGCCGTCACTGTCAGTGGTGACCATGCCATGGAAAATGATAAAACGTTCGCCCGTTACGCCCCCGCACCGCGCGGCGTTCGCGGTGAGCCGGGCGGCGGCTTCCCTGGTCCAGGCCAGCTGACCGATGTAGATGTGCCGCTGCTCGGTGAGCACCGTCTGCGCCGCTACGTCCCGTTCGCGGACAGGCAGTTCCTTGGCGGGCATCTCCGACGCGGCTACGCCGGGCCGGAGTATGCCCATGACCTGCCGCTGGGCGGCGAACCGGCTTTCTGCCGAGGCCCAGTACGAGTCGATGATCTCAGCGGCTCCGGTGCGGGACGCGGACACCACCTTGCTAACTTCGGG
>DATMMA010000054.1:0-9706 GCA_035570295.1 Streptosporangiaceae bacterium
CGAGCCGAGGTCGCTGATCGCCACGGCCCTGGCGGCGGCAGCAGGTGGTGAGGTCACCCGTGTGACCGCCGTCCGGTCCCGGCGGGCTCAAGCTCGAGCTCGAAGCCAGGCAGGTGCAGCACGCCGTTCTTCGTCTGGACAGCACTGCCCGTCTTGCTCGGGACCAGGCGCAGAGTCATCACGTCGTTGCCCCCCGCCGCCGACGTGATGCGCCCGGCGACCACCGTGCGCGCTTCGGTTGCCAGGGTAAGCAGTCGCAGCAGTACCTTGGTCTCGGCCTCGTCGAGGACCCTGTGGTGCGCCCCAGACTGCAGGAGGCTCCTGGCGGCCGCGCGCTCGGACTGGCGTTCCCCTGCTTGCCGACGGCGAAGCTCGGCGACAACCGCAGGATTGGCGCGGACGGGATTGGGCACGCCCGGCGTCGGCGCCTTGCCCCGGCGGAACAGCGTGACCGATATCTCCACCCCCGGCGCGTCCTGCCAGGATGCGCGGGCGGAGATCTGCTCCGCGTCGTCGTGCGCACCGCCTAGGTGTCGCGCGGACCGGATGTTGAACGCCGCTGACGCCAGGGCGTAGGCGGCGTCTTCGTCTGGCGCGTTAAACACCCATTCGGCCAGGTGGCGCAGCTGGGAGGAGCGGTTCACCCCGCCTCGCTGTGCCTCAGTGACCTGGCGGAGCAGCGCGATCACACCGGAAACGGCGGCGCGGGTCGCGGTGCGCAGGCCCTCCGCCCGCGACTCCGTTACGACGTAGGCGGCCTCGCTGGCTTCGCCGGCCGGATCTGCGAACCAGACGCGCAGACCGGTCCAGCGGCGGCGCCAGTCGTCGAGCAGCTCGTCGGAGCTGAGGAACGGGCGCTCGTCGGCCTGCGCGGCCAGCCTCAGCATCGCGTCCGGAGCGTCGTCACCGGCCGCTTCCTGGGCCTGCGCGACTGCCGCGGCAAGCCGCGGCAGGTAGCGGTCGAGCTCTGCCATTAAGTCGGTCATGTGGGTAAGGAGGGCATTCTTATACCTCAGAAACGTCCCCGGCGAAGTGTCGGTCGACCGCATGATCTCGCCCAGCGTCAGGTGGAACTGCGCTGCGCGTCGAGACATGTCCTCTAGCACCGTGTCCAGCCGGGACAGCCGCCGGTACACCTGCTCCGGATCGTGCGCTCGCGCCGCTGCAGCCAGTCCTCGCAGATCCTCGAGAATGTCGGAGAACACCAGCCGCGACAGGTTCGCGTCCCGGATCCGCGCGCTCAGCACGTCCTCGACGGCCATGAATGCCCGGTAGCCAAGGTCGCTGAATTGGTAGACCGACTGCCGGTTCCGATACCGCGCCAGGCTGCCAGCCCTGGAGGCGTCTTCAAGCCGGTGGACCATGCCATCCTCGGCCAGCGCGTCCAGCTTCTCCCGCAGGCTGCCGCCATCGACCCTTGGAGCCTCGTCGTGGAGCGCAGCCAGTTCGGCGAGCGCCGCAGCAACGTCGTCGGTGTGCGCCTGGACTTGGTGCACGCTGCGGAGTCGGTCCAGCGCCCGCAGCACCCATAGATAGGCCACGTGGTCGTCACGCCGAGTGAAGTTGAACAGCCGGAACCTGTCGCTGACCGCGAGCGCGTCGAGATCCAGCGAGTTCCGCTCACCCGGACTCGCGCCCTGTCCGCCCTCTTCCGCCACTGACTGGTCCTGTGTCCCCGAGTCCGTCCGCAAGTGCCGCTCGCGGTGGTCACAATGCTATTGCGCAGCCGCCGATATCGCGGGGTCTGCGACCGGCCCGTACGTCGGCTATGCCGAGGATCATCAGGAATTAGCTGGACGTCGCGCAACCGTTTCAGCAGTGCAGGGCGTGGCGACCTAGGGTGACTGCGAATCGATCATGCTGGTGTGGCGCGCTGCTCGGCGACGGAGTTGCCGCCGTCCACAATGAGGTATTGCCCGGTTATGTAGGAGGCGCCCGGGCTCGCTAGCCAGGCGATACTGGCGGCCACTTCGCCGGCCGAGCCGCTCCGGCCGGTCGGGGTCGCCAGCCCCTCATCGCGCTCTTCGGCTGTCTGGGACCCGGTTGCTATCCAGCCCGGCGCAACGGCGTTGACGGTAATCCCGTGCCTGGCGGCGTCAACCGCCACCGCGCGGGTGAGGCCGATCATGCCCGCCTTGGCAGACGCATAGCCGACGTCCGCGCGTATCGCCATCACCGGCCCGGTCACGCTGGCCACCATGATGATCCGCCCCCAGCCGCGGCTCATCATGGCCGGCAGCGCTGCCTTGGTGACCAGAAATGCGGTCGTCAGGTTGCGGGATAGCGCCGCCTGCCAGGTCGCCAGATCCATCGAGTCCACGCCGCCGGATTCGAACACCGGGACAGCTGCGGAGACCATTCCGGCATTGTTCACCACGATGTCCAGCCGCCCCCATCGATCCAGCGCGGCCGAAACCAGCCCGGACGCAGCGCTGTCGTCAGTGAGATCGCCGGCGAGGCCTTCTGCTTCGAAGCCAGCGCCGCGCAGTTCGCTGACCCGGTCCTCGATCCGCGCTGTGGTGGCGGTGATCATGACGGCGGCGCCGAGGTCGGCGAGCAGCCTGGCGGTGGCGAAGCCGATGCCGTCGGGGCTGCCCGCCCCGGTGACCACCGCTACGCGGCCGGCGAGGTCGAACTCAGCTGGTATGGGCATATGCCTACTTTACGGTCCAAGTAACAAAACCTACCTAACCCAACCTAACCACAACCTGCTACGCCTGCTGCCCGGAGCGCAAGATAACCTTCGGCCTTATGATGCAGCGCCTTGACCCGCTCGATACCACGCCACCTCTACTGGAAACGGATTTTGCCCGGCAAATCCTGCGGGACAGGTTCGGGCTGGAAGGGTCCCTGAGTCCGCTTGATGGCGAACGTGATCAGAACTTCCGGGTGGATGCGGGCGCCGGCAGGCGCTTTTTGCTCAAGATCTCGAATCCGGCGGATGACCGCCCCGTATTGGAGATGCAGTCCTCTGCGTTGCGCCACATCGAGCTAGTGGATCCGGGCCTGCCGGTCATGCGTGCCTTGCCGGCCGCCGATGGCGCGCTGTGGGCTGAGGTTCCGGGACCCGATGGCGGGCTTTACCTCGCGCGGCTGTTCACATTCCTGCCCGGCCGCCTGGCATCGGCGCCGGCGCTCACCACCCAGGCAATCTGGCATGTCGGTCAGGTCACCGCTCGCCTGGGGCGGGCGCTTCGGGGCTTTTTCCACCCAGCGGCCGACTACGAGATCATGTGGGACATCAGCCAGATGCCGAGGCTCCGCCCGCTACTGACCCATCTGGCCGATGGCCCGCGGCGGGCTCAGGCGGAACGGGTGCTGGACCGGTTCGACGCGCGGGCGGCCCAGGTCCTGCCCAGTCTGCGCGCACAGGTAATCCACGGCGACGTGAGCATGTACAACCTCCTGTTCGGCGACGACCTTCAAGTCAGCGGAATCGTGGACTTCGGTGATATGACGCACGCACCGCTGGTCTGCGATCTCGCCGTGGCCATCGCCGACGTGCTGCATGGCCGTGATGACGCCATCGAGGCGGCGGACGCGATGATCGGCGGCTACGTGTCGGTGACGCCTCTGGAAGACCAGGAGGCCGACCTGCTCGCAGACCTCGTGGCGGCAAGGCTCGCCACCGAGGTGGTGGTCACCGCCTGGCGCAGCGAACGCTATCCCGAGAACGCCGCGTATGCCGAAAGCAGCGAGCCGGCGGCCCGCGCGTTCCTCGATGCCATCGAAGGGAGGGGAATAGACGCCGTGGCGCGGCGTTTCCGCGAGGCCTGCCACGGGCTTCCCTACCGGTCGTCAGGCACCCGCGAGCTGCTGGAGCGGCGCCGGCGCGTGCTGCCCCGTTCCCCGCTGTTCTACCAGGACCCGGTGCACCTGGTCCGCGGCGAGGGCGTCTGGCTCTTCGACCCCGACGGTCGGCGCTACCTCGACTGCTACAACAACGTTCCCGTGGTCGGTCACAGCCACCCGCGCGTCGCGCGGGCGGTGGCGCAGCAGCAGCGCCTGCTGGCGACTCACAGCCGGTATCTGCACGAGGCGATTGTCTCGCTCGCCGAGCGGCTCCAAGCCACCATGCCGCCAGGGCTGGACTCCATCTTGGTGGTGAACTCGGGCAGCGAGGCCAACGACCTCGCCTGGCGGATCGCCCGGGCCGCCACCGGCCGGGCCGGCGCGGTCGTGAGCTCCCACGCCTACCACGGGCTGACTGAGGCCACCCACGCCCTGTCTCCCGAAGAGTGGGCCGGGCGGGAGCGACCCGCCCATGTCGCCACCGTTCCTGCACCTGACGGCTATCGCGGTGAATACCGGCGAGAAGAAGACGGGTGGGCCGAGCGGTACGCCGCGCACATCGACGGTGCCGCCCAGGAGTTCGGCGATCGAGGACTGGCTGCCATGTACATCGATCCGGCGTTCACGGCCGACGGCATCCTGGCACCCCCGCCCGGCTACCTGCAGGAAGCAGCGAAGCGGGTTCGGGCACTGGGCGGCCTCCTCGTGGCCGACGAAGTGCAGTCCGGCTACGGCCGGTCCGGCAGTCACCTGTGGAGCTTCCAGGCGTCAGGCATCGAGCCGGACATGGTGGTAATGGGCAAGCCGATGGGCAACGGCTTCCCGGTCGCCGCGCTGGTGGTCCGGTCCGACCTGCTTGCGGCCGTTCCTGAGGAGACCGAGCTATTCAGCACCTTCGGCGGCAACCCGGTAGCCTGCGCGGCCGCGCTCGCCGTACTTGACGTCATCGCGGACGAGCGTCTGCTGGACAACGCCGCGCAGACGGGCGCCTACCTCCGGAAAGGCCTCGCCGGCCTCGCAGAGCGTCACCCTGTCATAGGGGACGTCCGGGGCGAAGGCCTCCTGCTTGGGGTCGAACTGGCCGATGAGGCGCGGGCACCTGCGGCCGGGCAAGCGCGCAAGGTAACAGAGGCACTGCGCGAAAGAGGAATACTGATCAGCGCGACGGGCCCGGCTGGAAACGTGCTTAAGATCCGACCGCCGCTCGTCTTCCAGCGCGAACACGCCGACATTCTGCTCCAAGCCCTGGACGAAGTACTCGCCGCCGACTGAGCACTGGCCGCTGTGCGGGCGGCGAGTGCTATGCCGCTATCACGCCGCGAGCAGGCAGACGACGTCGCCGCCGCCCAGTGAGGCGGGGTGCCGGGCCGGGGCGCCCTGCTGCTGGCCGATACCAAGCCTGACGACGGTGGCCCGCTGACCAAGTGCGCCGGTTAGCTCGCGGCCCACCGCCGCCAGCACGTCAGGCAGGTCAGTCTCGAGGGCGTCGCAGATCGCCGCCAGTACCTCGGAAGAGGCTTCCTTGCGGCCGCGCTCGATCTCGGACAGGTACTGCATCGACACTTTCGCGGCCCGTGCGACGTCGGCTAGCGTCCGGCCCTGCTCGAGGCGGGCCCGGCGCAGCACCTCGCCGAGCGTCGTCCGCAGCAGCGGCCTGGCTCGCCGGCTGTCGTGATACGGGCTGGCGTCGCGCTGGCTCATCATGAGGGCACGCTAGCCACTGGCCCGCGCGGCAGGAAGAGATTTCGCATTCGGCGTACTAACCGTAAGCGCCCAAGGGTCGGGACCGATACTTCGTGCCGCCAGGTTCACGGCAGGCGGTCTAGCCGCGTCGCCGAACATCGCCGCCTCGACGCCGAGCCAGCCCGAGCTCAAACCGCAGGCCGTCGATGGCGTCCTTCGACTCCTTCAGGCCCGCCCCGGTGATCTGGCGATAGGCCTTGATTGCCTGAATGGGCTTGCCGTTCTGGACAAGCGCGACGATCTCAGGTGAGCTGGCCGCATCAAGCGGTGGTCCGGCTGGCAGTGCTGCTGAGCCGGCGGCCGCAATCTCGGGATCGACGCCCATGTAGCGCAGCAGATACTGAACCTGGCGCTCCAGGCGATCTATACGTTCAGCGTCATCCGAGAACACTCGGACATCGTAGGCTCGCCGGATTCCGATGACTAGCTGACACCGCTTCACCAGCTCACTAGGCCGCCCCGCCGGCGCACCGGCTGTTGATTCCGCGTCGCGGTGGTAGCAAGCTCGGGTCGATACCAAGACAATCAATTGGGTCAATCTAAGTAGCAGGATGTCGCATGGAGAACCAGCTCGGCTCCAGCCTGCCGGCCAGGCTCGCGGCCGCGACGGTCATTTTCGCGCTGGTTAGCCGGCTGCGCCGCGCCTCCGCAGTCGCAGTTCAGCCCTATGCCGCCGCCAGGCCAGCAGGAAAGGCCGGACTACACGACGATCCTCGGACCAGTGTCCGGCAGCGGTTCCAAGGCGTTCACCATCTCCGCGCGGCCCGGCATCGCCATTTGGCTAGGCTGCATCGGTAAGGACATGGTGCGGATGACCCTCCCGAAGGCGGTCGCGGCGATCTGCGGCCGCAGCGGCAATGCCTTCGCTGGGGGCTTGACCCAGCCGACGCACTATCGGCGCGGGCAGAAACTGACTGTGCGCATCATCGGTCCGGCAACTGACAGATGGGAGTTCCGGATAGACGGTCCACCATGGACGGGCTGACTCCCGCCGACGGCGGGAGAATCCCATGAGAGGGTCATGATGAGTAACAAACCGCACTTACACCCTCATCAGAAACAACGGCAAGCGAGCCGAACTACCCGGCTGATCGTCGCGATTCTGATCGTCGCCATCATGGCCATGGGAATCGTCCTATCGGCATCCGGTCACATACCCCCTCGGATATGGACACTGCGATAGCTTCGCCACAGCCAGGAGCGGGGACACGGCGGCGTTCGCCACCGCGACCCGTAAGGAAAAGAGACAAGGAGGTTGCCTTTCCACCTGGTTGATCCACGACGAGCCTGTCGGCGTGAAGTGCATGTGGAACCGGGGATGGCTTTCCAGCCAGGCCCGGACGGCGGTTTGTGCGTGCCGTAGTTGTCGCAGACCATGTGCAAATCGAGCCCGGCAGGGACATTCTTGTCGATCTTCTTGAGGAACTTCAGGAATTCCTGGTGGCAGTGTCGGCGGTGCAGCTCGCTGATCACGGTGCCGTCGGCGATGTTGAACGCGGCCAACAGGCTGGTGATCCATACAGCAAGTGATCGCCGGGCCGCAGGAACCCGGCCACGGTGAACTCGCCGTTGTCAGCATCGGCAGCACGCCTTGACGTCAACCCAGCCCGGTAGCGGCATAATCTCGTTCGCGAAGCCCACGAACAGCGGCGCGACCGAGCTGGTCGGGCGGCTGTTGCGGCGACACAGCGAGGCCAGCGCGACTCCGGCGAGCCTGGCCGTTGCTGCACCGCGACGTTCGTTGTTGTCCAAGCCGTCAGCGCAGGCCAGCACGATAGGCGCCCGCAGCGCCCTGTCCGGGCTCCGGGATCGGCGGTCGGAGAACCCCTGGGCTGTTCATGGAGGGCTTGGGCGCGCCGTGACGGTTTCGGACCGGGCAGCGGCGCGGAGTTCGCCGAGGTCCGCGAGCGTGGCGGTGCGAGAGGCGAGGACCAGGTACTGGCTGCCCGCTGAGCGCACGCCGGGGACGCCGCGGTCGGCGAGCCCTTGCAGCCAGCCGTTCACCCGAAGGCCGAGCCGCTTCGGGAGAACGGGCAACCCCAGCAGCGTGAACGGCCCGAACCCGAGGGTGCTGCGGGCGAGCGGCCGCAGTCCCGACCGGGCAAGGATCCGGTCAAACTCCGCCGGCCGGTGGGCGGTGATCCTGGGGCCGGCCGGCGGCCTCCATGCCCCGACGCGTATCAGGCCGGCCTTCACCGCCGAGCGGGCCGGCTGCAGCCAGGGGTGGTGGCGCGGATCGAGCAGGATGTTCAGCTTGGCGGAGTTCTCGGCGCACACCACGAGGAATCCGCCCGGGCGCAGCACCCGGGCCAGCTCTTTGGCCGCCGCGGCCGCCGACGGCAGCCAGGGAATCACCCCGAGCGCGACGACCAGAGTGAAGGCCCCGTCGGCGTACGGCAGATCTCCGGCATCGGCCTGAGTCAGGGCCACCCGGGCGGACGCGTCCGCCGCCGCCGCGCGGCTGCAGGCCAGCTCGAGCATCGCCGGCGAACGGTCCACGGCCTGCACGAGCAGACCGCGGTCGGCGAGCGCGGCGGTCATCACGCCGGCCCCGGCGCCCACCTCTAGGGCGTGCAGTCCCGGTGCGAGCCCGAGCCCGTCCACGCAGGCGAGGGCGCGCTCGTGGCGAAGCCGGACGATAACGCTGAGCAGGTCTTCGCGCCGGTAGACCTCGTCCCACCGCCGGGCCCGGTCTTGGAATAGCTTGGTCACCAGCCGCTGGTGATCCGGCCCGCCGCGCTCGGCCGGCGCACCCGCTGTTCTCATCGCCTGCTCCTGCCGCGTAGGTTAACCGCTCCGGTCTGCCCGGCTGGCTAGGCGGTCAAACTTACTCACCGGCCATTCCGGATTGCCGGATGAGTGCGCGCCCACGGGAGGCTGTTCGTGCTTGCGCAAGCACCGGCATGAGCCGTTCCAGGCCGAGCTGGCCATAGCTCATGCGGACAGGCTGGAGGGGCAGCCGCTGGCCGGCCGGCTGGCAGTTGGCGTGTTCGAGGTGGACGAGGCACGCTGCCGAAGATTCTCCCGCAGGTTCCGAACCGGCGGCGCTGATCGTCGCGAACCTGTTCCGGGATTAGACCCTGACGCCGCTGCGGGCGGCGCCGTACCGGCATGAAATGGCATGCGGCATGGCGTCGGTTTTCCTCTGGTGCGATTGAGACCGCGGTTCAGCCTGACTCCATGAGCCGGTCATCCCAGGGGCTGACGAGATGCTCATCGGCTTCGAGCGGGCCGCGCACGACGTCGCCGCGGACCGGACGATGCGCGAGCAGCCCGCCGGCCGCCGCCACGGGCGCATCGGGGTCAGGGGCAGGCCAGAGCGGCCCACAGCGGGCCCAGACTGCGCATACGGCGACGGCAATCTCTTCGTCAAGAAATGGTCGCTGTGATCGCCATCAGGCCACGGGGGTATCACTAAGCGGGCTCTGGGCAGGCATCAAGCGATCTGGCAATCAAGTTCGGGGGAAGGCAGCATTTATGTTCGCAACCCAGCGTGGCCTGATTCCGGCTGCGCGCTGCGCTTTGGCGGTATCCATGGGCAAGGCCGTACGCGGCGGAGTGCGACGGCTGGGCCGGGGAAACGGGTCAAACCTGCCCGGCGCGGTTGCACTTGCCGTCGATCCCGGTGCGCTTGCCGAGCTTGCCGCGCAGATCCCGCGCGGATCGGTGCTGGTGACTGGCAGCAACGGGAAGGGGACGACGTGCCGGATGCTGGCCGAGGTCATGCTGGCCGCAGGCCTGCACCCGGTGCTCAACCACGAGGGCTCGAACCAGCTCCCGGGCCTGACCACGACATTGCTGGCTCGGTCGCGGCTATCCGGCCGGTTGCCCCGCGACGAGCGGGCTATTGGCCTGTTCGAGGTGGACGAGGGCTCCTTGCCGGTGATCCTGCCGCAGATCGCCCGGCCGCGCGCGGTGATGATAACCAACATCTTCGCCGACCAGCTCGACCGTTACCAAGAACCCGATCTCGTCACCGGCATGCTGCAGAAGGTTCTGCGAAAGCTGCCCGCCGAAACGACGCTGGTGCTGAATGCCGACGACCCGAGGCTGGCGTACCTGGCGGCTGAGCTGAAGAACCCCCGGCTGTATTTCGGCATCGCGGACACCGCGCGCAGCCGGTCTGGTCCCGACCCCAGCTCCGATTCTCCTCGCTGCCCGCGCTGCAGCG
>DATMMA010000055.1:0-19886 GCA_035570295.1 Streptosporangiaceae bacterium
CGAGCGCGGCAGCAGGGTCGGCATTGAGGCTGGCCAGCCGCAGCATCTCGGCCGCCAGCGCAAGTGTTACTTCCACAAGGTCGGCCGGTCCCTGCCCGCGCAACGCCGCAACCGACTCCTCGACCTCGACGGCGTTGCCGACTGCGCGTCCTAGCGGCGTGTCCATGCGCGTAAGCAGGGCGCTGGTACGCACGCCGTAGGCGTTGCCAAGATCGACCATGGTCTGCGCGAGCTGGCGGGCTGACGTCACGTCTGGCATGAACGCTCCGCGGCCCACTTTGACGTCGAGGACGAGCGACCCCGTTCCCTCGGCAATCTTTTTGGACATGATGGAGCTGGCGATCAGCGGGATGGATTCCACTGTGCCGGTGACGTCCCGCAGCGCGTAGAGCCGGCGGTCGGCTGGTGCCAGGCCGTCGCCAGCTGCGCAGATCACGCAGCCGGTGGCTGCCAGCACCGCCGCGATCTCGGCGTTCGAGAGCGACGCCCGCCAGCCCGGAATCGACTCCAGCTTGTCCAGCGTGCCGCCGGTATGGCCGAGGCCGCGCCCGGACAGTTGCGGCACGGCGGCGCCGCAGCTGGCTACGAGAGGCGCCAGGATCAGCGACACCTTGTCTCCCACTCCGCCAGTGGAGTGCTTGTCCACGGTGGGCGCGGCCAGGCTGCCCAGCTCCAGTCGTTCGCCGGAGCTGATCATGGCGTCGGTCCAGGCCATGAGTTCGTCGGCGGTAAGACCGCGGAAGTAGATCGCCATGAGCAGCGCGGCCATCTGCTCGTCGGGGATGGCTTCGGCGGTATACGCGGCAATCAGCCAGCGGATGTCGGCCGGCGACAGCTGACCGCCATCGCGCTTGGTGCGGATGAGGTCGACTGCGTCAGGCATCGCGGCGGCTCCGGCTGGCCAGGTCGCTGCCGGTGAAGGCGCCAGGCAGCAGGTCGCCGAGCCGCTGCGGCCCGGCATCGGCGTCGAGCAGCAGTTCCGGGCCGCCTGCCTCCAGGAGAAGCTGACGGCAGCGGCCGCACGGCATCAGCGGTGCACCGTCGGCCGCTACGACGCTGATTGCTACGAGCGGTCCGGCGCCGGCGGCGTGCTGAGCGCTGACAAGCCCGCACTCCGCGCACAAGGTGAGCCCGTAGGAGGCGTTCTCCACGTTGCAGCCGGTCACCATCGTGCCGTTGCGATCCAGCCCGGCCGCACCGACCTGGAGACCCGAGTACGGCGCGTAGGCACGAGCGGCAACGCTCGTGGCAGCGGCACGAAGCGCCGCCCAGTCGACGTTCATTCAGCTCGCTCTCGTGTCACGACTTGACGTACGGCTGACCGTCAGCCTTGGGTGCCCGGACCTTGCCGACGAGGCCAGCGACGGCGATGATCGTGGCCACGTACGGAGTCATGTCCATGATCGGGGCGGGCAGCACCGGATTGACCGTGGGCAGGACCTGGGCGAGCTGTAGACAGAAGCCGAACAGCAGCGCTGCGGCAAGCGAGCCGAGCGGAGTCCACCGGCCGAAGATCAGGGCCGCCAGCGCGATGTAGCCGAAGCCGGAACTGATGTTCTCGTTGAAGATGCCGACCGAGCCGATGGTCAGGAACGCCCCTCCAATGCCCGCGAGCAGGCCGCCGAGTATCACGTTGCGATAGCGGATCCACAGCACCCGGATCCCGACGGTGTCAGCCGCTGTCGGATGCTCGCCAACCGCCCGCACCCGCAGTCCCCAGCGGGTGTGGAACATGGCCACCTGCACTCCGATGACCGCGATGTAGGTGATGTAGAGGAAAACGTTCGAGTCGAAGAAGATCGGGCCGATGACCGGGATCTGGGCGAGCCCGGGGATCTTCAGAGCGGCGAAACTGCTGCCGGTGTTGTAGTTCGGGTTCTGCGCCATCAGCCGGTTGTACAGATAGTCGGTCATGCCCAGCGCCAGGACGTTCAGCACGACGCCGAGCACGATCTGATCCATCAGGAACGTGATCGCGAAGACCGCGAGCAGCAGGCCGACCAGGCCGCCTGCCAGGGACCCGGCGACCAGCCCGACCCAGAGCCCGCCGAAAGCGCTGGCCACGATCGCGGCGGTGAACGCCCCGAACAGCAGCTGTCCCTCGATGGCGATGTTGATCACGCCGGACCGCTCGCACAGGCAACCGGCCAGCGCTCCCAGGATCAGCGGAATCGACGCGGTGAAGGTGCCCTGCGCGATGATGATCACGTTGAGGGGGATCGCGCCGGCGTCGGCCCAGCACAGTAGGGCCAGGAGGAAGCAGACCAGCACGCCGGCGACGGCCAGCCGCTTGCCAAGGCGGGTGAGCGGCACTGTCGCGCGCAGGACGCCCAGCCCGATGGCCACTGCGCCGAGCACGTAACAGACCGTCGCGGCGGGCACCCTGATCACGGGAATCTTGATGCCCGATCCCGCGGTCGACAGCTCGAAGCCGGCGTCACCAGCATGGGCGAGCATGCCGAAGACGAGGATGTTGATCAGGCCGAGGACGATGAAGGTGACGGCCGCCACGTGCCGGCGTTCGGTGGTCAGCGGCGCGCGCACAGCCGCGGCGAGCGTTGTCACCCGTTCCATCCCTTCGCGACGGCCTCCATGCCGGTGCCTGCGGTGGTTCGCAGCCGGAAGACTGCCCGGATCAGCGCGGGCGCGGCGACGAAGAGCACGATGAGTCCTTCGAGTACCTCGACGATGTCGGCCGGGACCTGCCCGAGCGTGGCAGCCTCGACGTAGGTGCCGCCGACGTGCAGCGCGCCGAACAGCAGCCCGGCCAGCACGACTCCGATCGGCTTGGCCCGGCCGAGTAGCGCAACGGTGATGCCGTCAGGTCCGTAGGTGCCGTAGCTATTGAACGTGAGCTGGGTGTTCGTGCCCTGTATCACTGTCGCCGCCGAGAGCCCGGCCAGCCCGCCCGCGAGCAGCATCACCAGGATCCAGGACCGCTCGACGTTGATGCCGGCCGTGCGGGCGGCGCTCGGGCTCGCGCCCACCGTACGGAACTGGAAGCCGGTTGTCGTGCGTGACAACAGCCAGGCAACGGCGATTGCCGCAGCCACCGCGATCAGGAAACCCACCCCGACCTGCGGAGGCGGCCCGCCGACGTGGGCCAGGTTCGCGTCGCTGGCGGGGAACGGCGCGATCTCGTTGGTCTGATGTGGCTCCTGGAGCATCGCCGGATGAGACAGCAGGTACTGCAGCAGGTCGTACATCACGTAGTTGAGCATGATCGTGACGATGACCTCGTGCGCCCCGGTCCTCGCCTTGAGCAGGCCGACGAACCAGCCGATGACCGCACCGCCGACGAACGCGCCTATAACACAGACGATGACGTGGATGACGGGAGGCAGGCTCACGCCGAAGCCGAGCCAGGTCGCCACGGCGGCGCCGCCCACCCACTGGCCTGCCGCGCCGATGTTGAACAATCCGGCCCGGAACGCGATCGCGACCGACAGGCCGGTCAGGATCAGCGGTGTGGCCTGGGCACAGGTGGATGAGAGCGGATAGAAAATGGCCGCGATCGAGCCGCCGTGGAACGCGGCGCTGACCGTCGACGGATTGAGGATCGCGCCCTCGAACATCTGGGAATAGGCGAAGGAGACTGCATGCCAGGTCTGCCCGAGCGTGTATCCGGGAACAGCGAAGAAGGAACTCCAGGCCCGCGACACTACCGGGTCGCTGAACACGATCAGCACGCCCCCGACGACGAGCGCCAGGAAGATCGCCAGGATCGTCACCACGGCCGAGCTGCCCTGGGTGATGGCCTGGATGATGACGGCGCCGGTGAGCCGGGCACGCGACTTGGCCGGACCTGGCGTCTCGCTCGGCTGGCCCGGCTCGGCGGCGGCCGTTACTGGCACGGGGTCGGGCGCTGCTGGCATCGGGTCGACAGGAACGTCACTCACTGCCAAGCTCCTCGGCTTGCGGCTCGGCCTGGTCGGCCGGCATCTCGACCGCCGGCTGCGGCCCGTCGGTGCCTGGCCGGTGCGGTCCGCTGCCGTTGCCTTGCCCGTTGGCGGTCGTTGCGCCGGCCATTAGCAAGCCAAGCTCCTGCTCAGGGATGTCCGGCGAACACATCCCGACGATCTTGCCTTCGTACATGACGGCGATCCGGTCCGATAGCGCATAGATCTCGTCGAGTTCGGAGGAAACGATGATCACGGCGATTCCGCGGTCCCGCTGCTTGACGATCTCGGAGTGCACGAATTCAATCGAGCCGACGTCCAGGCCCCGGGTTGGCTGGCTTGCCAGCAGCAGCTTGTTTGGCCGGCTGAGTTCCCTCGCCACCACTACCTTCTGCTGGTTCCCGCCGGAGAGGGTTCCGGCCGCAGTCAGGACCGATGACGTCCGGACGTCATACTCGTCCACTAGACGGGCGGCCGCTTTCCTGACCTCATCAGGCTTCATGACGATACCTGCCGCGTATGGCGGACGGTCGTAGACATCGAGCACCAGGTTGTCCGAGACCGGGAAGGCCCCAACGAGGCCGTCCTCCTGCCGGTCCTCGGGGACGTAGCCGATCCCGGCCCGGAGCCGATCCTTCGTGGTCGCCGCGCTGATCTCCTGGCCGTCCAGCAGTACCGAGCCTGTGGCCGGCCGCAGGCCCATCAGCGCCTCGCACAGCTCGGTCTGGCCGTTCCCTTGCACCCCTGCGATTCCCAGAATCTCGCCGCCCCGCACGTCGAAAGAGATCGACTGCACAGCCAGGTCGCCGTGCTCGCCAGGCACGCTGAGGTCGCGGACATCGAGGACGACCCCAGCCGGGGATGCCGCATCTTTGCTTACCCGAAGCTGTACGGAGCGGCCGACCATCAGGGCGGCAAGCTCGGCGTCGCTGGTGGTCGGCGGGCGCTCCGCGACCACCTTGCCGCGGCGGATGATCGTGATGTCGTCGGCGATCGCCTGGACCTCTTTGAGCTTGTGGGAGATGAAGATGATCGAGTGACCGCTGTCGCGCAACTGGCGCATGATCACGAACAGGTCCTCGGTCTCGCCGGGCGTGAGCACGGCAGTGGGCTCGTCCAGTACCAGGATGCTGGCGTCGCGCAGCAGGGCCTTGATGATCTCGACCCGCTGCTGGACGCCGACCGGAAGATCCTCGACGTAGGCGTCGGGGTCGACGCGCAGTCCGAAGCGCTCCGACAACTCGCGTACCGCAGCACGGGCACGGCGGCGGTCAAATAGGCCGAGCCAGTCTGTGGCCGCCGCCGGCAGGCTCACCCTGGGGACGTGCAGTCTGCCGAAATTGAGCTCAGGCAGCGCTAGCCGGCTGATCGGCTCCTCGCCGAGCGTCACGTTCTCCGCGACGGTGAAGACCGGGACCAGCATGAAGTGCTGATGCACCATGCCAATCCCGGCGCTGATCGCGTCCTTGGGCGACTTGATGTGCGCCGGCTGGTCGTTGATGAGGATCTCGCCCTCATCGGGCTGCATGAGCCCGTACAGCACGTTCATCAGGGTGGTCTTGCCAGCACCGTTCTCGCCGAGCAGCGCCCTGATCTCGCCGGGCTGGACGACCATGTCGATGTGGTCATTGGCCACGAGACTGCCGAATCGCTTGGTGATACCACGTAGTTCAAGCTTCACCGGCTGTCTCCATTTGAGCCCGCTGTTCGGCTGCCTGGCGGGACCAGGCAGCCGAACAGCTCATCCGACCTTCTTACTCGCGTTGATCCGTGATCAGACCGGGCTCTTGGTCTTGGGGACAATCTGCCCGGATTCGATCTTCTGCTGCAGGGCCGTGATCTCAGCCTTCAGCGAAGCAGGCACCTGGGAGTCGACCATGTGGTACCCAGACAGGACCGCGCCGCCATTCTGAAGCGTGCCGACGTAGGTGCCGCCCGCGAACGTGCCCTTCGCGGCTGCGAGCACCGCGGTCTTGACCGCCTCGGTGATGCCCTTCGTCACGCTGGTGAGCATGTACTTGCAGTACTGCGCCGCGCTGACGCAGCCGTCGGTGTCCACCCACTCCATCAGCACGTGCTTGCCTGCTGCGTCGGCGGTCTGCACAGCCTTCGCGCTACCCAGGCCAACCCCGCCTGCCACCGGGAAGATGACGTCCGCACCCTCGCCGATGTAGGTGTTGGCCAGCGTCTGACCCGCGCCGAGGTTGGTGAAGTTGCCGATGAAGTCACCCTTCTGGGTCTGCTCGTTCCAGCCGAGCACCTTGACGTTGGCGTGGTGCTGGGTGTTGTAGTACTGCACTCCGTCCCAGAAGCCGTCCTCGTAGATGGTGACCGTGCCGAACTTCTCACCGCCGTAGGTGGCCACGACATGCGTCTTGCTCATGCCTGCGGCTAGGTAGCCGCCGAGGAAGCCGTCCTGGACCGTGTTGAACACCAGCTGGTCGATGTTGCTTTCCTTGGCGCCGCTAAGGCAGAAGGAGGCGTAGGAGCAGTCCACAATCGCGAACTTCTGGTTCGGGTTGGCCTTGGCCGCCGCTTCGGTCGTGTTCGCCATCAGGAAGCCGACCGTAACGATGATCCCGCACTTCTTGCCGACGAACGTGCTGATATTCGACGCGTAGTCAGCCGAGGTCTGGGACGGCAGGTAGGTAACCTGGATGTTGCTGTCGGCCGCCGCTGCCGCCTGCATGCCTTGCCACGATGACTGGTTGAACGACTTGTCGTCGATGCCGCCGGTGTCGGTGACCATGCAGCCCAGGAACTTGCCGCTGGCCGACGTGGCTGGGGACGTGCTTGACGAGCCGCTGCTGCCCGACGGCGCACTGCCGCATGCGGCGGCCAGCAGGGCAACCGCGCCGAACGCGACGACGGCCCTCATTTTGACTCTCACGGATACCTCCTCTGCGGAGGGCGGCTCGGGCCGCCCGGGAAGGACCGCCGGCTTGCTGGGCGGAAACCCCGCCGGCTGGGGTAAGTCGTCCCGGATGTCCCCCCCGGGATTGCCCGAAGGGTAGTCCCGGCGCCGCCGCCGGGGAAGCACGATTCCGCAGCCAGACAGCGATGTTGCGGAATCGAGACAGTCTGAGACCGAAGATCCGGTTCGCTCGCCAGCCGGCCGAGTACCCGCCGCGGGATCATGCTCCGTCCCGGGCGGTAATCGGCTGCTGACGGCGCGCCGTTGCGCGGCCCGAGAATCTGAGGGGCCATCGAACGCTAGAGCGCATCAGGTGAGAATAGGGGAATGTCACTCAGCATCGACCAGATCCGTCGCGCTCCCAAGGTCTTGTTGCACGATCACCTTGATGGCGGACTGCGCCCGCAGACGATTGTGGACCTGGCGCGGCAGACCGGTTACGGAAGGTTGCCGGCTGATGACGCGGCAAGCCTGGCTGAGTGGATGGCGGCTGCCGCGCAGCGCGGCCAGCTCGAGCTGTACCTGGAGGCGTTCCAGCACACGGTGGGCGTGATGCAGACCCGCGACGCACTGATCCGGGTGGCGGCCGAGTGCGCCGAAGACCTGGCCGCCGACGGGATCGTGTACGCCGAGGTCCGGTTCGCCCCTGAGCTGCACCTTGAGCAGGGCCTCAGCCTGGATCAGGTGGTGGAGGCGGTGCTGGAAGGCTTCCGACGAGGCAGCGCCGGCCGGAAGATCACCGTCTACGCTCTCCTCACCGCGATGCGCACGGCGGCCAGGTCGCTCGAGATCGCCGAGCTCGCCGTCCGGCACCGGGATGCCGGCGTGGTCGGATTTGACATAGCCGGCGCTGAGGCCGGCAACCGGCCGAGCCGTCACCTGGACGCCTTTCAGTACGTGGAGCGGGAGAACTTCCACATCACGATCCATGCCGGCGAAGGCTTCGGCCTGCCGTCGATCTGGGAGGCCTTGCAGTGGTGCGGCGCTCACCGGCTGGGCCACGGGGTACGGATCATCGACGACATCGCGGTGCCGGATGAGGGCGAGGGACACCCGGCGCTTGGCAGGCTGGCCAGCTATGTCCGCGACTGCAGGATCCCGCTGGAGATGTGCCCGACGTCAAACGTCCAGACCGGCGCAGTGGCCTCGATCAAGGAGCACCCCATCGGCCTCCTGCGGGAGATGCTGTTCCGCGTCACCGTCAACACCGACAACCGGCTGATGAGTGGCGTCAGCCTGTCCTCGGAGTTCCACGCGCTGAGCGAAGCGTTCGGATATGGCTGGTCCGATGTCGAGTGGCTGACGATCAACGCCATGAAGAGCGCCTTCGCGCCGTTTGACGAGCGACTGTGGATCATCGACACCGTGATCAAGCCCGGCTTTTCCGAGCTGCGGGCTGGCTAGATCGTCTACTGCCGCGACGTGCCTGCGGCCTGCGGAAAGGTAGCGTGTGAGCGTGGGGATCGAATCGATAACGCAGTCGGCGCCGCGCCGTGCTTTCGAGGTGGGAGCCTTCGGGGCCGACGACGTGGCTACCTCGGATGCGGCGTTGCGCCAGGTACTGCACGGCCTGCCGGGCGTCGACGAAGTGGGTGCTGTCCAGCGAGCGGCCGGGCTTGCCACCCGCTCGATCAAGAAGGACGCCAAGTTGCAGGCGCTGGACATGGCCGTCAGGATGGTGGACCTGACGACCCTCGAGGGCGCCGATACGCCTGGCAAAGTCCGCGCCATGTGCGCGAAGGCCCGCCAGCCCGATCCGTCGGACCTTTCAGTCCCGCCGGTAGCGGCCGTCTGCGTGTACCCGGACCTCGTGGAGGTCGCTAAGGAAGCGGTGGCGGGCAGCGGCGTCGCCGTCGCGTCTGTCGCTACCGCGTTTCCGTCCGGCCGGGCGTCGCTTGCGGTGAAGCTCGCCGATGTGCAGGACGCGGTCAGCGCAGGGGCCGACGAGGTTGACATGGTGATCGATCGCGGCGCTTTCCTGGCTGGCCGCTACGGCCAGGTGTATGCCGAGATCCGCGCCGTGCGGGATGCCTGCGGCCCAGCGCACCTGAAGGTGATCTTGGAGACCGCCGAGCTGGCCACGCTGGATAACGTCGCGCGCGCCTCGTGGCTGGCGATGATGGCGGGGGCGGACTTCATCAAGACCTCGACCGGGAAAGTCACGCCTGCCGCGACCCCGCCTACGGCACTGGTGATGCTCGCAGCCGTGCGGGACTTCGAGCAGGCCTCGGGCCGGGCTGTCGGCGTCAAGGTGGCGGGCGGCATCCGGACGGCGAAGGACGCGATCCGCTACCTCGTGCTGGTGAACGAGGTAGCAGGCCCGGCATGGCTTACCCCCCAGCTCTTCAGGATTGGCGCCTCGACGCTCCTCAACGACCTGCTCATGCAGCGCGCCAAGCAGGTCACCGGCCAATACGCTGGCCCTGACTACTTCACTCTGGACTGACGAGCCCCTACAGCTTGTTGACGAATCTCTCCAGAGAGTCGCCGGCGTTGCGCACCACGTCCAGGATCGAGTGGACGAACCTGGCCGCGCCTTCTGGGCTGGTGACCAGGTAATAGACGACGAACGCGAGCAGGGCCCAGCCGATGAGCCGGTTCAACATCAGTCCTCCCTGTGGCGACACGACTCGGGCTACCGTGCCGCGCCGCTACTGCTCAGCGCCGTCCTTATCCACTTACCCCAGGGGCCGCCCATTAGCCGCCGGGTGAGCAGCGCCGGGTGACCCGACCTCCTTGCAGCGGCGTGCCAGAATGAGGGCTCGAGCACGATCATCGAGTGACGGGAACAGTGTGATGAGTGGCGGAAAGGCCAGGTCAAGCCCTGCTTCGGGGCAGGGCGGGGCGACGGCGGACCGGAGCGCCGCACAACACGAGAGCACGAGCGAGCTGGCCGCAGGGCCGGGCAAGTCAATCTGGCAATATGCCCCGGCACCGGAGTCACGCGACGTCGTCTCGATCCAGCCCGAGTACGGCCTGTTCGTGGCGGGCACGTTCGCCCCGGCTGCGGACGGGCGGACTTTCGCCACGGTTAACCCGGCGACCGAGGAGCCGCTGGCCCAGGTGGCGGCCGCGGGCCCGGCCGACGTGGACGCCGCGGTCACCGCGGCGCGCACGGCGTATGAGCAGGTGTGGAAGTCGATGCCTGGCAGCGAGCGGGCCAAGTACCTGTACCGGATCGCGCGCCAGCTGCAAGAGCGCGCCCGAGAGTTCGCCGTGCTGGAGAGTCTCGACAACGGAAAGCCGATCAAGGAGTCACGCGACGTCGACATCCCGCTGGCCGCGGCGCATTTCTTCTACTACGCCGGCTGGGCGGACAAGCTGGAGTATGCCGGATTCGGCCCGGATCCCGGCCCACTCGGCGTCGCAGGACAAGTTATCCCGTGGAACTTCCCGCTGCTGATGGCCGCCTGGAAGCTGGCGCCGGCCCTGGCCGCCGGCAATACCTGCGTGCTCAAGCCTGCCGAGACAACCCCGCTTACTGCGCTGCTGCTGGCCGAGGTTTGCCAGCAAGCGGGCCTGCCGCCCGGCGTCGTCAACGTGCTGACCGGCGCGGGGGACACCGGCGCGGCGCTCGTCAGTCATCCCGGCGTGAACAAGGTCGCATTCACCGGCTCCACCGAGGTCGGCAAGGAAATCGCTCGCGCGGTCGCTGGCACGGACAAGAAGCTGACGCTCGAGCTCGGCGGAAAGGCTGCCAACATCGTGTTTGATGACGCGCCGGTCGAGCAGGCCGTCGAGGGCATCGTCAATGGGATCTTCTTCAACCAGGGTCACGTCTGCTGCGCGGGATCGAGGCTGCTAGTGCAGGAGTCGGTTGCCGACATCGTCGTGGAACGGCTCCAGCGGCGGCTGGCCACTCTCCGGCTCGGTGACCCGCTGGACAAGAACACCGACATCGGCGCGATCAACTCGCGCCAGCAGCTCGACAAGATAACTGAGCTCACCAAGGTCGGGGAGGCCGAAGGAGCGCAGCGCTGGTCGCCCCCGTGCCAGCTGCCGGAGAAGGGCTACTGGTTCCCGCCGACGGTTTTTACCGGCGTGAGCCAGTCGCACCGGATTGCCAGAGAGGAGATCTTCGGGCCCGTGCTATCTGTCCTGACGTTCCGTACTCCAGATGAAGCGGTGGCCAAGGCCAACAACACGCCGTACGGACTGTCGGCTGGCATCTGGACCGACAAGGGGAGCCGGATTCTCTGGCTAGCGCAGAAGCTGCGCGCCGGGGTGGTCTGGGCCAATACCTACAACCGGTTTGATCCGGCCAGCCCGTTCGGCGGCTACCAGGAGTCGGGATACGGTCGGGAGGGCGGCCGGCACGGCCTGGCCGCGTACCTCAATGTCTGAGTCTCCCGCGCGGCTTAACGTCCGCAAGACCTACAAGCTGTTCATCGGCGGCGCCTTTCCGAGGTCGGAGTCTGGCCGGTCCTACCCCGTGCACGGCCACGACGGAGAGCTACTGGCGTACGCCGCGCAGGGCTCGCGCAAGGACGCACGGGACGCCGTCGTCGCGGCACGAAAGGCGTTCGGCGGCTGGTCCGGCGCGACGGCTTACAACCGCGGCCAGATCTTGTACCGCGTCGCTGAGATGCTGGAGGGCCGGGCGGCGCAGTTCGCCGCCGAGGTCGCGGCCGCCGGCGGGGGCAAGGCAGCGCCAGCCGAGGCTGAGGTGGCCGCGGCCATCGACCGCTGGGTCTGGTACGCGGGCTGGAGCGACAAGGTCGCCCAGGTAGCCGGAGCTGCCAACCCGGTAGCCGGGCCCTACTTCAACTTCAGCGTGCCGGAGCCCACCGGTGTGGTCGCGGTCGTCGCGCCCGCCGACTCCAGCCTGCTCGGGCTGGTCAGCGTCGTCGCGCCAGTGATCGTGACCGGCAACACCGCGGTCGTGGTGGCGAGCGAGAGCCGCCCGCTGCCGGCGATCTCGCTAGCGGAGGTGCTCGCCACGTCAGACCTGCCGGCCGGTGTGGTCAACGTGCTGACCGGCCGGACCGCCGAGCTCGCCCCGGTGCTTGCCGGGCACATGGACGTCAACGCCATCGATCTGACGGGCGTCGGCTCGGGGGAGCGCAAGCCACTCCAGGAGCTCGCCGCGAGCAACGTCAAACGGGTGATGTGCGGGAACGACCACTGGGCCGCGATGCCGGGAACGCAACGGCTGATGTCGTTCCTGGAGATCAAGACCGTGTGGCACCCGGCCGGGACCTGAGCAACCGCAGCCCCAGTTCGAGGACCCTAAGCTGGGCAGGTGCACGCCGTGCAAGCCCTGCTGCTCATTGACATCCAGGCCGCATTCGTGTCCGGGACGACCCCCGTGCCTCGGGCTGAGCCATTGCTGTCCAGTGCCACGAACCTGCTGACCACGGCCAGGCGGGCCGGCAGCCTGGTCGTTCACGTGCAGAATGACGGCGCGCCAGGAGCTGTCGACGAGCCGGGACAGCCTGGCTGGCAGCTGTACCTGCCCGCGCAGCCGGGTGAGCCTGTTGTCCGCAAGTCGCACGACGACGCATTCGATGGCACGGGCCTAGGGGCGATCCTTGTCGCGCACCGTGTGGGCCGGCTGGCGATCGCCGGGGTCATGTCCGAAATGTGTGTCGCGGCTACTGCGCGCACGGCCCTGGACCGCGGCTATCACGTGGTGCTACCGCACGACGCGCACGCCACGTACGACGTCCCCGCCGGTCCGGGTTTCGCCCAGCTGGTGCCCGCCGAGGTTGTCGCGCGCGTCGCTGAATGGTCTCTTGGCGATCAGATCGAGCTGACATCAAGCTCAGACGAGGTCAGTTTCGAACACGTCTGAGCCGTTCGCGACGCGGCCAGGAAACACGCCAGTTGCTGGCCGGCGCGATCCCGGCCGATCGAGCCGATGACCTTGAACAACGACTCGCCGGGGACGAGCCTGGTGATCAGTAGCACGGGAGCTCATCGCAGCCGCGGAGGCTCGTCGTATTCCTCCCATGGCCTGCTGACTGAGCCGTCAGGTTCGATGATTGCCTTGTCGTAGAAATGGGCTGGCTCGAGTGCGGCGTGCTGCGCGGCAGTGAGTTCGCCGGCCCAGTCCGGCATTACCACCTTGTAGAAGCTCGACGCGTACTGGACGGTCTTGGGCGCGTAGCGATACACCGCCACCCGCCGGTCGAACTCATTGCGCCACGGCAGGGTGCCGTGGGCGAGCGCCTCGGTGAAGATGATCACGTCCCCGGCGCGCGCGCCCGGGTTGGTCACCACGGACTGATCTTCCTCCCAGAGGGAGATGCCCGCCGGGCGGCGGAAGTTGGCCTTGTGACTGCCGGCAATGGCGCAGAAGCCACCGCGTCCGGCCGGCTGGTCTGTCAGCAAGAACTCCACTGCGAGCAGCCCTGACCTCAGCGTGCCGCCGCGGGCTTGGTACCACACGCCGTCTTGAGGAAACGGCTCGCCGAAGTGGAGAGCGTGACCCTCTGTCCCTGGCGGGTAGTCGAACACCTCCGGGGCGTGGTCCAGATGCGCCCCGTCCGAGAACCCCGTCAAGGTAGCGGATCAGCGGCTGGTATGCGATTAGCTCGCGGAACGGCTCGCAGTGCGGGTGCGGCCACTCCAGCATCCCCCAGCAGTTCCGGCGACGGTGGTCCCCGGCCAGCGTCTTGGACCCCTCGACCAGGTCCTCGCTCTCTTCGCCGCAGCGATCCTGGTTGGCATCGAGAGCGTCGCCCAGAGCCTGGAGCAGGCGCGGTTCGATGACGCCCGGGATGACCAGCCAGCCCTGAACGTCAAAAAGATAGGCCTCGCGCTCGCTTAAGCCAGACACGTGGCTGAGCCTAAGCACCACCGGAACCGCTCCTCAAACTAATTAGAAGAGTCGGCGTTCTCTCAACCCACTCGATGCCGGCACGACGCCGGGCCGTGTTGCGGCGATGAATCCAACCGACTACAGTGTAGTCATGAGTAAGCGCTCTGCGACTCCGGTACGGTTCGATGGCCCGGTGGCCGAACGGCTAGCTTCGTTCGCCGCCGCCAACCCCGGGATGTCCCTGTCATCAGCGGCGAATCGGCTTGTTGATGAAGCCCTCCGCATGAGCGAGCACCCGGGGATCATGTTCCGGCCCGGTCCGACCGGGCGCCGAGCCGCCCTGGCAGGTGGCCCGGACGTGTGGGAAGTCGTCAGGGCCATCAAGTCCGCTCGGGAAGCGGAGCCGGAGCTTGCCGACGATGGCCTCATCGGCTTGGTCGCCGACAACACCGGTACCCCCCTGCGGCTGGTCCGAGCTGCCGTCCGGTACTGGGCGTCCTACCCCGAGGAAGTCGACGTCGAGATCTCAGCCGCCGACACAGCTGAAGACGCTGCCGAGCAAGCCTGGCGCCGAGAGCACCAGTTGCTCGGCAGGTAAGCGGTGCGCTGCCCGCTACTGCTGGACGAGATGTTCTCTGACGCCATAGCGCAGCAGCTGCGCGCGAAGGGCCATGACGTCATCGCAGTCGTCGCCGATCCGGCGCTGGTCTCACTGCCTGACGACCAAGTCCTTGCTCACGCCGCGTCCGCGGGGCGTGCTCTGGTCACCGCCAACATCAAGGACTTCATGCCTCTCGACGGCCAGTATCGCGCAGCCGGGCAATCGCATGCCGGTCTGATTCTTGTCTCGACCAAGGCGTTCCCGCAGGACCGCAGCTTCGCCGGCGCGATCGCGAGCGCTCTGGCAACTCTCCTGGATACCGATCAGATCCAGGCCGACCAGGTCATCTTTCTCACGCGGCGCTGACCTGCGCCTCGAGGGTGGTCGCAGGCCATCGCAGCGCCGCGCAGGAGGTTCTGCGTCGTCTTTATACGAGTGGTCAAGCCCGCCGCGCACGGAACACGTAGAACGGGGACCTGTCTTCGATCGGTGTGCCGTGCCAGTCGCCGGTCCACGCGATCTCCGTGAAGCCTGCCAAGCCAAGCTCTCGCTGGAGCTGCTCAGCGGTGCGGAAGAACAAGATGCTGGTGTAGACACGGTCCTCGCCGTCCGGGAACACGTTATGGGCGTCGAATACCACGCGACCCGCGCGGACGTCGGTGACGTCGAGCCATTCCCGCAGGCGCCCTACCGGTGTGACGCGCTCGCCGTATGTGGCCTCGGGCGTCCAGCGCTCCCACCCCCGACAGGCTGGGTTGCGGCTCTCGAAGCTGAGCGTCGCACCGGAGCGCATCGCCGCGGCGAGCGACGTCAGAGTCGAGGGCAGTTCCTCCGGGCTGACATGCATGATCGCGTTGCCGGTACATACGGCGAGATCGACCGTTCCGTTTCCAGTGATTGCGGACGCGTCGCCGTGAATCCAAGTCACTGACTCGCTACCGGGCTGCCGGCGGGCGTAGTCCAGCATGGTGCCACTCGGGTCGACCCCGATGACGGTTCGTCCCGGCCTGGCCAGTGACCGAGTCAGCAACCCGGTGCCGCAGCCCAGGTCGAGGATCGACCGCGCCTCGATCGCGTCGGCCAGTGCACGGTAGTAGGCGTGGTCCTCGCCGCCGGGGTTGTCGAGGTCGTACAGCTCGACAAGTTCCACGTCACGATAAGGGTCGTCGATCATCGGGGAACCGTAGCAGGCGCTATTTTCGGGGACGAGTCATTAAGTCGGTACTCTCGGCCAGGTTCAGTCGAGAGTGGCCGCTAGGCTGTCGCGCCAGCGACGCGAAGCGGTCTCGGCTGTCGGCCGGTTCACTCCGGGGGCAGCTCCTTGTAGACGAAGCTCACGTTGATGCCGCGGCGCGCCCGGATGAAACGCGGGATGTAGTAGAGCAGTGCACCGGCCACGATCAGGCCGCCGAACCATGCCGGGATCCACCAGAAGTTAGCGGTGTTCCCGTTCATGACCAGAGCCGGGTACTGCGTCGAGACGACCGCCAGCGTGACGAAGATGATGATCGACAGCGTTGCGACGATCCATAGCACCGGTACGCCGAGGAACTTGACGTTGGCCGGCGAGGCCCGGTACAGGTCCGGGCGGCGGATCGGCAGGGCGATCGCCGCGGCCGCGACGATCACGACGCCGAGGCATCCCGCCAGCACGATCAGGCCGAGCACGAGCTGGAAGACGTTGGAGTAAACGCTCCAGATCGTGAGTGCGGCGATGATCGCATTCACGACCAGAATCGCTGTGACGGGGGAGTGCGTGCGCTCGTTCACGTCCGCGAGCTTCTCTGGCATCAGCCGGTCGAAAGACCACGCGAAGAACGACCGGATCGGCATGAACGTGTTGGCGATCATCGATGGCAGCGCCCAGAACAGGAAGCAGCCCAGGATGATCACGGTGATTACCGGGACGTTGACCGACAGCGCGGCCAGGAACGAGTAGAACGGCCCGGACGGGATCGCGTACGCCTTGGGCCCGGCGTTCACCGCGTACACGAAGTTGTAACCGGCCACGTGGAAGAGCAGCAGCGCGCCGATGATGAGCAGCACGACGTCAAAGATCAGCGCGCCGAACATGACCGTCAGCTGGCGGCGCCGGTTAGAGGCACTCTTGAGTTCGCCGGACATGTAAACCGACCAGAAGTTCCACATCATGAAGCCCTGGATGGAGAAGACGGTGGGCAGGGTCGCGCTCATGTTGCTGAGGTGCGGGGCGGCGTGCTGCGCGCCCGCTGAGGCGATCACTTGCTGCACGGTGCCGCCGCCGAAGCTCTTGTTCAGGGCGTTGAAGTTGGAGTCGAAGCCGTGCCGGGAGGCAACCCCGAGCACGATGAACGCCACCACCATCCCGAGCATGCCGATCAGGAAGGCGCCGTTCTGCCACCGGAAGGTTGACTTGGTGCCGCGGATGAGGATGTAGGTCTGCAGCGCGACCATGACTAGGGCGCCCGCCACGATCCATCCCTTGTTGACCTCAAAGGACGTGCCCCAGCTGATCAGCGTGTGATTGTGCGCGAGGCTGCCGCCGGCGACGAGCGCGGGACCGAGCGCGAAGATCGAGAAGAACTTGGCGAAGTAGGCGGCGCCGAGCAGGCCACCCATGATCATGCACAGGTTGGATATCAGCGCGAGCGGCGGACTCAGCACGCGGCTCACCCATACGTAGTCGCCGCCGACGCGCGGCATGCTCGCGCCCAGCAGCGCGAACATGATCAGCACCGGAATGTTGATGATCAGCGTGATGACGAGCACCCCGACCGGATCGGCGCCGGGAAAGGCCACCAGGGTAAAGAAGATCGACCAGGCAAGGGTTGAGCCTATCGGCGCGGAAATGACCGCATTGAAGATTGTCGCGTCGACGGCCGACGCGGAACGCACGAGCCCTGTGCTGTTACGAACGAACAACCGGCTTTCGGATCGGTCCGCTGTGGTCATGAGCTCCTCCTGATTGGCCCATGCCTCCGGGGTCCCCCGTTGACCATCCTCGGTGAGGCTGGCTAAAGTCGAACATAATCGTTAAGAAGTGTCAATGTTCCTGACATAAACGATCACACTTGGTTCTCGAAACGAACACCTAAAGGAGAATGGGTGCTGGCGGTCGAGCGGCGCATCAAGGTGCTGGAACGCATCGCCGCGGACCAGGCCGTCGAGGTGAGCAGCCTGGCGCGCGAGTTCGGCGTTTCCGAGATGACAATCCGCCGTGACCTGCGCCGCCTTGACCGGGACGGGTTCGTCCGCCGCAGCTACGGCGGTGCTACCACACGTGTAGTGCGCTCGGGCGGCGCTTTCGAGGTAACGCAGAGCGCGCGCATGCTGCACCACGCTCAGGAGAAGCGCCGGATAGCAATGCATGCCGCCAAGCTGACCGCTGATGCGCGGGTGATGTTCATTGGTGTTGGTTCCACCGTGGAACAGTTCGCCCGGCTGGCCGCGCCGCGAGACGGCCTGCTGGTCATTACGCAGTCGCTGGTCGTCGCGAGCCTGCTCGGCACCAGGCGGGTCAGTGTGATCATGGCCGGCGGAATGGTCCGTCAGGACGAGCTCAGCTGCGTCGGCCCGGCTGCGGTGGAGTGCGTGCAGCGCTACAACACCGACATCGCGGTAATCGGCGCGGCAGGGGTGTCGGCGCGGCGGGGCATCACCGACCTCGATGATCAGGAGGCCGGTGTCATCCGGGCGGCGCTGGAGAAGACCGAGCGGATCGTCGTACTAGCCGACGGCTCCAAGTTCGGCGATGTCGCGCTCAGCACCGTGGTCCCGATTAACCGCGTCTCCACGATCGTCACCGACTCCAGCGCCGACCCGGTCGAGGTCGAGCGCATCACCCGCGAGGGTGTCCAAGTGATCCTGGTCGAAGGGGGCGTTCCCGCCCCGGCAGGCGAGGGTGGCGCACCGCTGGACGATGCCGCGGTGGTCGCGGTGGCGACATGACGTCCTTTCTCGGTGACCTGTTCGGGGTCAGTAAGCCGATCATCGCGATGCTGCACTTGGCTGCGCTGCCGGGACGGCCCCGGCACGACCGCCGGGCGGGAATACGCCCGGTCATCGACGCCGCCGCGCGGGACCTGGCGGCGCTACAGGACGCCGGCGTGGACGGGCTGCTGTTCTGCAACGAGGCGGACCTGCCTTATCAGATCGGCGTCGGGCCGGAAGCGGCGGCAGCTATGGCCGCCGTGATCGGTGCGGTCAGGCGCGAGATTTCCAGGCCCTTCGGCGTCAACCTGGTGTGGGATCCGGTCGCTAGCCTCGCTGTCGCGCGTGCCACCGGCGCGAGCTTCGTCCGCGAGGTCTTCACCGGCGCGTACGAGAGTGACCTCGGGATCATGCGACCGGATTTCGGCTCGATCGCCGCGTACCGGTCGGGAATCGGCGCGGAGAATGTCGCGCTGTTCGCCAACATCACGCCAGAGTTCGCCAGCTCTGCCGGCCAGCGGACCATCGCGCAGCGCGCGCGAAGCGCGGCCTTCCTCGGCGTCGATGCGCTGCTGATCAGCGGTGCCATCACCGGCGAACCCACCGACCTGACCTGGCTGCGCGAGGCCAGGGCAACGGCAGGCGACACTCCCGTCCTGGCAAATACCGGAGTTACCGCGAACACTGTCGGCGACGTCCTGTCCGTGGCCGATGGCGCCATCGTGGGATCGAGTTTGAAGACTGACAGCATCACCTTCAACCCGGTAGACCCGGTACGCGCGACGGAGTTCATGGCGGCGGCCAGGCGCGCCCGAGAGAGCGTGGTGAGCGTTTAGTGGCCAGGAACACCCTCCTCTACTTCGTCAGCGACCTGCACGGCTCCAGCTTGTGCTTCCGGAAGTTCGTCAACGCCACGCAGGTGTACAAGCCCACCGTGCTCGTGCTCGGCGGGGATGTAGCGGGCAAGGCCATCCAGTCGATCGTCCGCGGGCCGAGAGGGCTGTGGCAGTGCACGTTCGTCGGGAAGCGCTACGAGCTGAGCGAGGGTTCAGAGCTCACCGAGCTGGAGCGCCTGATCGCCGATCATGGCTATTACCCCTACCGCGCCGAGCCGGGTGAGCTAGAGGCCATGGAAACGGCGGGAACGCTCGATGACCTCTTCCTCCGGCTCATGCGCGCGCGGCTTGCGGAGTGGCTGGACATCGCCGATTCCCGGCTGCGGCCGACGGGCGTCCCGCTCTACCTGATGCTCGGCAACGACGATCCGCCGGAACTCGCCGAGATGCTCGACCAGGCGCCGTGGGGCGTGCACTCCGAGGGCAAGGTCGTGCAACTCGACGACGAGCACGAGATGATCAGCTGGGGCTACGCCAACCCGACGCCCTGGCACACCTACCGCGAGCAGGACGAGGAGCAACTGGCGGCCGAGTACGCGAAGATGGCGGACAAGCTGGAGCGACCCGAGCGCGCTGTCTTCAACCTGCACCCGCCGCCGTATGAGACGCAGCTCGACGAGGCGCCCGCGCTCGACGACAACCTCCGCGTGCAGGCGACGCTGGGTCAGGTGCGGTACAAGGCGGTGGGCAGCACCGCCGTACGCGAGATCGAAGCCGAGCGCCAGCCGCTGGCCGGGCTGCATGGCCATATCCACGAGTCAGCCGGCATCCGCCGCCTGGGCAGGCGCAAGAGCCTCATACTCAACCCCGGCAGCGACTACTCGACGGGCGCGCTCAACGGAGCGCTGATCAGCCTGCGCAAGGATCGTGCTGACGCTCAGCTCGTGCGCGGCTAGCGGGCGGC
>DATMMA010000056.1:0-7819 GCA_035570295.1 Streptosporangiaceae bacterium
AGCCCATCGGCAGCGCGGCACCCCGCACCGGCTGAGTCCGGTTCTCCTCGGTGAAGCCCCATTCGGCGGGCATCCCGGCCAGCCATTTACGCAACAGGTCCCGGTAATCGATCTCACCGAAGCCGGTCGAGGTGTTCAGCAAGCCAAGGCCGACATTGGAGGTGCCGTCTCCCATGCCGAAGATCCAGCCGTAGCCCGGCAGCAGGCTGTGTCCGTCCCAGAGATCCAGCCAGGCCTCGAGATAGTCGTCGTTGTGCCGCGGCGAGGTGTAGTAAGTCCGCACTGCCACGCCGAGCGGACGGTCATCCCGCTTGTGCAGGCCCATGGCCACCGAGAGCCTCGAGGAGTTCCCGTCGGCCGCGACAACAAGCCGGCCACGGTACTGGCGGCCGTCCTTCGTCGTCACTCCGGTGATCCGGCCAGTCCGGTCGTCAAGCAACGGGCTCGTCACATTGGCACCCTCGACCAGCCGCGCTCCGGCCTTTTCCGCATGGCGGGCAAGGATCTGGTCGAAGTCTGCCCTGGTGCGGACCATGCCGTAACCGGGATAACTAGACAGCTCTGGCCAGTCGAGCTCGATTCGGCCACCGCCGCCGATGATCCGCAGGCCCTTGTTCCGCAGCCAGCCGTCACTCTCCGCTATCGGCACGCCCATCGCGGTCAAAGCCTTGACCGCGCGAGGGGTGAGGCCGTCGCCGCAGACCTTCTCCCGCGGGAAGCTCGTCTTCTCCAGCAAGAGCACATCGAGGCCGGCCGCCGCGAGGTAATAAGACACGGCTGAGCCAGCCGGGCCGGCCCCGACGACGATGACGTCGGCGGTAGTGGCAGTTGCTGTGCTGGCACTACCTGGGCCGGCATCAGCTGGGCTGATGCCACCGGTCGTGGCAGCCGCCGCCCCGACCCGGCCGGTGCTGGTCGCAGGCGTACCGGGATCCGCGCTGACCAGCTCACGCTGAGGGGCCAAGTCTGGCGGGTCGGCGGGGGGTACTTGCTCGGTCACGGACCCGTCCTGATCTTTCTTGTGAACCTCTTCACAAGGGTTTCCGCCTCGCAGTCTAGTCCTGGCTGGACACCCGGCGTCCGGCCGCCCCGCACCCACGCCCGCAGCCGGTGCGCCCTGCTTCCGCGAGCGGCCGACGACTGTGGCGCAGGACCGCGCGTTCCCGCCGGTAGCTCCTATCCTTACCCTGCGGGAACACCCTTGAGCACTCCGGACGGCGGCCTTCAGCCATGCCCTGGCACTGGCTAACCGGGCCGCCTCGCCTCGTGCAGGGCGACCACTCCGAGCGAGAGATTCCGCCAGCCCACGCCGGACCAGCCAGCCCCTGCGATCTTGCCCGCCAGGGCGTGCTGCGGCGGCCAGGCCTTGATCGACTCGGCCAGGTAGTCATAGGCCTCCGCGTTGCCCGACAGGCGCCCGGCGACGGCAGGGAGAGCCGTTGCCAGATATCGCTCATACAGCGTGTTGAGCCGGCGCAGCGGCAGGTGGCTGAATTCACAGATGACAAGCCGGCCTCCGGGCCTGGTAACCCGCAGGAACTCAGCGAGCGCCTGGCCGGTGTCGGCCACGTTCCGCAGGCCGAAGGAGATCGTGACAACATCGAAAGCCCCATCTGCGAAGGGCAGCACCAGCGCGTCGCCCGCGACGAAACGCAGCCCGGCGGCCGGCTTGCGCGCGCCGACGGAAAGCATCCCGAGAGAAAAGTCACAGGCCACGCAGCGGGCGCCAGCAGCAGTGAACGCGCGCGACGAGGTGCCAGTGCCCGCTGCCACGTCGAGCACGAGCTGGCCGGCGCCGGCTCCGACGGCCCGCGCGACGACCCTGCGCCAGAGGCGGTCCATGCCCAGCGACAAAGCATCATTCAGCAGGTCGTAGCGATCGGCGACCTTATCGAACATCGCTGAGACATCAGCGGGCCTCTTGTCGAGCTGAGCGCGGGTCATGACCCAAGCCTGACATATCCCGCCGCTGGCTCTGTCCCGGCGAGGCTTCAGCTGACTAGCTGCCGCGACCCAGAACGGGCCACGTCCGGCGCGGCGTGCTGGCGGATCATGCCGAGCATCCTGGCGTGATCGAAGCTCAGCTGATCCTCATGCGGCGCGGTCAGCAACGCGGCCCGGGCCAGCACCGGCCGTGGCAGTGCAGCAAGAGCAGCGTCCAGCACGTGCCAGGAGAGCTTGTCGAGCGCGGCGCGCACCGCCAGGCGGCCGTTGGTAGCTGCGCAAGTCTCCTCGACGCTGGCCAGCAGGCCGGCCGGCGCCCGGCTGTGGTCGAACCGGACCGGGCAGGCATCGACTCCGAGCTGGGCATCGTGCTCAGCAGCGGCCGCCTCGAACGCATTCAGCAGCGGGCTGACATCGCCGGCGTTATCCGGGTCGTAAAGGCCAGGGAATGGCACCCGCTCGTAGCCGGGATCGTGACCGCTGAAGTAGATCGGGCTATCGGAGCCGACCTGCAGCAGCGTGCCGACAGCCAGGTCGAGCAGGCTCACCGGCCAGCCCAGATCCCTGATGGCATGCACGCGAAGGGCACCTGGCTGCGCGCGGAGGCCTGCAGCCAGCAGCAGCTCCGCCGACTCCAGCGCCGACTGAGCATAAAACAGGGTCTGCCAGTCGTGCAGCCTGACGACACCCGACCTGGCCCAGCTCAGCAGCTTGTCATACACGATCGAGTTATCCACTACGTGCGTGAACCGGCTCGCGGTGATCCGGACCTGCGTGCGGGTGGCAGCTTCGGCCAGGATCCACTCGCCCGCTCGCTTGGCGGCCGTATAGACCTCGCGTGAGTACGGCCGCAATGCCTTACCGGAGCTGGCATAACTGAGCTCGGCGACGCCATGCTGCTCGCACGCCTGCACCACATTGCGGGTGCCGAGGACATTTGTGCTAACCGTGAGGTGCGACGCCTGCTCGGCGAGGCCGGGATCTCGCTGCGCTGCCAGGTGGAAGACGACATCGGGCCGTACTGCTGCGAAGACCGCTTCCAGGCTGGCCCGGCTGGCGACGTCGGCGTGCTGGTACTCAGCCGCAGGGTGCCGAGGCCAGCCCGCCGTCCGGCCCCGGCTGACGGACACCAGCATCCGCGGGCCTAGCCGAGCGATCCGCGCCATCAGCTTCGAGCCGATACAACCGGTTCCCCCGGTGACCAGGACGGTCCGGTCGCGCAGCCAGTCCGCGAGCGCTTGTTCCGGCAGCTCCATGTGCCGCTCGCGGATCTCATGGAAGCGGGCCAGTTCCTCGATAGCGTCGGCCCGCGCGGTCATCAGCACCTGCGTCAGGGCCTGCAGCTCTGCCACCGCGGCGTCGGCGAGGTCCGGCCGGCCCGCCGGTGCCGCCTCCTGCATCGCCGAGATGATGTCCGGAACTGGCATCACCATTACTGCGGTTTTCCCTCGGCTGGCTCGGGCATTCCTTCCAGGCCAGGGATCATCTGCCGTGGAAGGCCCCTAAACGCGCAATGGCGGACGTGCCCGCCGCAGCCGCCGATCGGCGGGATACCCGGATGAACCGCCGGTGACCGCTCGGCGTCCGGACCGGGAAACCGGCCGGTCTAGTTGTCGGTGATCATCGCGGCGCCGACAGTCGCGCTGGTCGCCTCGTCGATGAGGATCAGGCCGCCGGTGAGCCGGTTCCGCGAGTACGGATCGCAGAAGAGCGGCTGGGTCACCCTGAGGGTTACCCGGCCGATCTCGTTCAGGGCAAGCTGCGTCGCCGACTCATCCCGGTGCAAGGTGTTGACATCCATTCGGTACTGCAGGTCACGCACGATGCCCTTGACGGTCCTGGTGGTGTGCTTGACCAGTAGCCGGCTGCCGGGGGTGAGGACGCGAGCGTCCGCCATCCAGCAGACCATGGCCTCAATGTCCTGAGTCGAGTCCGGCTGGTTGTGCGGCCGGCAGAACATGTCGCCACGGGATACGTCGAGGTCGTCGGCCAGCAATAGCGTCACCGACATCGGCGCGAACGCCTCCGGCACCGGACCCTTCGCAGTGTCGATCTGGCGGATGGTGGTGGTGAGCCCGGACGGCAGGTGCAACACCTCGTCGCCGGGCTTGAGCACGCCGCCGGCCACCTGGCCCGCGTAGCCGCGGTAGTCGTGCAACTCCGGGTCAGTGGCCTGGTGCGGCCTGATGACGTACTGCACCGGGAACCTGACGTCGATCAGGTTGCGGTCGGAGGCGATGTGCACGTGCTCTAGCTGGTGCAACAGCGACGGGCCGTCGTACCACGGCATGTTGACCGACCGCTGGACCACGTTGTCGCCGTGCAGCGCGGAGATCGGGACAAAGGTCAGATCGCCGATCTCCAGCTTGGCTGCGAACGCGGTGAACTCCTCCACGATCTCGTCGAAGACCGCGGCGCTGTAATCGACCAGGTCCATCTTGTTCACCGCTAGCACCAGGTGCGGGACCCGCAGCAGGGTAGCCAGGAACGCATGCCTGCGGCTCTGCTCGGTGAGCCCGTTCCGCGCGTCGACCAGCACGATCGCCAGATCGGCGGTAGAAGCGCCAGTCACCATGTTGCGCGTGTACTGAATGTGACCAGGGGTGTCGGCGATGATGAACTTCCGGCGTGGCGTCGCGAAGTAGCGGTAAGCGACATCGATCGTGATGCCCTGCTCACGTTCGGCCCGCAGCCCGTCGGTCAGCAGCGCGAGGTTGGTGTAGTCCTCGCCCCGCTCCTTGCTGGTGCGCTCCACCGCGGCTAGCTGGTCTTCAAAGATCGCCTTGGAGTCGAACAGCAGGCGCCCGATCAGGGTGCTCTTGCCGTCGTCAACCGAGCCGGCCGTGGCCAGCCGCAAGATGTCCATATGCCGGGGCTCCTCGGCCGGCTGGCCGAACGGAGTCTGCAACGCCGTCATCAGAAATAACCCTCTCGCTTGCGGTCCTCCATCGCGGCCTCACTGGCCCGGTCATCCGCCCGCGTCTGCCCGCGCTCGGTGATCCGGGTGGCTGCGATCTCGGCGATCACCTCGGCGACGGTCGTCGCGCCCGACTCGACCGCGCCTGTGCAGGTCATGTCGCCGACGGTCCGGTACCTGACGCGGGCCTCGTAGACCGGCTCATCGTCGGCCGGGGTGACGAACTCGCTGTCCGCGAGCAGGATGCCATCGCGTTCGAAGACGGGCCTGGTGTGCGCGAAGTAGATCGACGGGATCTCTAGCTGCTCCCTGGCGATGTAGTGCCAGATGTCGAGCTCCGTCCAGTTCGACAGCGGGAATACCCGGATGTGCTCACCGCGCCGGATCCGGGTGTTGTAGACGTTCCACAGCTCAGGCCGCTGGTTCTTCGGGTCCCACTGGCCGAACTCATCGCGGAAGGAGAACACTCGTTCCTTCGCGCGTGCCTTCTCCTCGTCCCGGCGGGCACCGCCGAAGACTGCGTCAAACCTGTTGTCCGCGATGGCGTCCAGCAATGTGGTGGTCTGCAGCCGGTTCCTGCTGGCCCACCTGCCGGTCTCCTCCACCACCTTGCCCGCGTCGATGGACTCCTGCACCGACGCGACGATCAGGCGGGCGCCGAGCTCGGCGACTCTGCGATCCCGGTACGCGAGCACCTCGCGGAAGTTGTGCCCGGTGTCCACGTGCATCACCGGGAATGGGATCCGGGCTGGCCAGAACGCGCGCTCGGCGAGCGCGAGCATCACGATCGAGTCCTTGCCGCCAGAGAACAGCAGTACCGGCCGCTCAAACTCGGCGGCCACCTCGCGCATCACGTGGATCGACTCGGCCTCGAGCACGTCCAGCTGAGACAGCAGGTAGTCAGTGCGGATTGGCGGCATCAGGACGACTCCGGGTCACTGGGTTGTGGTCGGCCGAACCTCGGCCGGGCCTCGGCCGGGCCTGGCGGACTCGGCACTTCGCGAACGGTTGATCGCATCCAGCAGCGTTGCTGCAAGCTCGATCGGACAAATCAGGATATCAGGCACGGACGGGTTCTCCTGGTTGTATCGCAGGTCCGAACCGTCGATCCGGGAGGCGTGCAAACCGGCCGCCCTGGCAACGGCGACCGGCGCGGCCGAGTCCCACTCGTACTGCCCGCCACTGTGCACGTAGGCGTCGGCTTGACCGTCGATAACCGCAGCCGCCTTTGCCCCAGCCGATCCCATCGGTACAAGCACCGCGTCCAGGCTCGCAGCCAAGTCGCTCACGAACGCAGGCGGCCGCGACCGGCTGACGAGCACGCGCAGCGGCAGCCCGGAACCCGGGCGGGTTCCCGCGGCCGCTTCAGTTGCGGCAGCGGCCTGGCGTCTTGTCAGCGGGCTCGCAGGATTCAGTGCAGCGGTACTCAAGACGACGTCCTGAGCGGGTAGCCCGACGGCGCCAGCCGTCAGCTCTCCGTCTGCCCAGAGCGCGACGTGCACTGCCCAGTCGGTCCGTCCGGGCTCACCGTACTCCCTGGTGCCGTCGAGCGGATCGACGATCCATACCCGGCTCGCGGACAGCCGGGCGGGGTCGTCGGCACCTTCCTCGGACAGCACCGCATCGCCCGGCCGTAGCTTTGCCAGTTCACCAGTCAGGAACTCATGCGACATGCGGTCGCCGGCATCACGAAGTGACTGGGCGTCGCCGCCACGGGCGCGGAGTTCAAGGAGGCGACGGCCTGCCTCGCCAGCCAGTTTCGCGGCCAGATCGTCGTCAGAAACCGTCAAGGATGCTCCACAGGGTCAGCCAGCGGCCCGCTCCGGCCAGACGCCCAGCCTACGGCCTCCGCGGAGCGGCGCCGCCAGGGACAGGAAAACCAGAGCACGCCATGTCCAGGCCGCCGTCGCGCCCGGCTAGTGATACTTGTTCTGCGCCGCCGCGAGGCCCTGGGCCAGCAGGATCTCGGCCGCGTCGGCTGACCGGCCGAGAAACTCAGGCAGTTCCTCGCGCTCTGACGACGAGAAGTTCTGCAGCACGAAGTCCGCTGGATCCATCCTGCCGGGCGGCCTGCCGATGCCGATCCTGAGGCGGTGATAGTCCCGGCTGCCGAGCGCGGCCGTGACCGACCGCAGCCCGTTGTGCCCGTTGTCTCCGCCGCCCAGCTTGAGCCTGACGACCCCGTATGGCAGGTCAAGCTCGTCGTGCACGACCAGGATGCGCTCGGCCGGCAGCTTGAAGAACGTGCGCAGCGACGCCACCGGGCCGCCGGAGAGGTTCATGAAGCGCTGCGGCTTCGCCAGCACCACCGGAACGCTCGCGAGCTGGCCAGTCGCCGTCGCTGCCCGCGACTTGTCGCGCCGGAACGTAGCTCCGATCCGCGCCGCAAGCTCATCCGCGCACATGAAGCCGACGTTATGACGGTTACCCGCATAGCCGGGGCCGGGATTTCCCAGCCCGGCAATCAGCCAGCGGTCCTCAGCCATCGTAGTTGTTGTCCCGGATACCCAATGTCGGCAAGCCCGGCGTCGGCAGGCCCGGCGTCGGCAGCCTCGGTATCCGAAGACCCAGTCCCGGCAGGCAGCGCGGCGCCTGCAATCAGCCGGATTCCCCCGCCGATGCCGACTCGCGGCCAGTCTCGGCGGCTGGGGCCCCGGCCGCGGGCACTGCCGCAGGCACCTCGGCTGCGGCCGCAGGCACCTCGCCCTCGCCGAGCTCAGCCTGGATCTGCGCGGCCGTCGGCGCAGCGATGACATGCAGCACCAGCACGTCTGGCTCGATAGCCAGGGTCACCCCCGCTGGCAGCCGCAGATCGCTGGCGTGCACGGCGTCGCCGATCGCCATGCCTTCGACGTTGACCTCGATCGCCGGCGGGATCGCAGTAGCCTCAGCTTCGACGGAGATCTGCACTAGCTGCTGGTCGAGCAGCCCGTCAGACACCACGTCGCCGACGGGCTG
>DATMMA010000057.1:0-10504 GCA_035570295.1 Streptosporangiaceae bacterium
CCGTGGCAGCGCGGCGGCAGCGTGCCCGGTAAACACACCACCGGCGCAAGGCGGCCGGCATGAGCGTCTGGCCTATCGCTGCGGGCGGGTTCGCCGGCCTCGGATGCTGGCTCGTCGTGAGCGAGCTGGTTCCGGCAGGGCCGAGCCTGCGTGCCGCAATCGACCGCCTTGATTCAAGCGGCAATTCCGGCGACCGGGTGGTGCTGCCGACGCGACCCGGCCAGCGCCTTGCCGCACTTACCCCATGGGTGCACGTTCCCGTGCAAGATCTCAGACTGCTAGGCCAGGATCCCTCGGGCTGGCTGGCCAGGAAAGTAAGCCTTGGTTTCGCTGGCCTGGCGGGTGTCCCGGTGCTCTCGGCACTGCTTGCCCTTGGCGGCCTGTCCCTGCGGTGGACGATTCCGGCCGGCACGACGATCGCGCTCGCGGCAGCCTTGTTCCTCGTCCCCGACGTCGCCACCCGGATGACCGCGCGAGCGAAGCGAGCTGACTTCCGGTACGCCCTGACTAGCTACCTCGATCTGGTGGCACTGGAGCGGGGCGCAGGCGCCGCGCCGACCGAGGCGCTGGAAGCCGCCGCCGAGGTCGGACGCGGCTGGGCGTTCGAGCGCATCCGCGGTGCGCTGAGCAGCGCCCGCAAGGCGAGTGCCCAGCCGTGGGACGGGCTGGCCAGCCTGGCTGAGGAGATTGGCATCAGCGAGCTAGCCGACCTGGCCGAGATCACGAGCGTGGCCGGGCAGGACGGCGCGAGAATCCTGGACACGCTGAGCGCGCGGGCTGAGTCGATGCGCGCCGAGGCGCTGGCCGCAGCGAAGTCCCAGGCTGGCGCGCGCAGCACCACCATGGTGCTGCCGATCGCGCTGCTGGCCGGCGGCTTCCTGGTGCTGCTGATCTTCCCCGACTTCTACCGGCTCTTCGGCTAGCGATCAGGCCGGACCGCGAGAAAGGCAGGACCCATGCAAACCGATCCCAGAGTCTTGGCGCTGCGTCACCTGATCAATCGACTACGGATACGCACGGCCGCTGTCCGGCGTGATGGTGAGCTCGGCGCACTCAGCCTGGAGTGGGTCGCCATCGCGATCGTCCTGGTGGCGGCAGCGCTCGCGCTGGCAACGTTCCTTGCCGGCAAGCTCGGCGATCTCGAGAAACTGATCCCGAACTGAGCCGGGCCAGGCGGAGCAGTGAAACGAGCGAGCCCCCTGACCAAGCCGTGCCGTGACGACCGCGGCGCGCTAACGCTCAGCTACGTGGCGGTGCTGCCGTTCGTCTTCCTCGTCATCATGGCGGCGATCCAAACGTCGCTCTGGTTCCTGGCCAGGGATGCGGCGCTCGCGGCCGCGCGCCAGGGTGCAGACGCTGGGCGCGCCCTTGATGCCCCGCGCTCCGCGGGCCCGGCTGCGGCGCTGGCGTTCGCCCGGCAAGCCGGCCAGGGCTATCTGGAGAATCCGGTGGCGAGTGCCGCGGGGAGTACCAGTTCGACGGTGTCGATCACCGTCAGCGGCCAGGTTCCGAGTTTTGTGCCCGGCCTGGTCGTGCAGGTGACGGAGACTGTGCAGGCCCCAGCTGAGGAGTTCCGGCCATGACCCGCCGCACGGGCAGGGCAGCCGACGACGGTAATGCCGCACTGGAACTAGTGATCCTGGCGCCGGTACTGCTTGCGCTCCTCGGCTTGATCATCGCGGCCGGGCGCATCTCAGTCGCCCAGGGCTCTGTCGACGCAGCCGCTCGCGATGCTGCCCGGCAGGCATCGATTTCCCTGACGCCGGCGGCGGCTCACGCGGCGGGCCAGGCCAGCGCCCGTGCCGCCCTGCGTCAGGACGGCCTGAATTGCAAGCCAGTGGTCTTGATCAACGTTAGCCAGTTCGCTACCACTCAGCCTGGCGAACCGGCCGCGGTGACGGCCACGGTGAGATGCACGATCTCGCTGTCGGACCTCGCGCTGCCAGGGCTGCCGGGCAGCGCACGGCTGCAGGCCGAGTTCACCAGCCCCATCGACATCTACCGGTCACGGTGACATGCCATGCGCTTGACACGCCGATGTCACACCCGGAGCGTGACGCTGCGGCGGCGCGTGCCCCCATTGCCGCGCCGTCTGGCCAGCCAGGATCACGAGCGCGGCGGGCTGTCACTGATGATCGTGATTTTGTTCGTGCCGCTGGCCGCTCTCGCTGGCATCGTGGTCGATGGGAGCGCCAAGCTTGAGGCGGACCAGAATGCTATCGCTCTGGCACAGGAGGCGGCCAGGGCCGGCGCCGCCGCAATAGACCAGTCCAGTGCGTATTCCTCCGGCTCATTCGTCATTGACCAGCAACAAGCGCTTCGCGCGGCTCGCGGCTACCTAATCTCGGCAGGTCACAGCCAGTACACGGTGGCGGCGGCCGGGACCCGCGCGATCCAGGTCAGCGTGACCATTACCGAGCCGACCAGGTTCTTGTCGCTGATCGGGGTGGATTCGTTCACCTGCACTGGCACAGCCACCGCGTCGCTGGTAACCGGTGTGACCAAAGGGACGTCATGACTCGCGCGCGGAGTTTTGGCACCGGGCTGGCCGCACTCGCTCTGCTAGCCGTCGCCGTTATTGGCCTGCCGGTAGTGCTCTACCGGTTTGCCGGCTCACCGCTGCCCCACCACCTTGCAAGCTGGCGCCTGATCTGGGCGGTGCTGTCCCGGCAGGACGACACTGGCCTGCTGCTCGCAATAGTCCGAGACTGCTCCTGGCTCGCCTGGCTGCTGTTCACCGTCTGCGTGCTCGCGGAAGCACAGGCTGCGATCTTCAGCCGCCGGCCGCCGCGGCTGCGCCTCGGCGGGATGCAGGCCGTAGCCGCTCACCTCGTTGCGCTCGCTACTCTCGCCTTCGCCGCCCCCTCGCCGGTCACACTGCCACCGGTCACACTGTCGGCGATCACCCTGCCAGGAATGAGCCAGTCAGGGCTCACGCAGTCAGCGATATCGCTCGCAGCATCAGTCACACCGGTCAGCGGCCGGCCCGCCGCGACCCGGCTTGTCACCGTGAGCCGCGGCGACTGTCTTTGGTCCATCGCCCAGCGCTACCTGGGCGCAGGCGATCGGTATCCGGAGATTGCCAGGCTCAACTACGGCCGTGACATGGGCGACGGAGAGGTCTTTACGAACCCCGCGCTGATCAAACCCGGCTGGCAGCTCTTCCTGCCCGGCAGCGGCACTGGCGCCAGTCATGCTGCGGCAAGCAGCCGGACGCGCAGCCATCATCTCGGCCACGCCACCAGGGAGCCGCACTACCGTCGCCGGCACCCTGCTGCCCGGCAGCCCGCAGCCGATGACCACGCGGACAGTTCTCCCGCCGGGAACGGGGTAGCAGAGCCGCGCCGCAGCTCGTTGCCTCGGGTAGTACCGAGGCAGTCACAGGCCGGAGCCACCAGGAAGCCGCTGGAGACTGCCCCGTACCTGACCTCCGCAAGCGCTGACCCGACAAAGGATCAGCTACCGCAGGTGGCCGTCTTCGTCACCGGAGCGCTAGCCGGCGCCGTGTTGACCACTCTGACGCGGCTGCGCTGGCGACAACGCCAGGATCGCCGCCCCGGCCGCCGGATCGCGCTGCCCGCCGACCGCAGCGTGCTGGCAGCCGAGCAGCGCCTGCGGGCGGCCGGGCCAGCAGAAACCGTCCCGCTGGAGACCCTGCGAGACGCGCTGGCCAGCCTGGAGGCCGGGATTGTCGGTGCCGGTCAGATACTGCCGGAGATTGTCGGCCTGCATGTGACACCGGACGTGCTGGAAGTGCTGCTCGGCGCGCCCGCGGCAGACGCGCCGCCTGCGCCGTACGGCATCAGCCCCGGCCGGCAGGGAATGTGCTGGCAGCTCGAGCTGCCGGCCGCGACGGCCGTGCCCGGCGATCCGGGCGGCTGTGATCGGCTTGTCGGGGAGCCTGCCCGGCCTGCAGCGAGCCTGGCATGTCATCTGCTTCCCGGACTGGTCACCATCGGCGCGACAAGTGCCGGGTACCTTCTGCTCGACCTGGAGTCATTGCAGGCAACGGGATGCGACGGCCCGCCAGACCTGGTCGACCGCGTCGTCTCGACGGCAGCTACCGAGCTCGCCGTCGGCCAGTGGAGCGGCTGGTACGACCTGATCCTTGTCGGCTGCGAGGAACTCGAGGTTCTCGGTCGTGCCGAGCACTGCGGCACGCTGGACGAAGCGCTCTCCATGCTCGAGGCCCGCTGCGCGACTGTCGGGCCCCGCATCGAGGCGCGCGCTCCAGCGGATGTGCGCGAGCTGCGACTAGCCGAACCGGACAACGAGGACTGGATCCTGACAATACTGATCAGCCGGGCCGAGCCGAATCCGGCGCAGCTGTCGCGCCTGCTCGAGTTGGCTGAGGACGGCCGCGGCGGGATTGCCGCCCTGGTGGCAGGCGATCCGGAAACGCCCGACGGGCGAATGGCGCCAACCGTGCTGCAGCTTGCGCCCGACCCGCAGGCACCTGACGGGATCATCGCGAACGTCGTTCCGCTGCAGATTACCGTGCGGCCCCGCGCGCTCTGCGACGCTGACTACGACGCTATCGCCACGCTCTTCGCGGTTGCGACCGATGTTGACGATGTCGGGATGGCGGACGAGCCGTATCAGGTTTACGCCGCGGCGCCCTGGCTCGCGCGGGCGGCTGAGCCGCAGCAGGTGCCGGGCGTGTCGCCACCAACTGCCACCGTCGTGCCGCAGGCAGCAGACTTGCTGTCGCCAGCGGCGGAGATGCCGCCGGCTGGCGATGATGCCGGCCCGCCACCTGCCCGACACCAGGTCCGGCCGCGCGCCGTCGCGAGCCAGCAGCTGCGGGTGAGGATTCTCGGCGCGTTCATGATCTCCGGTGCGGCTGAGGAATTGCTGCCTAAGCAAGCAGAGCTGGTACTCGCTCTTGCGCTCGCGGCACCGGCCGGCATGTCGAATTCAGCGCTGTGCAGCATCCTCGGTGCCGATCCGGACCACCCGAAGCCGAGCGATGCCGTCCGGCAGATTATTACCAGGACCAGGCGGCGCCTCGGACCTGCCGGTGACGGACAGGAATACATCATCCATGCGGGCAGCGGCCGTTACCTGCTGCATCCGGACGCATCGCTCGACTGGGCAGAGTTCCGCGAGCTCGTCGCCTCCGGCAGGACAGACGAGTTGCGCATGGCGGTTTCGATGATCGGCGGACAGCCGTTCACCGGCAGCTACTTCTGGTGGATCGACGTTCCGCTGATCGAGACCATGCGTGCCGAACTAGTCGACGCAGCCGAGACGCTGGCCGAGTTCGAGCTGGCCGGCGGCTCGGCTCGCGCCGCGGCACGGGCTGCCAGGGCCGGCCTGCTGGCCGAGCCGTCAGCCGAGCAGCTGTGGCGCATGCTGATGCGAGCTGAGCACGCGGCCGGAAGCATGGCCGGCGTTACCGAGGCGTGGCAGCGCTGTCTTGATGCGATAGAGGAGATCGCGCCAGGCGGTGAGCCGCACCCCGACACTACGGCGCTGTACCGGCGGCTCTCCGCCCCGCTGCGGCAGCACGCGCCGCGGCAGCACGCGCAGGTGCCGTAACAGGCGCTTCCGTACTAGCGCGTCCGGAGAAAGCTGTTGGCCAAGGAGAGTTACCCGAGTTACGCTGATTGCTGAGGTAGTTAGAGCAACAGGAGCAGGTCGTGGAGCAAGCAGCGCTCGATCAGCTGCGGCAGCTGGTCGAAGACGAAGTCAAGGCGAGATTTCCTGGCGGCGCGATCGAGCGGGTTGCGCTGTTGCAGTACGGAGATGAGGCGGTTGTCGAACCCGGCGAACTAGTTGTCCGGGTACTCGTAGCGGCTCCTGGCGGCCGGGAGGAACGCGAGCAGGTCGCGCAGGACTTCTCCCGGTCCTTTGGCCGGGAGCTTGAGAAATTCCGGGACGAGCTTGCGCAAAAGCTGCCCGAAGCCCGGCGGCTTGAGATTCGCTTCGGCGCCGACGACGGCGAGAGGGTCGGCATCGTGCTCAGCCGGCCAGCCCGGTCCCTTGAGGCGCGTGCCCTCGGCGAGCTCACCCCCGTCATGGCCAGGCTCGGGCCGACGGACCTGGAGACACTGGACACGCTGATCACGGCGGGCATTGTCACTAATCGCGCTGACGCGGTGCGCTGGGCACTGGCACGTATCCGGGAACGGCCGGCCTACGACCAACTGCGCGCGCGGGCTCGCGAGATCGAGGAACTGAAGGCGCAGTTCTAGCAGATAAGTCCGGCTTAGTTATCTGGCCCGCTAGCCGGTTACCGAGATGTCGTTAATCCCGGCCGGAGCGTCGATGTCGTAGCGGCTTGTCGCCTGTGCCCAGCCGGGCGATGACAGCACAGTGCCCCGGGCGAGGCCGTTGTACGTCTGGCCGGCCAGCGTCGCGGTCGAGGCACCGGCTGACAGGCGCAGCCGCGCCGCGACACCCGGCGGCGTAGTCAGGTTGACCTCGCTGGCGCCACCGGCCAAGGTGATCGTGGCCGTTCCGTCGGGCCGCGGCAGCGTCATCTGGATCAGGCTCGAGCCCGCGGTGAAGTCGATGCCAGCGACCTGAGCGTTGCTCAGGTTCAGGACCGTCTGGTTGGTGCCGCCACTGAAATGAAGCTGCCAGGCAACGCCGGTGCTCAGCTCGATCGAGACCGCGCTGGGGCCGTGCTGGCCGATGCCCAGAAGGGAAAGCTGCACGCGGCCCGTCGAGGCCACCAACTGCGGGCGGACACCCGAGTTACCTGGGGTAGAGACTTGCATCAGGCTGCCGCGCATCGCCGCGGCGGTCACGGTGAGGGTCGCGGCCGCGTTGACTACCGCCAGCGTGGCATTGTGCTGTCCGGTCGCGGCCAACCGCGCGACGTGGTCGCCAGCGGCCCTACTGGCGTCACTCGGGCCGGACTGCGGGGCCGCATGCTTGGCGCTGCAGCCTGGGATAATGGACGCGCTGCTGACAGCGATCACGGCCGCACCACTGACCAGGAGGGCGGCCTTGCCCGCCGTTCGCTTCCCCATGCTCGTCCGCTGCCCCTCGTGCACCCCGGCTAATTGCGCTGCGGCCTGCGTTAACTTCAGTCCGGCGGGGCCCAGACCGGCACTGACAGTCTGGCCCGCGTTCTGTTTAGTTTTCCCGGCGGAGCCGGGTACGTACCGCGGGTGAGCGCGATCAGTCCGGCTAGCCGCGCCCGTGCCGGAATCGACGGCGACGGAATCAAGGTCGGCTTGCATGTACTCGGCGTCGGTAGCGGCAGCAAGCCGGACGTCCTGGCGGCTGTCGCCGGCAGGGCTGACCAGCTTGGCTTTGCCACCCTGTGGTGCGGAGAGCACGTGGTCATGGTGGACGAACCAGGATCCCGCTATCCGTACGCCGACGACGGCAAGTTCGCCGTGGCACCGGACGCGGACTGGCTTGACCCGCTGCTCGCCCTTAGCTTCGCAGCAGCGTTTACCAGCAGGATCACGCTTGCGACCGGCATCCTGCTACTGCCTGAGCACAGCCCCCTGGTCGTGGCAAAGCAGGCGGCCACGCTGGATCTGCTCTCCGGAGGAAGGTTCTCGCTGGGCATCGGCATCGGGTGGTCGGCTGATGAGTTCGCTGCCCTCGGCGTCCCGTTTGCCCGGCGAGGCGCGCGCACGGCAGAGTACGTCGCCGCCATCAGGCAAGTCTGGGCTGACGACGTCGCGAGCTTCCGCGGCGATTTCGCGCGCTTCGAGTCAGTGCGGGTGAATCCGAGGCCAGTGCACGACCGGTGGCTCCCGGTGATCATCGGGGGAACCACCGACGCGGCTCTCGGCCGCGTAGCCGAATACGGCGACGGCTGGTACGGCTTCAACCTTGAGGCTGCCGCGGTGCCAGGCCGGCTGCGAGTCCTGGCCGACCTGTGCAGCCGCCATGGCAGGCAGCTAGGTGATCTGAGCATCGCCGTGTCAGTGCCTGACGCCGGCCCGGACGTGCTGCCTGCACTCGACGAGGCTGGCGTGACCGAGCTCGTTGTCGTGGCCTCGCCTCCCGCCGCGCCGGATGCCGCGACGGACTGGGTCGGCGAGCTGGCTTCGGAGTGGCTGGCAAGCCGAGCGCGGCCAGCGAGTTAAGCGTCCACGGGTCTGGGCAACGGCTGCGAACGCCTCCAAGCGGCGAACGCGACGGCGCGCCGATAGATTGGGCAGCCAGGACCCAATCGAAGGGACCGGCTGAAATGCCACCAACCGACAGCGCGGCCGGTACCTCGGCCATGTGGAATCCGTTCGCCAACATGGCCGCCCTCGCGGATCATGCCGTCCAGATCGTCAGCGGTGAAGGCGCGACCGTCTATGACTCGGCAGGCCGGCCCTACCTCGACGCCATCGCGAGCCTCTGGTACTGCAATGTCGGCCACGGGCGCACTGAGCTCGGCGATGCGGCCGCCTCTCAGATGCACCAGCTCGCTGCCTACCAGACGTACGAGATCTTCTCCAACCCGCCCGCTGAGGCCCTCGCGGAACGCGTCGCAGAGCTCGCGCCGATCCGTGGTGCCAAGGTGTTCTTCACGCCGGCGGCGGCTCGGACGCGGTGGACACGGCGGCCAAGCTCAGCCGTGCCTACTGGCGCGCTGTCGGCCGGCCCGGCAAGCAGGTGATCATCGGCCGCTCGCACGCTTATCACGGCGTCAACGCCTACGGCACCTCGCTTGGCGGCATCGCGGTAAACACCGAGCCGTTCGGGCCGCTGGTAACGCTGGTCGAGCACGTGCCGTGGGATGACGCGGCAGCGCTAGCCAAGATGATCGATCATGTCGGTGCGGACCGGATCGGCGCGTTCATCTGCGAGCCGGTGGTCGGCGCTGGCGGAGTTTACTTCCCGCCTGAGGGCTATCTGGCCGACGTTCAGCAGATCTGCCGTGATGCTGACGTGCTGTTCATCGCCGATGAAGTCATCACCGGCTTCGGCCGGACCGGGGCGTGGTTCGGCAGCCAGCGGTACGGGATCGAGCCGGACATGATGACCGTCGCGAAGGGGCTGACGTCCGGCTACCTCCCGCTCGGCGCGGTGATCACTAGTCCCAGCGTGGCCGAGCCGTTCTGGCATGCCGGGTCTGCTGAGATCTTCCGGCACGGTTACACCTACTCGGGCCATCCGGCGGCCTGCGCAGTCGGCCTGGCCAACCTGGACATCCTCGAGCGCGAACAGCTCGTCTCCAGGGTGGCGGAGCTCGAGCCAGCACTGATCGCCGCGCTGACGCCAGTGGCCAAACACGAACTCGTCAGCGAGGTGCGCACGGGAGCTGGCCTGCTCGCTGGGATCGAGCTCGCCGGAGCGGCCAGGGAAGCTGATCCGGGCCTCGGCGCGCGAGTTGTGACCGCGGCGCGCGAGCGTGGTGTCATCACCAGGTTGCTGCGCGGTGTCGCGCTCCAGGTGTCACCGCCGTTCGTGATCACCACCGCGGAGTTGCAACAGCTGGCTGAGGTGCTGACGGCGGCCCTGGACGCGGCCCGGCGATAGCCCGCATGCCATCACCGCGATAGCAGGCTTGCCAGCCAGGGTACCCGCCGGCGGCAGAGCACCGCGGCTGGCGATCGCGGTGCTCTGCCGGTAACGCTGCTCAGGGGCGACCAGACGCGGTGGCTACCGCTCGGGCGGGCTCGGCATGAGCCACGACGGCGGCGCGCTCACGGCGCCGCCCGACAGCCAGCGCGGTCAGTGTGCCGAGCAGCGACAGCCCAGCCGACGCGGTCAGGGCCGGGCGGACGCCAGAGATCACGCCCGCTGCTGAGCCCAGGTGCCCGCTCGCAGAGAAGATGGCGCTAACGATCGCTACGCCGAACACCGCGCCGAACCGTTGCAGCGTGTTCTGCACGCCGGATGCCGTGCCCATGTCGGCGGGTGGCACCGCGCCCAGCGCGGCCGTTGGCGTTGTGGGGATGGCCATCGAAATGCCAATCCCGGCGATCACGAGCGGAAGTACCAGCGCTGGATAGCGTGCACCAGACGTCACTTCCAGCGCGGTCCATCCGAGTCCCGCGGCCTGCATCGCCATGCCGGCCGACATCAGCGGCATGCTCCCGATCCGGTCGCCCAGCCGGCCGGCCACTGGCGCGACGAGCAGCGGCGTCGCGGTCCACGGCAGCAGCCGCAGGCCGGTGGCAAGCGGCGAGTAGCCGAGCCCGAGCTGAAAAAACTGTGACATCAGGAACGCTGCCGAGGTGATCGCCGCCATGCTCATGAAACCTGTCGCGTTAGCCGCGGTGAAGGCACGGACCCGGAGTAGCCGTAGCGGCAGCATCGGAGCGGGAACGCGCGCTTCCCACCACATGAAGCCCGCGATCAGCAGTGTGCCAAGACTCAGTGCCGTGATCACCTGCGCGCTGCCCCAGCCGGCTTCAGTGGTGCGGACCAGTCCCCAGGCCAGGGCGACCGTGCCGACCGCGACCAGACTCACTCCGCCGACGTCCAGGCGACCGGCCTGACCACGGCTTTCCGGCAGGAACGCAGCGGACAAGATCGCGGCGAGCAAGCCGATCGGCACGTTGATCCAGAAGATCCAGTGCCAGCTCAGGCCCTG
>DATMMA010000058.1:0-13547 GCA_035570295.1 Streptosporangiaceae bacterium
TCCTTCGAGGCTATGTTTCCCGACCTGACGACGTTCTCGGCGGGCTCAGTGAACGATCGCGAGGGCTGGATCACCGGCCGCGCAGCAGCGGACGTCGCAACTCTGCAGGGACGCCGCGCTGTCACGGGTGATGCCGCCTGATCGAGGTGTGACACCTTTACGGAGGTGCTACACTTCCTGTCATGCCGACAACGCGTCCGAGGCACGTGATTACGGAGACGGAGCAGATCATGCGCGCTCTTGATGACGCAGCACGTCACTGGCCGGCCGATCGAGGCAATCGGGCGAAGCTACTGACCCGGCTAGTGGAGGAGGGCCACCGCGCCGTTGTGAGGCAGCGAGATCACGACGCGGCGGCCCGACGCGCTGCCATCGACCGGACCAGCGCCGCGCTGACTGGCGCCTACGGCGACAATTACCTGGCCGACCTGCGCGAGGACTGGCCAGAATGATCGTGCTTGACGCATGTGTTCTGATTGCTCATTTCGACGCTGAGGATGCGTTGCACGAGGATGCAAGGAACCTGCTCCGGTCGGTGGCTGACGAGCCTTTCCGAACGAGCCCTCTCACGCAGGCAGAGGTGCTCGCGGGTCCGGCCAGGGCTGGCAGGCTGGATCGGGCCGTTGCCGCTCTGGCCCAACTCGACGTCCGGACGGTATCGATGGAAACCGACGCTCCCATGCGGCTCGCGATGCTCCGAGCCGAGACCGGGCTCAAGCTGCCCGACTGCTGCGTCCTCCTTGCGGCAGAGCATGTAAGTGACGCGCAGATAGCGACCTTTGATGATCAGCTATGTGCCGTCGCACGTCAGCGTGGCTTTGCTGCCCTCGGCAGACGCTCAGACATTCCAAATCCGTGACCGAAGGTCTAGGTCACTCCTGGGCGGCGCGGACGCGCGGCAGAGCCCGCGATCACGACGACAAGATTCTCTGGCGCGCGGCGGCGACCAATAGATCCGCCTGTCGGACGCACATGGTGGCATCGCTGACTGAGATGTCGCGCGATTCGTAAGCGGCCTGATTCTTGCGGTCTAACGCCCGTTTTAGCGCCGCAGCGAGGTTCTTGTCGACTCGTCCAAGCAGTTCAATCGCAGCAGCATGGTTTCCGTCGGCAGAACGTTCTCGCAGTGCAACGCAGCACGCTGCGTCGGCGGCCGCAATGGCCGCATGGATCGCGTTGGTGGCGATGACGTCTGGATCTTGGAGGCATTTGGCCGCCTCCAGGAAAGCTGTCGCGTCGTGAAGCCGCGCCCGCGCGTCGGTGATCGTGCACGGTGAACGCCGTCCGTCGGCCCGCGGGCTCACGACAGCCCCCGGAGCAATGCATCGGTACCCGGCGTGAGGCTAATGCCGTCATGGCGTATCGCATCGACGAGAGGGTTGCGGACTTGCACGAGCCGGGCAAACGAACGAGTCGTGTGCTCGACCAGCTGAGGGTGATTGCCCGTCCAGGCACGAACCTCGCTTACCATCCGAGCTGTCGAGTCGGCCCATGCCGCAGTCTCGATGCTCCTCTTGGCCACGAGAAGAAGGTCCACGTCGGACTCGCGATCGCCTGACCCGCGCGCCGCCGATCCAAAGAGCCACGCGGCTGCCAGCCCGTTCCACCTGGCAAGCTCGTCACTTAGCCTCGAGACGAGCCTGGCCCTGGTGCGGCCGAGCGAGATGAGCGGTTCCGCAGCGAGATGAGCCCTGTTCAGCGAGATCATCTGTGCGCTTCCTGCCCGTTCGGCGGACACGATCCCGGCCTCAGACAGCTCGTTTACTACACTCAGCGCTGTTTGCGGCGCGACACCCGCATGCCTGGCAAGAGCCCGGATGGTTACGGGTACCTCTAGCTGAACCATCGTCGCCAAGACCCGTCCGCGCGCTCCGGGTATGACGTCCTCGAAAGGATTCGCCAAGTCCACGCAGTCTAGTTTACTAGACGACTGTCTGAAATTGCAGACATTGATCGCGGTCCGTCTCAGTGACCTGCCGCTTCAGTAACCTGGCGCTATGGACGATTCGACGGACACCAACGCGGAGATCTGGCACTCGGAGGAGATGGTCCAGCGCTGGGTGAAGGAAGCGACCGCCCAGGAGCGGAACCGAGCTGAGCAGCGGCGGCTTATGGCTGACCTGCTGCCGTTCGGCGATGACCAGGAGTTCACCTTCCTGGATCTCGGCGCGGGCACCGGAGCCGCCTCGCGCGCGATCCTTGAGCGGCACCCGCGCGCGACGGCTGTCCTCGCTGACTTCTCCGCTCAGATGATGGCTGCGGGAGCGTCGCCGATGCTGCCGTACGCCGGGCGCTACCGCACCGTTGAGTTCGACATGACGACCGGGGAGTGGCCGACCGCCATCCCGGCGCAGCTCGACGCGATCGTGACGTCGATGTGCGTGCACCACCTGACAGACGAGCGGAAGCAGGGGCTTTTCGCCGAGATCTTCCATCATCTCGTCCCTGGCGGCTGGTACTTCAACTATGACCCGGTCACCGCCCCGGATCCTGCAGTCGGGCAAATCTGGCAGCAAATCAGCGACCGCGAGGACCCTGAGGCCGCGCATCGCCGACGGCACCGCACGCCGGAGGAGCAGGCTCGCTGGGAGAACCACGTTCGCTACATCATCCCGCTCGATCGGCAGCTCAGTTACCTGCGTGCCGCCGGTTTCGCGGGCATCGACATCTTCTGGAAGAAACTGGAGAACGTCATCTACGGCGGCTACCGCCCGAGGTGACCTGCAGCACATCGGCGCGCTCCGCTGCCCAAAGTTCCGGCCGCCCGAAGGCTAGGCATGCCGGGCCGCCACGGGCCATATCCGCCCAGCTCAGCGGCGCTGAGTTAGCCGCATGGCCGAACCGCGGCCATCCAGCGGCAACGCCCGCTTGACCGGCGGTTCACCTGGGCCGTTTATCCTGGTAACGAAGATCAGAAGCCGCCGCCATGAGCGGCCGCCGCACGGAAAGGAGTCGTCTCGCGCCAGGACCAGTCCCCTCGGGACGCCACTGACGCGGCGACGCCGCCGTCGGGGCGCACGCTGACGACCGTGCCGCTGCCGACCGGAACCGCACCTGAGCAGCTCCGCCTGACCTGGGGCGCAGATCCGGCCACCGAGGTCACGGTCTCCTGGTCGGCCCCCGGCTCAACTCCGCAGCCTGCGCCAGCGCTCGACTACTCGACCGCCCCGATTACGCTTGGCCGCCCCGGCCGCACCATCCGGCTGCCCGAGCCGGAACCGCTCGACGTCACGCTCCGGCGCCCGCAGGCCCAGGCGGTCAGCTTCACTGACGGCCTAAACAACCAGGCCACATACCACTACCACGTCCAGCTGACCGGTCTAGAGCCGGGAACGCGCTATTACTACCGAATCAGTGACGGCGCCGCGCCGAAGCCCTCGACTGCCGACGGATCGTTCGAAACCGCACCTGCCGGACGCGCGCGGTTCCGCTTCTCCAGCTTCGGCGACCTGGCGACCCCGTCGTGGGATCGCAACGCGTCGGGTAACCAGTGGTTCGAGTCGTGCGACAACGCCTGGTACGCCGTCAGTGCGATCGAGGACCCCGGCGACGGGAATGGTCCGCCGTTGTTCCACTTGCTCAACGGTGACCTGTGCTACGCCAACCTCGACTACGCGAACGCGCCCGGCGTGTGGCGCGACTTCGGCGTCAACATTGCGCGTTCGGCCAGGAACCGCCCGTGGATGCCCGCGCTCGGCAACCACGAGACCGAGTTCGGCACTTGCAACCATGCCGGTCGGCCGGGCACCGCGCCCGGCGGTATCGAAGCCCAGGGCGCGGCGGGCAACTACTGGAACGGCCCCTACGGCTACGGCCACTACCTGAGCCGGTTCCTGCTGCCGGACAACGGGATAACGAACTACGACGGCAACCACCTTCGCGGCAACTTCTACGCCTTCCGGGTGGGCACCGTGCAGTTCATCAGCCTGGACGCCGACGACGTCATTTACCAGGACAGCGCGTCCACCTACATCCGGTCCGCACCTGATGCCCCGCCGATGGCCACCACATCGGGCGCGGCGATCCCGAACTGGACCAGTTGTTACAACCACGGCTATACCGGCGACCTTGAGTTCATCCCGGCGGACAACTCAGTCGTGCCGGACCACAGCCGGGGCCGGCCCAACCTGCAGACGCTGTGGCTGATCCTCACGCTCGCGCAAGCACGCCGCGACCCGGGCATCGACATGATCGTGGTGTTCATGCATCAGTGCGCCCTATCGTCGGCCCTGGCGAACGGTTCCGACCTGGGCATCCGCCAGGCATGGCTGCCGCTGTTCGACCGGTATGAGGTCGACCTGGTCCTCTCCGGGCACGAGCACAACTACGAGCGGAGCTACCCGGTCCGCGGCTACGACAACGGCTCGCACGGCACGGTCGTGCGGCCGGCCCCCGACCAGACCAACGGAGAGAAGATCGACACCCGGCGCCCGCACGTGGTGACAACCAAGCCGGTGACCGACGGCGACACGCCGACCTGGGACACGCAGCAGGGCACGGTTTTCGTCGTGCTCGGCTGCGGCGGCACCAACGGCCCTTCCAACAACTACGGAACTAACCCTGAGACGGGTGCGCCACGCGCGAAGGTGATCACCCGGCGGAACGTAACCACCGGGTCGCAGGCGGCGGGATTCCACCGCAACCCCGCCGACTCCGTCGAGGACGCGCTCTGGTCCGCGAAGACCAACCCGCACGACGCCTACGGCTACGCGATCTTCGACGTGGATCCCGGTGAGCGTCCCGGCGAGACCATGATCACCATGCGGTTCTTCGCTGTCCCGGCCGTTACGAACCGCAGCGGTCCGCTGCACGACGGCACGACCACGCTGCCGGAAAAGCCTTACGAGACCGTCGTCTTTAGCCGCGGCATCTCGCGCAGGCCAGGCTGCGGCACCAGGGAACTGACGACAACCACCGCGTAGCGCCGGCTAAGGCTGGCGCAACAGTGCGCGTTCCCGGCATGTTTCTGACAAGGCCAGGAGCGGGCTATCTCGCTCCCAGTTCCTCGTCGCGCCGCGGCACCAGCTTCTAGACCCGACTTGTAACACGTCGGCTCACGGCGGGCACGCTGACGCCAGCGCGGCCCGATGCCATGTCCCGGGTCAGGGATGTGCTGTAGACAAGAGATTCGTGCTGCGGTAAGCCTGTGTGCAGGGCCTGGGAATGGGGCGCGAAGTGATCAAGCGACTCGTGGCTGTGCTGGGCAGCGGGGGCATCCTTGTGGTAGCCGTGGGGAGCACGGTGGCTGCGAGCACCATCAGCCCGCAAGCCGCCAGTGCGGCAAGGTCTCGTCCGGAGACCGTGTACGTACTCGACCAGGGCAACGGGACGGTCCGGCCGGTGCTGGCCCGTACCGGCAAGATTCTGCCTGCCATCCATGTCGGATTGCTTCCGAGCTCGAGCCCGCCAGCGCCTAACGACTCCATCGCCGTCACGCCGAATGGCAGGCGAGCGTATGTCGTCAACCCAGGATTGAGCACGATCACCGCGATTAACACCCGGACAAACAAGGCGATCATCACGATCAGCCTGGGGACTAGTAATCGGCCGGTCTCGCTGGCGATCACGCCGGACGGGAAGACCGGCTATGTCCTGGAGGATGAGAACCCAGAGCAGGTCAACGTCGGGGTCATCGTCCCCCTCAACATCGCGACCAGCACTCTCGGGTCACCTATTCCGGTCGGTAGCAACCCGATCGCGATGGTGTTCTCACGTGATAGCCGGTTCGGATACGTGCTGGACTCTGGCGAGGGCCCTGCCCGCGGCGTTCTCGTAAAGATCGACCTGGCAACGAACCTCGCGACGGGCCATGTGCAAACGGGCATCCGACCCGATGCGATGGCTATCACACCTAGCGGCAAGACGATCTTGGTGGTCAACAGCCAGAATCCGAGGAACGCCATCGGCAATGTCTTGCCGGTCCGGGCTTCTACCGTTACGGCCGGGAAGCCGATTAGGGTCGGCTTGGTTCCGTCCGCGATCGAGATAACCCCGGACGGCCGGACGGCATATGTTCTGGACTCTGTGGGAGTCGGCGCGCAAGGCAGCAGCCAGGGCGCGGTGACCCCCATCACCATCTCGACCAGGAAGGCCAGACGTCCGATTACGGTTGGCATCTTCCCGGTGGCGCTGACGATCACGCCGAAGACCAGCTGGGTTTACGTGGTCAACATGACCGACGGGGCCGTCAACGGCCCGGGGACGGTTACGCCCATCCGCATCAGAAGCAATACCGCGACCGCCAGTGTCAAGGTCGGCAGGTCCCCGGACGCTATAGTCGCGGCGCCGGGCGGGCGAACCGTCTACGTGGCCAATGCGATATCCGGCACGGTGACTGAAATCAATACCCTCACCCGCAAGGTGGAGCGCACGATCAGGGTTGGCCGCCAGATCCTTGCCGATCCGGTCGCGCTCGCCATCGTCGGGTGACACCGCGCGCGTAAAATACGAGCCCGTCAGCGAGGGTGCCGCGCTGAAGGTCAGAGCGGATCGCGTCGATGGCCGCTTGAATATCCGACAGTCTCAGGCGTTCGCGATAGGTCACCGCTCCACCAGATCGCGATCAGCGTGCGACCGGACTTCGGGCTTGAGATGCTGCGAGGCGACCAAGTCGACGCGCGCGCCAAGGATGCTCTCCAGTTCTGCTTGCAAGCGCGCCAAGCCGAACAAGCTCATGTGCTCAGGCAGGTCTACGAGCAGGTCCACGTCACTGTCCCGCCAGTTGACCTTTCCCTTAGGTCAAGCAGCATCCTCATTAGAGCCGGGCAGATCGCCCGGCCCTGGAGGAGACCAATGGACCTCATGACAATCGGCGCGTTCGCGTATCGCACCCGGCTGTCGCCCAAAGCGCTGCGCCTCTATGACCGGCTCGGTCTGCTGCCGCCGGCGCGGACCGACCCGGCAAGCGGCTATCGCTTCTACAGCGAGAACCAGGTGGCTACCGCTCAACTCGTCGCGCTGCTGAGGCGCCTCGACATGCCGCTGTCCGCCATCGCGGAAATAGCGGCAAAACCACGCAGTGAAGCGGCGAAAGCTGTCGGGGAGTACTGGGCGGACGTCGAGTCGGTCGTGGCGGACCGCCGGGCCCTTGCCTCTTACATCCAGGCAAAGCTCACAGGAGGCGAGATGCCCACGTACGACATCCAGACCCGCACTGTCCCCGTGCGCAAGGTCCTTTCCATCAACCGCCATCTGTATGCAAACGAGACAGACGCATTCTTCGACGAGGCCTTCGCCCGGCTGCGGTCGGCCGCTCCTGGTATCGAGGGCATCGCCGGGTGTCCATTCCTCGTCTTTTACGGAGACGTCAGCGACGACAGTGACGGGCCGATGGAGCTGTGCCGGCCAATAGCTCACTCCACCATCGGGGCCTCGTCCCCGGCTATGGCAGACGTTCAGCTCCGGGTGGAGTCAGCTCACGACGAGGTGTTTATCCGGCTCGCCATGAAGGACATCGGCTGGCCGGCGATGGCACCAGCGGTCGACGCGATCGAAGCGTGGGCGCGTGAACAGCGACGGGAACCAGCCGGACCGCTGCGTCAAGTCCTGATCGCTGATCAGCGGTCCGCCACCCCGGACACCTTGGTCTGCGATCTCACCGTCCCGCTTAAGGTGAGGAGCGGGCCGGCAACAGCGGCGCCGACAATTGCACGTCATACAGCCGCGGGTCGGCTTACCTCGGGTCGGGCTCGGGCGTTACGTAGTATCCGACGAGCACGTCGACGACTATGCCGTCCGGATCCTCGTCGTCCACGCTGCCCAGCCACTTCTGGAATTCCTGCAGCTTCTCCCGCATCTCCCTGGCCCGGGTCGGACTGACCCGCAACTCGGTTAGGAGGAGCGTTGGCTTGCGGTACGCCTCGGCATCAGGCATCGCGCCCGGCGCTAGCTCCTTGTGCCTGAAAGCCGTGACGAAGCCGTCCCGGAACCTCTCCAACATCGCCCTCATGGCCGCGTCCGACTCCTCAGCATGCTCACGCAGGAAACCGCCGTCGAAAGTCAGGTCGCGCTGGCTCGCTTGATACCGCTGCTCGACTATGCCCGAGACCAGCCTGGTAGAGGCCACCCTGATTAGGCCCGCGGCCTCGAGTTGGCGCATGTGCCGGTACAGCTTCGTCTGCGGCTCGCCCAGCCGGGCGGCGAGCTCCTTTACGGACATGACTGGCAGGTCGTCATGCCGATCCATCAGGGCGGACAGGATGGCCAGCCTCGTCGGGTCGGCCATGGCCCGGAGCATGCCGACGCTTGCTACCGAACGTAGGGCTACAGGCTCGGGTCCAGGCGGTTGCTCCTGCTGGCTCATGCACTCCATATTGCCACGCGCTCACGGATGTGTCAGCATTCACATAGACGTGAATGATAACGTGTACAAGAACGTTGAGAGGTCAGCAAATGGCACCCGTGCTGCGCACCCCGTCCGACGAGGCGGCGGGGCAGATTGAAACGCCCGCCACCCCGCTCCGGCGCAACTTGCAGTTCCAGACGCTCTGGGCAGGGAGCACCGCCTCGTCGCTGGGCGTAAGCGTCGCCGATGTGGCCTACCCGCTGGCGATACTCGCCCTCACCGGCTCGCCCGCAAAGGCCGGGTTGTTCGCGGCGGTCCTGACAATCGGGATGCTGGCCGGGGCGCTACCGGGAGGCCAACTAGCGGATCGGCAGGATCGGCGGGCCATTGTAATTGGGGTCGAGTCGGCCCGCGCGGCCGTCACCGCGGCCGTTGCGGTTAGCCTGATGCTTGGCTGGTTGTCTCTTCCGCTGCTCCTGGCTGCCGCGGTCTTGCTGGGCATCGGTCAGGCCGTCGCCGGGGCAGCCAGGCTGGCCCTGGTGCGCTCGGTAGTGTCGGACAGTCAGCTCACTGCCGCGTTGGTCCAGGACGAGGTGCGGCAAAACGGCGCGGCGCTGGCCGGACCGCCCCTGGCCGGCTGGCTCTACGCGCTCGGAGCGCTGTCGCACGCGGTTCCGTTCCTGTGCACGGCCGGAGCCTTCGCGTTCTCGACGCTGTCCGCCGTGGCTATGAAGGTGATGCCCGGCGGAGGACCTCGTTCTGCCACTGCTGCGCGGACTGCTGAGAGCACGCCGACGAGCGGCCAGGCCGCGGCACCGGGCGTGCGGAAGTCTGAGTCGGACATGTTCGTCGGGATCCGCGCGCTGTGGCGGGCGCCCGTGGTGCGCGCGGCGATGCTGTTAATAATGATCGCGAACATGATCGGCGTCGGGCTGGACCTGGTCGTCATCGTGATCCTGCGGCAGCAGCACGATCCGTCGGGCACCATCGGCTTGGCTATCGGCGCGGGCGCGATCGGCGGGCTGGCCGGAGCGCCACTGGTGAAGGTGCTGCACCGGCTGAAGCCGGGCGTCCTGCTGCTGGGGATGGGACTGTGCTGGGTTCCCGTCCTCGCCCTACTCGCGCTGCCATTCGGGCCCTGGTGGGTAGCAGGCCTGCTGTTCATCGCCATGCTGGGCGTGCCGGCCCTGCGCGTTCTGCTCGATGTGCTGATCATCCGGCAGACACCGGATGAGCAGCGGGGCCGGGTCGTGGCCGCAGTCATGATGCTGATCAGCGCCGGCATGCCGACCGGGATGGCTGGGACCGGCCTGCTCCTTCAGTGGCTGCCCGCGCAGGCCGCGATGCTCATCCTGGTCGGCATGCTCGCGCTCGGCGTCGGATACTGCGCTACCAAGCGCGAGCTGTGGCGGGCACGCTGGCCGCAATAACGAGGAATGCAGCTACTACGCGCCGCTGGGCCCGGCGTCATCAGCCGGGCCTGGCTGTCGATGCGACAGTCGCTGACGGGGCACAGTCGACGGCAGCGCGACTCCCTCAGCGCTCGGACCGCGTGACAAGATCGGGCAGATGACGGAGTCAGATCAACCGGGCCCATCCGAACACGAGGTGCCGCCGTCCGAGCCTCACTCGTCGGGTGCGCCTCCGCCGCATTTCAGGCGCGGTATGGATCCGTGGCAGCTGTGGATCCGGAACGCCGAGCTGCTCGCGGCAAAGAGCCGGGAGTTCCCGGTTCCGGCTTGGATGCGCCCGACGCGCGGCGAGCACCGGTGGCCGGTGTCGGTCAGCATCATCGCGGCCATCGTCTTGCAAGTGCTTCTCCCGCCGCGCCTGACCACACCGCTCCCGACCGCGATGCTGCCGGCCCTTGAGGGCGCGCTGCTGATCGGCCTGGCGATCGCCAATCCGGTCCGCATCGAGAAGCGCGGCCCGACCGTGCGGGCATTGAGCATCGCGCTGATCTTCCTGATTACGGTCGCGAACCTGACTTCCGGCGTGCTGCTGATCAGGGCAATTCTCGACGGGAAGGCCGGAAGCACGGCCGGCCCGCTGCTAGCCAGCGGGGCATCGATCTGGGCAACCAACGTCATCGCGTTCGCCTTGTGGTACTGGGAGTTCGACCGCGGCGGGCCGGTAGACCGGGCGCACGGCACCTCCCGGCTTCCCGACCTGATGTTCCCGCAGATGGCGGCGCCTCAGCTGGCGCCGCCGGAGTGGGAGCCGCGCTTCGTCGATTATCTGTATTTGTCGTTCACCAACGCGACCGCGTTCAGCCCGACTGATGTGATGCCGCTGGCCAGGTGGGCCAAGCTGACCATGCTCGTTCAGTCCGCATTGTCGCTCGCGGTCGGCGCGCTGGTGATCGCGCGTGCAGTGAACATCCTCAGAACCTGATGTTCGTCAGCACCTGACCGCCGGCTCGGCCGTGCACTGAGCGGCGGCGTAGGTTCGCGAACCGAACCGGTACGCCCGCGCGACCCGGCCGGGCAGCGTGATGCTGTGGATAAGCCCGGACACCGCCGCCGCGAACCGGGCGGCCTGTTGATCGGCGTGTCTTATTTCCGGGGCGCTCTTGGGCCGCTCTGCCTGGTACAGCCGGTAGCCGTCATACGGCATCATGATTCTCACTCCTCGGATCGGTGTTGTCCCGGCAGGCGGTCGCACGTCGGCCGGGACGCTGCATGGTTTGCAGTGAAGCGGGCTCTGTCCCTGCGTTGATCTGGCTGCTGCATCTACGTTCGAAGTTACAGCGAGGGTCTGACAAAACCTGGTGCTGAGAGCCGCCCCAGTCGGCTCGGACGGACTGATCTGACCGTGCTGCTGACCAGCTGGCTGCGGTGCGCCAGGCGTGCCCGCCGCGCCGCAGCTGCGTCCGCGGACAGGTCGCTGCCTCGCTGCGCGGCGAGCGCCTGAATGGTCGCTGGATGCATGACGTCCTCCTCGATCACGGCGATCGCGCCGGTTGCTGTCCGGTCGTGATGCCGGACACCACACCGACGCACCGGAAGTGCCGAGATGGACATCCAGCGAGCGTTTCCGGTCGCCTATTCAGGTCACGTCGTTCCAGTTGCCGTTGGACAGGCCGTCTCAGGCCGGGCCGCGCGGGACAAGCCCAGCGCCATGGACACCAAGCAGCATGCTGCGAAACCACGGCAGTGCTAAGCCGACAGAGGATTTGCTCGGCGGGTACCGAGCATCCGCTGGTTACGCCACCAGTCAGAGCCATGCCTAGCCGAGCCTCAGGCGAGCGGCCTACACCTGAGCGTTTCCGCCATCGACGAAGATTTCAGCGCCAGTGATGAAGCTGGCGTCATCGGAGGCGAGGAACGTGACGGTCTTGGCTATTTCTTCGGGCCGGCCCAGGCGCCCCATGCTGACACGCGAGGCCACGACCTCCATCCCCTCGGGATGGCCGGGGAGCATCGCCGCTCCCTCGGGGTGGCCGGCGAGCATCGCAGTGTCGACCGGGCCAGGGCTGACCACGTTCACCCGGATGCCGCGTTCTTTCAGGTCCGTCGTCCAGGTGCGGGCGAACGACCGCACCGCCGCCTTGGTGGCCGGGTAGACGCCCTGGCAGGGGTAGCCCTTGATGGAGACAACGGAGCCGGTCAAGATGATGGTGCCGCCGTCGGGCATCAGCGGCAGGGCCTTCTGCGCAGTGAACAGCAGGCCCTTGACGTTCGTGCCAAACAGGCGGTCGACGTGCTCTTCGGTGATCCTGCCGAACGGCAGCCGGTCAATGATGCTGGCATTGGCGAAGACAATGTCGACGCGTCCCTGTTCCCGGCCGATCTGGCCGTAGATCCGGTCGAGGTCCTTGGGTTTGGTGACGTCGCCCTGGATGGCGGTGACGCTGGGTCCGATCGACGCCGCCGCGGCGTCCAGTTCAGGCTTGCGGCGGCCGGTGATGTAGACCTGGGCGCCCTCCTGGGCGAACTCTCGGGCGGTGGCCAGGCCGATGCCGGTGCCGCCGCCCGTGATGAGGGCAACCTTGCCGTCCAGTTTCCCTGACATGTCTCCCCCGGTACCTCAGGTGTGCCGGAACTAGTTAACGTGCCCTCGCCATTGCGTGGCTACACCTGCCTTGCCGGTCAGCGCGCCGAACATCGATAAGTCCATGGCAGCAAGCTCGACGCTCACGCGTCTGCTCCCTGGGACGGCCAGACTCGGCGCCAGAGCCCCGGGTAAATCGCTGACGAAGCCGTCGCCGTCCATCGTCAGGTCGGCCGTGAATGAGCCGGACTCGTACCGGCGAGTTCGGCAGACCGGTGACTTCTCACCACGCTGCGGTTAATGTCCGTAACAGGGAGACCGGGCGAACGTCCTGGCCTTGACCGCAGGCGCTACCAGGCGGCTGACCGGCACGAACAGGGAGAACCTCACCATGGCGTATGACATCGCGGCGGACATCCGGCTTGACCCCAGGCTGAAGACGATGCTGGCCGGCATTGCCGCCGAGATGGCCGGCGACGTAGACAGCCGCGAGGCGCTCCTGGCCGAGGAGAACTCCGACGAGGCCCGCAAGCAGGCCGAGCTATTCCGCTCGTTCATGGATTTGTGTGACACCGAGGAAGCCGCTCCGTCGGCCGGGCTGCGCGTGCACACCGAGAAGGTCGTCTCGCAGCCGGATGGCAACTCCATCAACCTTCAGGTCATCCGCCCGGACAATGCCGAGACGGTTTCCTGCGTCTACTACATCCACGGCGGCGGAATGGCGTCGCTGTCGTGCTACGACGGCATGTACCGTGGCTGGGGCAAGATCATCGCGGCCAACGGGGTCGCCGTCGTGATGGTGGACTTCCGCAACTGCGTGGTGGCCTCGTCAGTACCCGAAGTAGCCCCGTTCCCGGCTGGTCTTAATGATTGCGTGTCGGGTCTTAAGTGGATCGTCGCCAACGCCGGGCAGCTCAACATCGATCCGGCGCGCATTATCGTCGCGGGTGAGAGCGGCGGCGGCAACCTGACGCTGGCCACTGGCCTCAAGCTCAGGCAGGACGGCGACCTGGGTCTCATCCAGGGCCTGTACGCGCTGTGCCCGTACATCCGTGGCGAGTGGCCGACTCCGGAGTGCCCGTCATCGACCGAGAACAACGGCATCCTGCTCGACCTGCACAACAACCGTGGCGCTGTCGGCTACGGGATCGAGGCCTTCAAGGAGCGCAACCCGCTGGCGTGGCCGTCGTTCGCGACAGCTCAGGACGTCGAGGGGTTCCCGCCGACTGTGATCAGCGTGAACGAGTGCGACCCGCTGCGCGACGAGGGC
>DATMMA010000059.1:0-10520 GCA_035570295.1 Streptosporangiaceae bacterium
GCCGCCCGCGGCCCGCGCCTTCTGCGCGACGACGGCGGACAGGTTCCCGCCGGCGCTGTCACCCATGACCACGAGGGGAACGACGGTTCCGGCGATCTCGGTCATCTGCTCGCTGGCCCATTGCAGAGCCGTCCAGGCGTCATCCGCCGCTGCCGGATAGCGATGCTCGGGAGCCAGCCGGTAATCGACGTTGACCACCGCGGCATGCAGCGCGTTCGCGAGCATGCGGGTGAGGTGGTCGGACTCCTCGATGTTGCCGATCACCCAACCGCCGCCGTGGTAGTACACCACCAGCGCGCGGATCTCGCCCTCGGGCACCAGGACCCGGACCGTGATGTGCCCGCCGTCCGGGGTCGCGACCTGTTCGTCGTAGGCCTTCCGCACGTCGGGGCCAGGCCCGAATAGGTCCCGCAGCGCAGCGGTGAAGCCGCGAGCTTCCTCCGGCGTCATCTCATGCAGCGGCTTGGCGCCGCTCTCCGCTAGCTGACTGAGGAAACCTGCCGTCGCTTCGTCGATCGCCATTGCTGCCTCCGCTGCGCGTCGAGCGCCGATCTACCCGGACGGTCGGCCTGGCGGAACGACCGTAGTTCCGCTAGTCCCCGCCCCCGCGACGCTACTACCGGGCACTATCGGCATCAATAGGCAGCAACTGAGCCAGGAGCTGCAGAGCCCGTGAGGGCAATCAGGGCTCCGCAAGTTCGGCGCCTGGGAGCCCGCCGTCCGAGATCAGGCCGCGGCCTGTGTGCTTACGCCGAGCCGGGTCGCGGGGTCTCGCCTGCCATGTGCTCGGCAAGCCGCTCGACCGCGGTTCGCAGCCGGCGGAAATAGGCCGCCCGGCTAAGCAGCAGTTTGTTTGCCGCCTCCTCATGACTGCGCAATGGCTCCAGGTAGCCAGCGATCAGGACGCTGCGCAGCAGCTTCTCGGACTCGCTATCGCCGAACGCCTCGTTGGCCGCCTGCCAGACCATCCGCTGCACCGACTCGGCCCGTTCCTGGGCTGTTGTGCCCTGGGCCAGCGGACTGCGGGCCAGTTCGCGCGGCACCCGGAAGTTCCGCAGGATCTCGCGCACCGCCTCCGGGTCGGCCGCGGACTGCTGCGGGGACTGAGGAACCGGCAAGCCAAGCTCGGCGTAGATCTGCGCCCGGATGAAGGTGAACACGCCGCCCGGGCCGTAGTCGAGCCGATGGCACTGCACGGTGGCTTCACCGATCTGGACGTCAAGGTCAGCCAGATGCGAGGCGCCCAGAGCGCCCGCGAACTCGAGCGCGCCCGGAAGAGCGGGGTCGATCGGGAGGTAGGCGAACCTCGGGCGGGCGGCGCCACAGCGCAGCATGCCGGCGATGCCGAGCATCGCCTGCACCTGACCCTGGGTGAAGTCGATAGCCGCGTGCCACATCACCGACTCCCCGGCGGCCGCGTTCTTGCGGGCGTGGGCCAGCCAGGGTCCGGCGATGGGGTCGTCATTGGCGAACGCGGGGGCTGTCGCCAGACTCATGCTCACGAGAAAGCCGCAGACGTGGTCGGACAGGTCCCTCGCGACCGCGACCCGGTCGGGCGCCTCGGTGAAGTACCGGCGGGTCAGCTTCCACCATTCGCGGGCGTGACTGTTCGTAAGGCTCTCGATGCGCTCCGCGTCGCCGGGGCGAACCGAGTCGATCCTGAAACTGACATTGCCGTCCCAGCCGAATCCCCAGCGCAGCAGCGGATTCTCGACCAGATGCGCCATGTCGATCATCATCGTCAGGTCGCCGGCCATGCCGCGCGAGTACAGGTAGTCGGCGATGCGCCGCCTCGTGTCGCGTTCCAACTCGGGATTGCGAAGCCGGAGATCGGCCAGCAGCGCTTTGCGCGCAAGGTCATGCAGGGCGATGCCGGTGCCCAGCTCTTCGGTAATGGTCAGCTCGGACAACTGGCGGTAGCTCAGGTCCGCGTCGTCTCCGGGCAGCACGGCGCGAAGGAGCTCGGGCGTGGTCGTCCGGGCGACGATGGCGATGCCGAGTGCGGACGGACGGACTTCGTGCAGTTCGGTCTCCACCAGCCGGTTGAGTAGCGACCGCAAGATGTCAGGCCGGTCCGGAGCGGTGGCCGCGTTCCAGCCGGGATCGGCGATCGCGGCGTCGGCGGCCAGCGCCAGTGCCAGCGGCGATCCTGCTGCCCAGTCAACGATCGCCGAGACGCGATCATCGGTGAGACCTCGAGCGGCTAGCAGGCGCTGTGCGTCCCGCGGTGCCAGCCCGCCGAGATCCAGGCGCGCGGTCAGTCCTTCCCAGCCCCCGGTGAACCAGCCCGGATCGGGGGTCCCGCGCCCGGCGATCACGACGACCGCCTGGTCAGGCAACTTGGGCAGCAGTTCATGCCGGAGCTGTGAATCGAGCGCGGTCATCCGCTCATAGGAGTCGAGCAGCACCAGCAGCCGGTCGTGGTTGCATGCCTGACGCAGCGCCGCCTCTAGTGCCCCCGGCCCTGGCCCGAGCTCGCGTCCGTCGATGGCCACGACGCTGATGCCGCGATCTCGCGCATGCCTGGCGGCCTCACGCAGGAGCGCACTCTTGCCGATCCCGCCGGCCCCGCAGATGTGCACCACGCTAGCGGGCGGGTCGTCGGAATCCAGGCACTGATCGAGGAAGGCGATCTCGGTGCCCCGGCCGGTGAAGCGCACCCGGTCCCGGTCCTCGAGCCTGGCGGCGAGCGTGCGGCGGGGGATGTCTACCGTCAACTGCTCCGTCCCTGCTCGCGGGGCCGTGAAGGGGCCGCGGCTAACGGTCTCTGGCCTGAGCCCGTATGGCGGAAAGGTGACCAGCGACACGGTTAGGGTACCAAAACGAGACCTGGCTGATACTGCCTCGCGCGAGCACAGCCGAGTCCGTCCGGGCCGGCCAAACGGTGGCGGCTGGTGACAGCCGCGAGGCAGAATTCGGCATGACCCATCACGGTTGTGGGCGGGCGGCACTCGCCGGAGCCGCGTTAGCGGCGATCTCGCTGGCAGGCTGTAGCGAGGGCAACGCCGTCAACACGGGCCCGTTCGGCGGGAGCGGCTTCGGCGGCGAAGCGATGTGCTCGGACCCGCTCGCCCCGCACGCGGTGTATACGGCAGGAAGCGAGTTGGCGTTCCGCAACGCCGGCCCGGCAGCGGTGATCGACAAGGTCAGTTTCACCCGTATCCAGGGCCTGCGACTGCTCGCGGCATATACAGTGCCGAACACCGGACAGGGCGGCGGCTACGGCAACCGGATCGGCTACCCACCGCCACAGCGTGACCTGCCGACCGGAGTGCTGTGGTTCCAGCGGCAACGCGCCGACGGCGCGCACATCCCCGCGACGCCACCAAAGCCCGCCGAGGTCGACCTGGTGCTCGTGATCCAGCTAACCAGCGCGACCGGGACATACCGCGGAATCGACATCTACTACCATGCCGCGGACGGCCACTTCCACATGCACGTCGACGACATGGTGACGCTGCGCACCAAGAACGACCAAGCCTGTCCGCAGCTGTGACCCAATGTGCGGTGTGACATCGCCGTACTGCCCGCCACAGCACCAGAAAGGCCACGACGCGAACTACTTGGTACCGGCCGCTAGCCAGGTTCGCGGCTTACTGCTCCGACAGGATCGCCTCGAGCTCGGCGAGCGGGTCCCGGACGACCGGGCCTGTCGTTCTCACCACAGCTCGCCGGATCGTGCCGGAGAACGGGAACGGCGCGGTGTAGCCAGTGCCGATCGCAGGTCCCCACTCGTAACCGCAGGTCAGGCCCACTCCCGTGCCGCTGAATCCGGACGGGGTGAACCGCGGGATCTCCCCGCTGCCGACTTCACGTCCGTCACAGCGCAGCACGCCGGTGCCGCCAAGCCCGGCGTCTTTGCTGAACTCGTACTCGACCCGATGGTCTCCGGCGGTGACGATCTCGCCCGACTCGATGAGGTGGCGCTCTTTCCCGTACAGGTTGTGCACGTAGCGAACCCGACCGCCGAGCATGTGCAGGGACCAGCCGCCCAGTGCGGAGCCGAGGGCAAGCAGCACGCCATCGGTGGTACCGATGGTTGCGGGGATCGTGAGGTCGACCGCGATCAGATGCGAGCGATTCCTGACGTTCACCGCGACCGCTTCCGGCACCGGCGCCCCGCCCTGCTGATAACGGAACTCGTCGCACGGCTGGCGGCGGTCCGGTTTGGGGTGCACCAGCGCCCACAGCACCCGGTTGTCGAGCGGCAGCACCTGGTTGCGGCGAGCCTCGGCCCACCACAACTCGATGAGTTCAGCCAGCAGGCGGGGATGCTCCGGCGCCAGATCCCGCGACTCGGACAAGTCCTCCGCCACGTGATACAGCTCCCAGACGTCGTCCTCGAACGGCGCGTTCGGGTTCTGATCGTCGTACAGCGGCCCGACCGGGTGGAACGTGACCGCCTTCCAGCCGCGGTGGTAGATCGCCCGCGACCCGAACATCTCGAAGTACTGCGTCTCGTGTTGGCCAGGCGCGGATTCAGAGCCCGGCGGCAGGAGGTAAGCGAAGCTGATGCCGTCAACCGGCGTCTGCGCGATCCCGTCGATTTCGGCGGGCAGCGGGATCCCGGCTAGCTCGGTCAGCGTCGGCAGCACATCGATGGCGTGCGCGAACTGGTGCCTGACGGCGCCGGCGCCCAGCAGGCCAAGCTCGCTGCCGCGCGGCCAGGAGATGATGCACGGGTCGGCAACACCGCCCTCATGGACCTCCCGCTTCCACCGCCGGAACGGGGTGTTGCCTGCCATCGTCCAGCCCCACGGATAGTTGTTGTGCGTCAGCGGGCCGCCGATCTCGTCTAGCCGCGCGAACATCTCGTCGGTCCCCGCCGGGTCAATGTTCACCAGCCGGACGTCATTGATTGAGCCCTCCGCGCCCCCCTCGGCACTGGCGCCGTTATCCGAGACCACGCAGACGACTGTGTTGGCGAGCTCACCCCGTTCCCTGAGGAATTCGAGCAGCCTGCCGATCTGCTCGTCGGTATGCGACAGGAACCCCGCGAAGCACTCCATGAACCGCGCCGCGACCGCCTGCTCGCGGGCGCCGAGCGAGTCCCATGGCGGCACCCACGGCGGCCGGGGCGACAGCGCGGTGCCGGCCGGCAGCAGGCCCGTCGCCAGCTGCCGGGCGAAGACCTGCTCGCGCCAGGCATCCCAGCCCAGGTCGAAGCGGCCGCGATAGCGCTCGAGCCAGCGGCGCGGCGGCTGATGCGGCGAGTGGCACGCGCCGGTGGCGAAGTACAGGAAGAACGGCTTGGCGGCGTCGACCGCGCGCAGGTCAGCGAGGAACTCAATCGCGCGGTCGGCGAGGTCTTCGGTGAGGTGGTAGCCGTTCTCGACCGATGTGGGCGGGCGCACCGCGTGATTGTCGTGGTACAGGGCGGGAACGAACTGGTGCGTCTCTCCGCCGTGGAATCCGTACCAGCGGTCGAAGCCCCGTGCTAGCGGCCAGCTGGCGCGGGATCCCGCCATGTTGGTCTCGTCTTCTGGCGACAGGTGCCATTTGCCGACGGCGTAGCTGGCATAGCCGGTCGCGCGCAGGATCTCAGGCAGATAGCCGTTCTCGCGCGGCGGCTTCCCCCAGTATCCGGGATAGCCGATAGCGAGGTCAGCGATCCGGCCCATGCCGCTGCGGTGGTGGTTGCGGCCGGTCAGCAGGCAGGCGCGGGTTGGCGAGCAGAGCGCGGTGGTGTGGAAATTCGCCAGCCGGACACCCGATGCGGTGAGACCGTCAAGCACGGGCGTCTCGATGTCCGAGCCGTAGCAGCCGAGCTGGGCGTAGCCGACGTCGTCAAGGACGATGAGCACGATGTTCGGCGAGCCTGCCGGGGGAGCGGGTTCGGCCGGCCACCACGGCTCGCTGTCCCGCCACGTGCTGCCGATGCGGCCGCCGAATTGTGCTGTCACTGCTTTGCCTTCCGATGCTGGCGCCGTTCCGATACCAGCGCGTTCCGATACTCGCGCCGTTCCGATATCGGGCCTCGTCCGGCGCTGGCGCCCATTGATGCTGGCAAACGTAACGGCTCATGCTGCCAGAGCCCGATCGGTAGCGTTGGCTCGTGGCGGGCGAACTGGCAGCTCCCGGCGCGGGGCGGCTCTGGCGGGCGGTAATCCGCTACCTGCTCGGCGCCGCTATCGGGGTCGTTGTCGTGCTGCTGCTGTTGCCGAAGCGGAGCGATCTCGTCTCGGCCTGGCGTCAGCTCGGCACGGGTGAACTGGGCTGGATGGCCGCGGCCATCGGGGCTGAAGGGGTGTCGCTGCTCACGTTCGCCTGGCTGCAGCAGCGGGTACTCCGGCTGAGCGGCGCCGCAGTAGCGCTGCCGGGCTTGTTCGCGCTATCGCTGGCCAACGACGCGATCGCGAACACGGTGCCCGGCGAGCCGGCCGTGTCCAGCGCATACCGGTACCGCTATTACCTGCGCAGCGGGGCTAGCGGCGCGAGCGCGGGCTGGACGATCTTCACGATCCTGATCGCGCAGGCCATCGGCATGTCGCTGATACTGCTGCTCGGCGTGGTGGTGGCGCTGGCTGGCAGTACGAGCGTGGCGGGCGCTGGCGTCACCGTCCTCGGCCTGCTGATCGTGGCCGGCGCGGGCGCGATCCTGATCCGCCGCGACATTGTGCTACGGCTGACCGGCGCCCTCATGCGGCTGCTCCGCAGGGTCACCGGGTACCCGCGCGGAAACGTCGGCGCCCGCATCGATGCCACCCTGGCGCGGATGCGCGAGATCCCGCTGAGCGGCCGGTCAACGGCAGGGATGGTCGCCATCGCGACGGCCGTCTGGTGTTCTGATTTCCTCTGCCTGCTCTGCGGCTTTCGTGCGGTGCATGCCGCGATTCCGTGGCACGGGGTGCTGCTGGCTTACGGGGTGGCTCAGGTCGCAGGTTCGTTCCCGCTGGTCCCCGGTGGCCTCGGCATCGTGGAGGGGAGCCTCGCGGCTGTGCTCGCCGCCTACGGAGCCGGGCGAGTCGGGGCCGTGTCGGCGGCACTGGCGTTCCGCCTCGTGAACTTCTGGCTGGCGACCGCGGTCGGCTGGCTGAGCGTCGCACTGGTCGCCCAGCACATGCGGCGCCGCTTGCCCGCGCGTGCCGCTGACGGTGCTGGCCAGCCGAGCGGTGTGCCGCCTGCTGAGCCGACCAGCGCTCCGTCCGGCGACTAGCCCAGGTCGGCTGCCGCAACGTCAGCTACCTGGCCTGAGTGGCGCAGTACCGGCGTCGTCAGCAGCCGTCGTATGGTGCCCAGTTCGATTCACCGCCGGCTGCGAGCGCATTGGCGAATACCCGGTTCTGCTCGGCGACGCTGGCGTGACCGAAGTCGGCTGCGCTGCCGCCGTATGCAATCCAGGTCGACTCGCTGAACTGATAGAGCCCGTAATGGCCAGTTGCGTTCATGATCTGCGGATTGCCGCCGGACTCGCGCGCGATCACGCAAGCGCCGAACGCGCCGCCCGGCGTGCCGGTGGAGGCCGCACTAGAGACAGAACCCGCGTTCGGCCCCGCAGTGACCTGCGGGGGAACCGCTGTCGCGCTGGGCGCCTGAGGCGCTGGCAGCGGCTGCAGGGCTGCAGGCACGGCTGGTGCGTGCGAGGGTTCCGCCGGGACACGCAAGACCTGGCCAGCGTAGATATCGTCCGCCCAGTGGATATGCCGGTGATTTCGCCAGTACAGCGCTGGCCAGTCAGCCCGGTCGTGATACAGCCGCCGGGCGATGGAGGACAGCGAATCGCCGTGGCGGACTCGGTAGGTTGCCGGGAGCGCGCCGGCTGATCCGCGCCTGGCGGCCAGCGCCGTCCCAATGGCGGTCTGACTCGCAGACGTCGCGGTGTGCGTAGATGTAGCCGACGGCGCGGCCAATTGGCTCGCGGCGTCTAGTACTGCCGTGTGTGTCGTGGCCGCGTCGGCGACCGGGGCGGCCTGCGACGACAAACAAAGAGCCGCGGCGAGGGTGGGCGCCGCGGCAGCGGTTGCTCCTTGCGGGAGCTGGATACGAGATGGTTTGCGATGGCGGCCCAAAGGGCTCCTTTCCGCGAAGTTCGCGCTCACCGGGGAATGGGCGAGATCTCGAGTGACATCGCACGGGCTCCCTCGAAGCGCCGGTCCGCAACAGGCTATGGACCCTCCCCGGCCACCTCAGCAGAACGGGTGAAAATAGGTCAGATGAGCGACCAGAGTGTTACAGTGCGCAGCCGGGCCGCCGCCAAGCCGCAACTCTTCATCCGACAGTCGCGAGTTGGCGCCGGTAATAGCCCGTTTTGTGGCCGGCGCTCGCATGAAGTGTCGTGGCGCTCGCATGAACTGTCAGGCAGGGTGTGGGCGAGGCCGACGCGGCTCGCTGACTCGGCGCGTCAGAGCCCCCGCTGCCTGCGTCGGTTGAGTTGCCAGCTCTGCCCCAGCCCGCCGAAGAACGTGATCGAAGCGGCGCAGGTGAACGCCGTGTACGGCCAGCCCGGACCATTTCCTACGACAGACCAGATGATGAACCCTGGCACGCCGAAGCCCAACACCGCAAACAGCCAGACCTGCCCGTAGGTGCCAGGCTTCCAGAGGCAGAACTGGACAATCCGCTGGCCCCAGCCAGTACGCGCCACATCCGGAGCATAATTCTCGGCACCCTGAAGCTGCCAGATGTCGATTGCTGAGCCAGCTTGGCTAAGACACCTAAGAAGATTCGGAACGGCCCAGGGTATGCCGCTAAAGTCGCGGCCAACCTGGCTGCCGCCAAGGCTCCGGGCGTGAAGCTCGGCACCCTGGCCTGTCCGATGTCCTGCGCCGAGCGGTCCTGACGCTCAGGGACGCCGGTATGGCGGTACCTAAGATCGCGGAGGCTACCGGCCTGGCGGCCTCGGCGCGTTAGCGCCCTTCCCTGGTCGCCTTACCCGGTCAACGATCTAGGGGCGCGGCGGCAGTTGCTGCAGCGCCCAGGTGTTCCCGTCCGGGTCGGCGAAGGTAACGAACGAGCCCCAAGGCTGGACGTCGATGTCGCTGGCTTGGACGCCATGAGCAATGAGCGAGTCGCGTGCCGCGGCCGCGTCAGCCACTACCACTTGCACGCCGCGCTGCGAGCCGGGTGCCATTTCGGTGATGCCGGTGCCCATGACGATGGAGCACGCTGATCCGGGCGGTGTTAGCTGCACGAAGCGCAGAGTGTCACTGACCTGGTGGTCGTGGTCGGCGTTGAAGCCAACCTGGTCGACGTAGAACGCCTTGGCGCGGTCGACGTCGCTGACGGGAATTGCGACGAGCTCGATTTTCCAATCCATGCTGCCGACGTTATCCGGTGGGTCGGACAGTCGGTGCGGGCCTGACGACCGGCGTAAATCGGCTGGAGCCTGCGGATCGGACCCGCGTTTCAGATCCGGCTGTTACGGGTGGCTGGGCTGCGGCGGCGTTGATGATCCAGAAACCGGCCAGGTGTTCCTGCGTCTCCGTGTACGGCCCCTCGGTAATCAGGAGTCGCCGCCGGGCCGGCACGGCCCGTTCGCCGACTCCGCGCCACCTTGCGACAAGCCCGCTGAGCAGGGATTTTGATGTTACAAGTCAAAATTGTGTAGTCGTGCACATGCCTGAAGCATTGAGGTTGCCGACTCAGGGCTGAAGCCCTCTCGGGCCGGCCAGGCCCGTCTCGTAGGCCAGCACGACGGCCTGCACGCGGTCGCGTAGCTGCAGCTTGGCCAGGATCCGCGCAACGTGCGTCTTGACCGTCGCCTCGCTGACGGTTAGCTCGTTGGCGAGCTCCGCATTGCTCAGACCCTGAGCCAGTAGCTGGAGCACTTCCAGTTCTCGCGGCGTCAGATCAGACAGGCTGGCACGGGTCTTCGATCGGTCTGCTGTTGGTGGCGCGAACCGCTGGATCAGCCGCCGGGTAATCGATGGCGCCAGCAGCGCGTCACCTGTGCGGACCATCCGCACGGCGGCCACAAGCTGTTCTGGTGAGACGTCCTTGAGCAGGAAGCCGCTCGCACCAGCAGTGAGAGCTGCATAGACGTACTGGTCGAGGTCGAAAGTCGTGAGGATGAGGACCCGGCAGCCGCGAGCCGACGGCGCGGCCAGTATGCGCCGCGTCGCCTCGAGCCCGTCCATTTCCGGCATCCGGATGTCGATCAGGGCGACGTCTGGCCGGTGCTTGAGTACGGCAGCCACCGCCTGCATGCCATCGGCTGCTTCCGCCACTACGGGAATCCCGGCCGCGCCGAGGATCATCCGGAAGCCGCCGCGGACTAGCGCCTGATCGTCGGCAATGACGACATTGGGCGGCGGCGCTGTGTTCTCGGTCATCGGCGCTGTATCGGTCATGACTGGCGTCCGGCCGAGGCGGTTGGTGCGAGGTAGCTAGGGCCGTTCTCCGCCGGCTCGAGCGGGAAGCGAGCGCGGACACGCCAGCCACCCCCAGGACGGGGCGCCGCATCGAGCTCGCCGCCGTAGATGGCGATGCGCTCGCGCAGCCCCATGAGGCCGCGACCGCCGCCTGACGGAACTGCGAGCGGCACCGGGATCCGCCGCCCGGCCGGCGCCGGCCGTCCAGTG
>DATMMA010000060.1:0-10893 GCA_035570295.1 Streptosporangiaceae bacterium
GCTGGCTGCCGCCGGCCCGGGGGTTCCGGCACTGGCCAGGTCGCTCGACGACGTCCGGGCCCAGTTCGCCGCGCTGATCTACCCCGGATTCATCGCCGAAGCTGGCAGCTCGAGGTTGCCCGACCTCATCCGGTACCTGAAGGCCATCGTCCGGCGACTGGACAAGCTGGCGGGTGAGCAGGCGAAAGACGCCGAGCGGATGGCCGCGGTACAGCGGGTGACAGCGGAGTACGAGGAGGTCCGCAGGCAGTTGCCGCCCAGTGCTCGTTCCCGGCCTGATGTGCGGGCGATCCGATGGCTGATCGAGGAGTTTCGGGTCAGCCTGTTCGCGCAGGCAATCGGCGCGCGCGGACCAGTGTCAGAAAAGCGGATCCGGGCTGCACTGGACGCCTTGCTGCCCGGCTGAGTCAATATCCAGATGCCGACCATCGCCAGTGCCCGGCAATCTGGGTCCGTGGAACCACACCTTTCCCCAGCGGCGGCTCGCGTGCTGGCCACCGTCGGCCCGGGCGTACTGGACCGGCTAGCGGAGCTCAGCGGCAGCGACTTCACCAGCCTGATGCTCGAGGTCGCCAGGCGACGCGCTAACTCCGAAACGCCCGCCTCCGTGGCGCGCCGGTACCGCACTGACCGGTTCGTCCGTCCGGCAACTTCGCCCTGGCGAGAGCTGCGCCACGCCGAGGACCTGATGACGGGCAACCTGCCCGCCAGCTACGAGCTGCTGACGCTAGCCCCGGTAGTCCCGCTGGGTACCCACTCGGTCCTCGGCACCGTCAGCCAGGACAAGGTCGTCACCGCGATGCGAGCGTGTGAGGTTGCCGCGGATTCGACCAACGCCCTTGCGCTCGAGGCGGCGGTCCGCCGACTGGCCGAGCCTGCGGGCATCGTCCGGCTGGCAGCGGTTCAGCGGGTCGTGCGAGCGCAGCAGACTGCGCCGGGCTACCTACCGCATTTCGGCTTGCTCGGGCTGGCTACAGCAGGGCGCGACCGCGGCGGCCGCCAGTTCGAGCAAGAATCAGTCGCCGAGCACGTCCTTGCGCTGGCCGCCGGGCTAGCCGCTGCCGGGCTCGCACCAGCGCAACTCGCGCTGACGCCGCTTTCGGAGGCCGGCGAGTCGGTTGCTGCCGCCGTCGTCGCGGAACTGGCCGGGCCGCTTATCGAAGTGATCGGCGATCCGCAGCGGCGCTCAGGCCGCGGCTACTACCGGGACTTGTGCTTCAAAATCAATGTCCGGTGCGCGGGGGAGTGGCAGGAGGTCGGAGACGGCGGCTTCACCGACTGGGCGGCGCAGCTGACAGCCAGCAGCAAGGAACGGCTGCTCATCAGCGGACTAGGCATCGATCGGCTGGCGGCGATGATGCCTCGGTGACGCGATGGCGCAATAGGCTGCTGCATCGCCTTGGCGAGCGCGCCGCGATCGCGGTTAGCTGCCGTGGTACCGGCTGTTATCGCGGCGCAGCCAGAGGAACGCGATGAGCCCGAGCAGCAGCCAGGCGCCGATCGAATGTGTCAGCGTGTGCACGAGCGTGATCAACCCGATCACTGCCGCCACGAGCAGCAGCATCAAGCCGAGCGGCCGGGCTCGCTTGCTTCGGGCGGCTCGCCGCTGCCGGCGCCGCTCGTGCCTGAGGCGCAACCGCTCGCGCTCCAGCTGATCCCTCAGCATTTTCCGCTGCTGGCGCCGTCCGGTGGCCGGCAGCTGAGGCTGAGCGGGTTCGTCGTCGGGCAGATCGGACAGCAGGCCGGTGAGATCAGCCATCGTCGTGGCCCGCATCGCGCGGTCCAGGCGCTCATCGAATTCCGTCTCGCTGAGCCGCCCGTCGACGAAGTGCTTCGCCAGCCGGTCGGCGATCGCCATCCTCTCAGCGTCGCTGACGCGCATCTGGGCGTCAGCCCAGCTGGCCCGCCGTAGCGCCGGACCTGTCGCCTGCGGCGAGCCCGCCGGACTGGACATGATGTCCCCGTCCTCCCTGGTTAGTTGCGCCATTCCTGCACGCTGCTGGCGAAGTCGGCGGCGATGGAGTGCGAGGCGTCCTCGTCCGGGATCAGCAGCCAGGAGGCCAGGTACAGCGGGATGCCAAGCCCGCCGACAAGCGTGACCAGCACGAACGCGATCCGGACGAGAGTGACGTCAATTCCGAGGTACCGGGCGACGCCAGACGCCACCCCGGCGAGCATCCGGCCCTGCCTGGTGCGGACCAAAGACTTCGGGCCAGTCTGCGAGGACTGCGTGTAGCCGGTGGTGAATTGCTCGGCCTGAGGACCGGCGGCCTGCGAGCTAGGTGCGGAAGTGTTCATGCCAGTCAGCCTGCCTGTCGGCGCATGGCGTGGGTATCGGGATGTACCCTGAGCCGACCCTGACGGTCACGGGCTAGTTCCAGGGACTATCCGGATGGCGCCCGGCCGGGCCGCGGCGCGAAGATGAGCTCATGGTGGATCAGGTCAATGCCGCAGCCGGGAAAGCCGCCGCTCAGCCAGGCGGCCAGTTTGGCTTGTCATCGGACCCGTGGCAGCCCCCGGGCTCGGACGGCACTCCACGGGAGGACGGCACCCCGGACTCAGCCGCCGCGCCGGCAGCCGGCGGCGGACAGCAGCCGCCTGGGGCCGGCCAAGCTAACTGGACGGCCCGGCTGGAGAGCCACGGCATCCGGCTGACACGCGGGCCGGCCAGCCCCGGACCACTGCGCCGTGCCCGCGATGGCCAGCTATTCGGCGGAGTGGCGGCCGGGCTGGCGAAACGAACTGGCTTTTCTGTCGGGCTGATCCGGGCCGTGATTGTCGTTGCCGCTCTCATCTCGACTGGCTACCTGGCTATGCCCTACGTTCTCGCCTGGCTCTTCATCCCGGCGGAGGGCGCGGACAGCAACATTGCCTCGAAGGCTCTCACCGACAAGCGCGGCATCGGTCTGGCGGCTGGCCTCACCTCCGTGCTGATTGTGGTCTTCGTCATCGCCTCCGCCCTGAACGTGTCGTGGTTGCCCGCGCTCCCGGTCATCGTCTGCGCGGCAGGGCTCGTGCTCATCTCGCGAAACGCGCCAGAGGAAGAGCTGTCCTACCTGCGCAGCCTCACCGATCCGGCGGGCCTGACGGCCACCGCGCCCCGGTCGCGGCGGGTGCTCAGGTTCGCGATCGGCGCCCTGCTGGTTACCTTCGGCGTGTACGCGCTGCTGCAGGGACATGACCGACTCGCGTTGCTGCGGCCACTAGGCGGCATCATGCTCCTGGTCGGCGGGATCTCCCTGGCACTCGGGCCATGGTGGCTCCGGATCGCGCGGGAAGCGGTCGCCGAGCGCCAGGCCCGGATCCGGGCTGAGGAGCGAGCGGAGATGGCCTCGCGCGTGCACGACTCGGTACTGCAGACGCTGGCGCTGATCCAGCGGCGGGCAGGCGATCAGCAGCAGGTGGTCCAGCTGGCCAGGGCTCAGGAGCGCGAGCTGCGGGCCTGGCTGTTTGGCGGTCGGCCACCGGGCTCGATGGAGGGGCACGCCGCGACGGTCGCCGACGGAGTACGGCTGATCCAGCAGGAAGTCGAGGCTCAGCACGGCCTGGCGGTCGACGCAGTGACGGTGGGGGACTGCGAGCTGGACGACGACATGAGCGCGCTGCTGGCAGCTGCCAGGGAGGCGACGGTCAACGCGGCGAAATGGTCCGGCGCGGACACCGTGTCGGTGTTCGCTGAGGTGGAGCCAGACGCGGTGTCAATATTCGTGCGCGATCGTGGCCGGGGCTTCGACCCGGCCGCCGTCCCTGCCGACCGGAAGGGGCTCGCGGAATCGGTGCGAGCGAGGCTGGCTCGGCGGGGCGGCTCGGCCACCATTCGCAGCTCCCCCGGAGAGGGCACCGAGATCTCGCTGCGCATGCCCAGGCCCGCTGAGGACCGGATGTCGAGGCGGTCATGACCAAACCGCGAGTGTTCCTCGTCGACGACCACAGCATGTTCCGCTCCGGCGTCCGGTCAGAGCTGGCCGGAGCGGTTGACATCGTTGGCGAGGCTGCTGACGTGGCGCCGGCCATAACGCAGATAGCGGAGAGCCTGCCCGAAGTGGTACTGCTCGACGTCCACCTGCCGGGCGGCGGCGGCCAGGACGTCGTCGCGGCGGTCAAGGCGGAGAATCCGGATGTGAAGTTCCTGGCGCTGTCGGCCTCGGATGCGCCGGAGGACGTGATCGCGGTCATCCGGGCTGGCGCGCGCGGCTACGTGACTAAGACGATCTCCGGCACCGAGCTGATCGACGCGATCCGCCGGGTAGCCGCCGGCGACGCCGTCTTCTCGCCCCGGCTCGCTGGCTTCGTGCTGGACGCGTTCGCCGCAGGGCACTCGGCCGACCTGGACCGGCCGTCGTTCGATCCCGAGCTTGACCAGCTCACTGGCCGCGAGCGTGAGGTGCTCAGGCTCATCGCCCGCGGTTACACCTACCGCGAGGTCGCCAAGGAGCTGTTCATCTCGGTGAAGACGGTCGAGAGCCACGTCTCATCGGTGCTGCGCAAGCTGCAGCTGTCCAGCCGACATCAGCTCACCAGGTGGGCAGCTGAGCGCCGGCTGACCTGACTCGCTCGGCCGCTAGCCGAGGCGAGCCTCTTCGCGCAGCACGGCAGCTAGGTCATCGGGTCCCGGCGTGCCCGCGGCGACTGCCGCCAGCCCGCGTGCCGAGAACCATCTGCCGACGTTCCCGGCATCGCGGTCGAGGAAGTCGCCGCCGCGCGGATTGGCGATCACGTCGACCACCTGCGGTACGTCGATCATGATCAGCTGCTCCTGGTGGACCAGCAGGTTATAGGCGGACAGGTCGCCGTGCGCAAAGCCGAGCCTGGCCAGCGCGGACATGGACTCGACGAGCTGGTGCCACAGGCTGGCCAGGTCGCCGCCACGGAGGCTGGTATCGGCCAGCCGGGGCGCGGCGGTGCCGTCGGGCTCGCCGATGAACTCCAGCAGCACCTCGGTGCCGAGCACCTGAACCGGGTAGGGCACCGGCACGCCCGCGAGGTAGAACTGGCACAGCGCGGAGAACTCAGCGTTCGCCCACTGGACCGCGATCATCTGAAGGCCGACCGCTGTCCTGTTCGCCATCGCCCGGTTGTCGCGCGACTCGCGGACGCGCCGTCCTTCCAGGTACGCGCTGTCGCGATGAAACAGCCGGTGCTCGGCCGAACGATAGCGCTTGGCGGCTAGCAGGCAGGACCTGCCGGTATCCGGTACGCCGCGGCGCAGCAGGAAGACGTCGGCTTCTTTCCCGGTCTTCAGGATGCCAAGTTCAGTGTCGGTCGCGGCAAGGTCGGTGATCAGCCAGTCTGGGTGGGGCAGCGGGCCTCGCTCGCTGAGCGTCGACTGGTCCCAGGTCGACCAGCGAGTTCCGGGCGGCAGTCCGTCCGTGGCATCGAAACTGTCAAGGGACTGCAGTCGGCGGCGATGGCGGTTGCGCTTGACGAACGTTGGCTCGTCGTCGAATCGCGGCTTAGCGCGACGGGGTGCGTACTCCGAATCGGGCAAGGGAGGGACTCCTCAGGCAAGTGAAGAAGGGCAGCATGAACTTCGAGACATTGGTCATCTGCGTCCTCCCTTCTGCCTGAGCTGTGCAACTCGTCCGGTGGGCAAGAGTCGCACGTCGCTGGCCGGCGCCGCAACGGGATTTTGCCGAAGGCCCGAGCTGCGTCCGCAGTTGCGCGCGACCGTGCTGCGCGCCGGCGACGCCCGCATCGTGACGTCAGCGGGTGCGGCCGCGGTCCAGGTGTCCAACCACGGCGGACGGCTGCCGGAGATCGTTGCCGCGGTGGAGGGCAGCGGGGCCGAGCTTAGGCATGCGATGACCCTGGCCGGCGCGCGGACTGTGAGCGAGATCACAAATGACCTCGTCGCCTGACGTGCCACCGCCGGCGGTTCCCCGGCGACGGACTACTGGGGGACATCCAGCCAGGCGGTCGGAGCGGACGGGCGCCCGGCGAGCCGCGACCCGCTGCTCTGGCCGGAGCAGTCGAAGCCGAGGTCGCGAAGAATCTCCGCTGCCGTGCCACCGGCTGCCTGACTGGCGCCGTACTCGCTGACCAGCAGCCGGCCAGTGCCTGGGACGCAGGTATGAGTCAGGTGGTGGCGCACCAGGTCAGCTCTACGCAGCCGGGGCACGCAGTCCAGCAGGATATGAACGTAATCGAATCGCAGGCCGGACGGTGGAACCCAGTCGATGGCGTTGCCGATCCAGGTGCGGTCTGCCCACTGCGGCAGGCGCCGCCGGGCCAACTCGACAAGCCCAGCGGCGAGATCGACGCCAAACGGATCGACCCTCAGGCCGCGCTCGGCGCACCAGCCTGCCACCGACTCCATCAGCAGCCCGTTCGCGCAGCCGACGTCGAGGAACGTGCCGCTCCGGCTGATGCCCTCGGTGATGTGGTGTCGCGCCTGGCGCCACTGCTGTTCGTCGCCGCCGAACCCGGAGCCTTCAGGCGCCGTCTTCGCCCGCAGGTAGGCGCGCTCAAGCCGCCGCGTGTTGTCCGCATAAAACGCCTGGTCATCGAGGGAACGGTAGGACCTTGCCGCTGCAGTAACCGCTGCCGCGAGCACAGCCCTGCCCGCCTCATGCAGCCGGGCTGCTGCCTGCTCAGCCGTCCACAGGCTGAGCCGGACCGTCGCGTGCGGGCGGTAGCCGGTGTACGGACTGCCCTCGATCCACGCGTACAGATGGCCGCCGTCTATCCCGACTGAGCGGAAGCGCTGGTACCTGAAGCCCGCTGTCTGCAACGGCACTCGCAGGACGGTGTCGAGCAGGTAGTCCTCGCCCGGAAGGACCTCGCCGGACGGCAACTTAGGGCCGTCGGCTTCCTCGATGAGCGCGCACTGGCCGTCCGGGAGGAACGGTACGAAGGTTATCTGTCGTACTTCGTCCGGTTCGGGGTCAAAAGCCAGGTACGCGAGCACGGTCGGCCAGCGTAACGCCGCCGCGGGCGGCCCCGCAGGTCGCGTCCAGCGGATTCCACCGCGTGCCGTCGCCTACCGTAGTGGCATGAAAGCGCCAGGAGGCGGGTCAGGCACTGAACCTGAGGGCGGGAGCCCGAGCGTGCTGGTCGTCGAGGACGACGCCAGCATCGCGGCGCAGCTCGTTCGCGGCCTGACCAGGGGTGGTTACCAGGTCGATCATGTGATGACCGGCACTGACGCGCTCACCTGGGGTGAGCCGGACGTCGTTTTGCTCGATCTGGAGCTGCCTGACCTGGACGGCGTGCAAGTCTGCCGCAAGCTGCGCGAGCGCAGCGATGCCGCCATCATCGTCGTGACCGCGCACGGCGAGGAGCCGGACCGGGTGATGGCGCTGGACGCGGGCGCCGACGACTACCTGGTTAAGCCGTTCGGTCTGGCCGAGCTGCAAGCACGGATCCGCGCTGTGCTACGGCGCGTAAAGCCGGGAGGCGACGTGGTGCGGCACGGGCCACTGACTGTCGACATCCGCACGCACCGGGCTACCGTCTCCGGCTCGGAGGTCTTCCTGACGCCCAAGGAGTTCGACATCCTGGAGTGCCTGGTTACCGACCCTGGCCGGGTAGTCGGCCGCCAGGAGATCCTGGAAAGCGCCTGGGATGCGCACTGGTACGGGCCGACGAAGGTGCTCGACGTGCACATGGCCTCCCTGCGGCGCAAGCTCGGCGTGCCAGGCCTGATCGAAACCGTCTACGGCCGGGGGTTCCGGCTCGGCGAGGCATAAGTAAGTGGCCCGGCGGATCGTCCTTGCCGTCCTGGCACTCGTTGTGGCTATTCTCGGCGTCGTCGCCGTGCCACTCGGCCTGGTCACCGCGAGCCAGGACACCCACGATTTCCGGGATGAGGCGGCCGCGTCGGCGACGACGCTGGGCAACACCGCAGAGGAATGGCTCGATGACGGCAACCGCGGCCCGGCGCTCGACCGCACCGTGCGCCAGCTAGCTGATGCCGGCGACCAGGTGCGGGTCGTTGACACCGCGGGCCGTACGGTCGCGAGCACGGCGGTTCCGCCGTCAGCGCCGCGGGTGCAGCTCAGCCGGGCGATGGCCACCGGCAGGATTGCGGCTTACCCGGTCGACGACTATTACGTCGTCATCGCGCCAGTGCAGAGTGACCGCGGCAACGGCAGCGTCGGCGCGGTCGTGCTGGCCCGGCCCACAGAGGGCGTTAACCGGCGGATCACCGCGTTGTGGGGCATCATCGCCGTCATCGCGGGCGCCGGCCTGGTTGCTGCCGCCCTGGTCGCGATCGGGCTGGCCAAGTGGGTCAGCCGGCCGCTAAGCGAGCTCGAGCGCGCGGCACAGGAGCTCGGTGACGGGGAGCTCAGCACGCGGTCGCCTGACGGCACGGGCCCAAGGGAGGTCCGGCGGCTCGCGACCAACTTCAACCTGATGGCCGCACGGCTGGAGGCGCTGGTGCGCGGGCACCAGGCGACCATGGCCGACGTGTCTCACCAGCTGAGAACGCCGCTGGCCGCGCTCAGGCTGCGTCTTGACCTGCTCGCGCAGGACAGCGACGCGGCGGCGGCCGCCGAACTAGCTGGCGCGCAGGACGAGATCGCCCGGCTGTCCAGGCTGGTCAACGGCTTGCTCGCGGTCGCACGGGCGGAGAACGCCGGCACGCAGCATGTCGCGGTGCCGGTCGCCGAACTCGTCAGCACCCGGGTTGCGGCATGGCGTCCGGCAGCCGACGAGCGCGATGTGACGCTGCAGGCGGATCTCGACCCGGTAACCACCCGGATGGGCGAGGGACAGCTCGAGCAGATCCTGGACAATCTGATTGCGAACGCGCTTGACGCACTGCCGCCAGGCGGCAGCATCCGCATCACCGCCACGGCTGTCGGCGACAGGGCACGGATCGCAGTTGCCGACAACGGTCCGGGCATGAGCCGCCAGCAGCAGGAAGTGGCGTTCCGCCGGTTCGCCACGAGCAATGGCGGCGGCACGGGCCTCGGGCTGGCCATTGTCGACCGGCTGACGGTTTCCAGCGGGGGCACGGCATCGCTTTCGGACACGCCCGGCGGCGGGCTGACCGTCACTATCGAACTGCCGTTGGTGCGCCCGGACCGCGGCCTTCGGCGGCACTCCGCTGCGGGCCGTGCCCGGCAGGTCTGACCAGCCACAACGAGGGCGGCGTTCGGCGCGGCGGCCACGCTAGCCGATGGTAAAGATCCGTCCAACTGATCATGACTTAACCAGTTCTGAAGCTTTCCTGAACCGGACGTCAGGATCCGGCTGGGCATGCTGTGTGAGGTTCCGGGACCTGGAACAGCCTGGCCGGGCAGGGATCGCCTGGCAGCCGTGCCACAGCGACCCACAACAGGGAGTGGATACTGCATGCGAGAGTACGTCAGTAGCGCGTCCCGCCGCCGCGATGAGCGCCTTCGCCGCATCAGGAAGCTCTCGCTGGTGATCACCGGAGGGGCTGCGGCAGCCTCGCTTGGCATGGGCACGGCATTCGCGCACGCGATTCCCGGGCACTCCACGACGACTCAGGGCAACGTGCCCGCCACCGGCACAACCGGCGGCTCCCCGGCTAGCACCGGCAATTCTGCTGCTGGCGGTTCGACGGCGGGGAACACAGGGACGACTACGCAGGAGGGCAGGGCTCATAAGACGGGTGGCCACCACCGGCACAGGCTTGCGCCGCCAGCCAGCGCCCCAGCCGCCGCTCCATCCTCCCCCGCGCCGGCCCCCCCGCCGCCGGTCGTAAGCTCAGGCGGTTCCTGAGCTGATGGCGACGCTGCCTGATGGTCAGCTCTCGCCCGCGGCCGGTCACCTGCTAGCCGCGGCCAGCTACGGTCCGAGCCCGCTCTGGTACACAGCCCGCGCGACCGGGGTTGTCGCCCTGATCCTGCTGACCATTACGGTGGCCCTCGGGGTAGCCGGAAACGCGCGCCTGTCGACCGAACTGCTGCCCGCAATCGTGCGTTCCGGCTTGCATCGGAACGTGTCGCTGCTGGCCGTCGCGTTCATCGTGGTACACGTGCTGAGCTCGGTTCTTGACCCGTACGCGGGGATCAAGCTCACCGCGTCCATCGTGCCGTTCAGCTCGGCCTACCGTCCGTTCTGGCTCGGCCTGGGCGCGATCGCGTTTGACATGCTGCTGGCGCTGATCCTGACCAGCCTGCTGCGGTCCCGGCTGTCGCAGCGGACCTGGCGCGCCGTGCACTGGTCCGGCTACGCGTGCTGGCCGGTTGCGCTATGGCACGGTCTCGGGACGGGCACCGACAGCCGCCTGTCCTGGCTGCTCTTGCTGGAGGGCGGGTGCGCCCTGGTAGTCGCCGGAGCGGTTGCCTGGCGGCTGAACATCGCAGCCCACGACCTTGACCGGCACAGTCTGGTCCGGGCCGCGGGACTAGCCGGCATGGCTGCGTTCGCGCTGGCAACCATCGTGTTCGTCCTCCTCGGCCCGCTGCAGCCCGGCTGGGCCCGGCGGGCCGGCACGCCCGCAAGCATGCTTGGCTCGGCGCACCCGGCGTCGGCCGGGGCACCCGGCCAGACGGGGGCCGGGCGGTGAGCCACGCACACCAGGATGACTGGTATCCGGATGACGCTCAGGCCGGTTTCTGGCATCCGAACCACGGCGGCGACGCACACCACGTGCAGCCCGACCACGGGCGCCGCAGAGCCGGCGCGGTTGCCCGGCTCACGCTGGGCTGGCAGCAGGCGGACCGCGCGGCCACCCTGCGCGAACACTCCGGCCGGTACGGCCCGCTGCAGCGGCATGACGGCGGCAAGCGCGACCTGCTGGACGAGGTTGCCGCAGCCCGGCTGACAGGCCGGGGCGGCGCCGGTTTTCCGACCGCGAAGAAGATGCGGGCGGTTGCCGGCAGGCGCGGGCCCGCAGTTGTTGTCGCCAACGGGATGGAGAGCGAGCCCGCGAGCGAGAAAGATCAGGCGCTCCTGGCCCGGGCACCGCACCTGGTG
>DATMMA010000061.1:0-2550 GCA_035570295.1 Streptosporangiaceae bacterium
TGCTTTGCCCATCCAGCAGACATAATCTGGGTCACCGCGAGCGGCCGACCACCCGGGCACCCAAGTCACCTCGCACTCGGGGCAAGTCCTCAGGCTGCCGACGACACCGAGGGCTGCTCCCCGCTTGCCGCAATTCCAGCACAGATCAGGATCGGCCTGTTGCCGATGTCCGTTCATTTGTCTTCGCTGCCTTCCGCCACGCTTAAGCCGTGTCACCCGTCCGCCAATCAGGCTGGCCGCCCCGTGCCTTCACGATCGCACCTGGCGAACTGCCGGTCATCGGCGCTGGCCGCCATCTACGGGTACGGCTAACCAGAAGTTACGGGGGCGGTCGGCGAACGCGGACAGCATCAGGACGCCGGCCGGGAAGATCACGTACAAGCTCCGGCCACCTGCTCCCACGGAGCCTGACCAAGAGCACCGTCAGGGCCAGAGCGACGACCGGTTAGGCTCAGACCAAGGGTAGTCACAGGAAGCCACCCGCTTCTAAGGGCCGCCACCCTCCTGACGCATGCGCCACGGTGGCGTCGGGCTGACACAGGGGCTTGGTGATCGCCATGCAGCAATACAGCAAGCAACACGTGCTCGACGTGCTGCATACCCTGCAGCGTCCAGACCTAGCCGACGAGGCCTCGCGGGACCTGCCTGATCCGGTTGATATCGATCGGCTCGTGCCATGGATGCTGCAGCGCGGCCTTAGCCGCGATGAAATCGTTAGCCGGATGGGCGGCAGCCCCTGAGTCGGGAGGTTCGCCGCGGGCCTCTCGGGCCTGGCCCTCGCCGTCAAGCCGGCCGGGTCGGTAGTGGCTCCGCGCGCAAGGGTGCCCTTTTACCTGAACCTCCGGCGGCAGGAGGATCAGGGCGTGATTCTTCGGGCCCCTGAAATCCAGCACCACGCGCTCGGACTTTCCGCCGTGCGAATTGTGGAACTCGGCAATCCGGTCGATCAACTGGTCGCGTCCCAGCTTGGTCTCCCGGCTCCAGAAGTTGCAGCACGGGATGACCAGCACAGCTGACTTTGCAGCGGACTCCACCACGCCGCGCAAGGCTTCGTCGGGATGAAGCCCGACGACGAGGTCGTAGTAGTCCGCCATCGAGGCATCGAAGGCCTCCACTCGCGCAGGTACGCCCGTCAGGGTCCAGCCGCGCGGATCTATGACCTCCGCATCAACCCCGAGCCGCTTGCGCAGTATCCGGGTCAGCATTCCCTGCCCACCGCCAACGTCGGCGACGTGGCGCGCATGAGGAAAGCGCTCGGCGATGAATTCTGCCACTACCTCAAATCGCGCTGGGTCGCCATGACACCGGTGACGGCTCATTTGAACGCCTGCGCCGACAGGGCCGTGAGCCAGCCGAAGCCGGTTACGATGCTGGCTCGCTGGAACAATCCGGCGAGATTGACCAGCCGGGGTGCTTGACCGAAGCCGGCGCCGGCCAGCACCGTGGTGGCCAGCATGGTCGTCGCGGTAGCGGCGCAGTACAGGCCGAATCGGCGGTGGCCGGTCCGGACGGACTGCCAACTGCTAGTGAACGCGGCGGCGGGCAGGCCGAGGAACACCGGGACTGCTGCGAGGTTATGCAGCATGCCGGTGCGGGTGGGCGAAATGAGCGTGTCGGGCGTTCCTCGCGGGTAGCCGCTAACCGGGTCGGTAGCGAAGACGGCTGCGCCGATGAGGGCAACACCCGCTGCGCCGATCAGGACCCGTCCCGCCCGCGTACTGAGCGCGGGGTCACCGGCGCGCTCCAGGCCGGCGGCGCCGGCCAGGACCAGCGTCCCGGTCACGGCGAAGTTCGCGGTCTGGATCCAGCCGCGCGGCCCGAGCGCCAGCGAGCTGACCGGATGGCGCGAAGGGCGGTACCCGGAGCGGGTGGCGCCCTCGACCAGGAACGTCGTGATGAAGGCCGGCCCGGCAGCCAGGCCGCAGGACAGCAGGCCACGAGTCCATCTCGCCGATCGGCCGCGCGTGCTGGCGGGCTCCATAAGCAAAGGGTAGCGAGCCAGCGCGGCCGCGTACTTCGACGTTTCCGCGGAAGCGTTTTGTGAAAACCTTCACAAGCAACTTCCGCAGAAACCGTGCTCCGTTCCGGTCGGATTACCGCATCCACCTACAGGCGGACAGCTGGGTATCTCGAATATGAGATACCCTTAACGGTATGAGCAGCGCACAGAGCGAGTCGGCACCGGGCGAGCCAGCGGCCGGGCTGGAAGCCGGGTCGCTGCCGGTCATGCCGGGCTTCCGTGAGATGGCGCTGCGCCACCGGGCGGGCGAGCAGGTGACTCGGATGGCCGAAGACCGTAGCCGGCTGGTCCATGAGCTGGCCGGGCAGCGGCAGGCGGCTGGCCTGTCCCAGACCGAGGTGGCCGCGCGGATGGGAACCTCCCAGTCCGCGGTGGCCCGGCTCGAGTCCGGCACGGCCGACGTGCGCGCCTCCACGCTCGAGCGCTACGCGGCCGCCGTCGGCGGCCAGATCACCTGGAAACTCGACCGCCCCGCGGAAGCCGAAGGAGCCAGCGAATGAAGCACGACCCGGTGCGCGCGCACCTGCCAG
>DATMMA010000062.1:0-2034 GCA_035570295.1 Streptosporangiaceae bacterium
TCGGCACTTCAGTGTCCTGGTTACGGCCGCCGCGTCAAGGGCGCCTTCGGCGTCGCACGCGTTCGCTTCGCGACGCCGGACTCAGCGACCGCTCCCCACGGATCCGGCGCCCGCGAGAACGACGGGTAAGACTAGCGATCCCGTAGCCCTTCGGCCTCGGAAGATGGCCCCGGCCCTGAGATCCTCGAACGTCCGAGGTTCGACGACCGTGAAGGTGGCTGGATCGAACTGGTCCGGGCCGGAGGCGGTTGGCTGGGTCATAGTAGGTAGCCCTTACGTCGAGCTTGTACGGATCGGGGTCGTCAGTGGCAGTGTCACGCGAAGGCATGGGGCTCCTAGTGCCGCGTCAGGCTACGTTTGCCCTGCGGGTGTCTCTGGGCCGTAGACCATCTGCGTGGACACCTCCCAGAGCAGTTCGGCATACCGGGGCTCGAGGGCATAGTCGGCGACGCCGGTCCCGAACATGCCAGGGCGTTCTGTACGCGTGTCAGCTTCGCTGACGTCCTCGAAGTAGCGTCCGCCGATTCCCTCGGCTAGCGGGGAGGCGGCCAGGAACACCGAGGTTGCCGCTCCCTGCGCCACGGACTTGCGGCGATCGACCGGGGTCTTCAGGCCTCCGGTGTACTGCTGGAGTCCAGTGGCGATGGCGCCAGGATTGGCGGCGTTGGCATAGACGCCCTCGCCCGACCAGCGGCGGGTCAGCTCGACCGCAAGCAGCACCGCCGCCGTCTTCGACTCAGCGTAGGCCTGGAGCGGGTCATAGGGACGGAACCGGAAGTCCAGGTCGCCAAACACCACCGGGCTGTACAGGTGCGCGTTCGAGCTCAGCGAGACGATCCGCGCGCCGCCTGCTGCCGCCAGTGCCGTGCGGAGCCCGGCCGTCAGCACGAAGTGGCCCAGGTAGTTGGTGGCGAATTGCAGCTCATGGCCCTGCGCGGTGCGGGTCAGCTCCGGCACGGCCATGATGCCGGCGTTGTTGACCAGGATGTGCAGCGGGCCGCTCCAGGCAGCGGCGACGCGCGCGGCCGACTCCAGGTCCGCCAGGTCGAGCAGGACGTGCGAGACGTGCGGGTTGCCAGTCGACGCGGCGATCTGCGCCGCCGCGTCGCTCCCCGCCCTGTCGCGGCGGGCGGCCACCACCACCGCCGCGCCCGCGCCTGCCAGGGCCCGGGCCGTCTCGTAACCGATCCCGGAGTTCGCTCCCGTCACCAGCGCGGTCTTGCCCGACAGATCGACCCCCCGCAGAACGTCGCTGGTCGTGCTGGCGAACCCGAAGGGCGTAACGAGCCTGTTCATCGGTGCGTCTCCTCGTCAGGATTCCTGAGCTGCTCCATGATCCGCAGGACCTCGACGGCGGCTTCCTGCTCAGCCGCCCGGTCGCCGTCAACGCGGGCCTGCCAAAGCGCTGCCTTCGCCGCCGCGTAGCCATGGCGGACTCGCAACGCGGCCAGCTCTTGCTCCAGGCGGCGGGCGTGACCAGCAAACAGCGCGACCATGCGCGGCGCCGCGGTCAGCCCCTCAGCGACACCGTCAAGGTAAGCGCGCATGTCGTCGATGCTCATGCCGGTGGACCGCAGGCAGGCCAGCGCCTCCAGCGTGTCAACCGTCTGCTCCGCATACCGCCGGTGGCTGCTGGAGCTATCACGCGGCACCGGATCGATCAGTCCAATCCGCTCGTAATAACGCAGCGCGGACTCGCTGAACCCGGTACGGCGGGCCACCTCCTGGATCGACAGCCCAGCAGGATGACCGGCAGTGGCAGTAGTCATGCCTCATTCTGCAAAACCTGAAGCGCTTCAAGTCAAACCCAGACACCCGTGCAGCTCAGCAGCGGCGAGACCAAGGACTCCGTTGTGGCGGAATATGCTGCGGCTCCTCGTGAGTCATCTGATGAGGATCTTCACGTAGCGGAACGCGGCTTAGCTGATCCGCCGGTAGCGCCATACGGACAGCGGTATGAACACGGCCAGCAGGCCGCCGATCCATGCCGCGGCCGCTCCCAGCGATGCCGGGGTGCCAAACAGCGCGAGCGAG
>DATMMA010000063.1:0-3022 GCA_035570295.1 Streptosporangiaceae bacterium
GCTCGGCACCGCTGCCGCGTCGCGCCTGTCCGTCCGCACGCATGTCGTCGGACTGATCCTCGTCATCGTCGCACCGCTGTTGGCCTTCAGCGCCTTCCTGGTGCTGCGCTCGGCCGCCCATGAGGAAGACTTCATGGCGGCGACCGCCCGCGAACGCTCCCGCGAAGCAGCGGCGACGATCGATCACGAACTAGGCTCGCTCCGAACCCGCTTGCTTCTGCTGGCGGGCTCTCGCAGCCTGCAATCCGGCGATCTGGAGGCGTTTCGCGCCGAGGCCACCCAGCTCGTGAAGCAGGACGATATGAGTCTGGTCCTGCTCGATACATCCGGACAGGAAGTCATCAATACGCGTGCGCCGACCGGCGTGATCCTGCCCGTGACGCCGGATAAGGCAGCTCTCGATCATGTAATTGCGACGGGAATGCCGGACGTCTCCAATCTCACGCGGGATGTGGTCACCGGGGAGTTGTTCATCAGCATCGATGTCCCGGTGTTCAGCGACGGGCGGCTGGTCTACCTGCTGCGCCTGAATATCGAGCCGATACTGCCGCGCATGGTCGCCGACCTGCATTTGCCTGAAGGCTGGCTGGTCAACATCGCCGATCGGGCGGGCTACACGATAGCCAGAAGCCTGGACGCCGAAAGATACGTCGGCCAGATGGGCCGACCGGAACTCCTGGCACGCCTGCGCGCATCGGACCACGGCTGGATGCCGGTGGTCTCGCGCGAAGGCATACCGATCTATAACGCCTTCGCGCACGTCAAATTCTCTGACTGGATTCTCTCCGTCGGCGTTCCCGACGGTGTGTTGTTTGCCCCGGTCCGGCGTAGCACCTGGATCCTCATCCTGGCGGGCGCATCGACGCTGACGCTCGCTTTGCTGCTGGCCGTGCTGATCGGCCGGCGCATCGCTCAGGCGATCACCGACCTCGTCGGCTACGCCGAGGTGGTGGGCCGTGGTGAAAGCATCGGTCAGCATGAAACCGGTATTCTGGAAACCAACGCCGTCGTCCGCTCGCTCTGCAGGGCCAGCGCGCGCCTACAGCAAAGTGCCCAGGAGCGCGCGATGCTGCTCGACCGCACCGTCACCGCGCAGGAGGCCGAGCGAAAGCGGATCGCGCGGGAGCTGCATGACAGTCTTGGGCAGTACCTTACTGCGCTGCGGCTCGGCTTCGCCGATATCGAACCTTTGTGCGCCAGCAATGAGGCCGCTCAGCAGCGCCTGGCTCAGTTGAAACGCCTCGCCGGAGAGATCGGCCGCGAACTCAGTCGTATCGCCTGGGAGCTTCGGCCACGGGCGTTGGATGATCTTGGGCTTCGCGTGGCGGTTACACAGTACCTGGAGGAGTGGGCCGAACGCTCCAGGCTGCACATTGACCTGGAGGTCAACCTGGGTGATTCGCGCCTGCCGCAGGCGGTCGAGACAGCCGCGTTCCGTGTGCTCCAGGAGGCGATCACCAATGTCGTAAAGCATTCCGGTGCCGATAGGGTCGGCGTGATCCTGGAGGCGACCGATAAAGAGCTTCGGCTGATCGTCGAGGATAACGGTCGCGGCTTCGACGCCGCGGGCAGTTCGGCTGACCTCGACCTTGGCATCGGGCACCTCGGCCTCCTGGGCGTCCGCGAGCGCCTTGCCCTGGCGGGTGGCAGCCTTGAGGTCGAATCCAGTCCCCAAGGCGGCACGACAGTCTACGCGCGGATACCGCTGTGAGGCGTCAGTGACCCCCGCGCCCATACGGGTCCTGATGGTCGACGACCACCCGGTGGTGCTGGCAGGCCTGAAGGCGCTGGTGGGCGCGGACCCCGACTTTGTCATCGTTGGCGAGGCGCGCGACGGCCGCACGGCGCTGCGCATGGCAATCCAGCTCGTCCCTGACGTGGTGGTACTGGATATCTCGCTGCCGGAGATGAACGGCATCGAGCTTGCCGCCGCGCTGCGCACCGAGCGACCGGAGTGCCGTGTGCTGGTGCTGACGGTGCATGAGGAACGGGCCTATCTGCGCCAGGTCATCGAGCTGGGCGTCGGTGGTTACCTGCTCAAGCGCTCAGCCGCGGATGAGCTGCCGCGGGCCATCCATGCCGTGGCCGCCGGCGGTATGTACCTGGACCCCGCCATTGCCGGGAAGGTGGTCGGCCGGCTCGCACCCGGGACAGCGCAACCGCACGCCGGCCAGGGGGCCGATCTGAGCGAGCGGGAAACGGACGTGCTGCGGCTGATCGCCGGTGGTCACAGCAACAAGGCGATCTCGGCTCGCCTGAACATCAGCGTAAAGACAGTGGAGACCTACAAGGCGCGCGCGATGGAGAAGCTCGGCTTCCACAGCCGCGTCGATGTGGTTCGCTACGCCGCCGAGCAGGGCTGGCTAGGCGAGCAGTAGCGCGGAAAGGCAGAGTAACCTCCCCCTCCCCTTGCGGGAGGGGGCGGGGGAGGGGGGCTGGCCCGCTCTGTCGGCAAAATCCCCTACACACCCAACCGTAAACCCTCTCACTCCCCTCGCCCTTCCTGACTGTCTAACCGCCGCCGACTGACGCTCCCATCGCCGTAAGGCGCCAGGGGTTCGCCAGCGGATGAATGCCGTCACGTTTCCTGTGCTGAGGGACGCCGCTTTGCTGCAAAGCGAGGCGCGGGAGAAGGCGCTCGGTCTGCGGGAGCTGCGGTATTTCCTGAGTGTTGCGCAGACCGGCAACCTGGGCCGCGCCGCACAGATCCTGAACGTCAGCCAGCCGGCGATCTCGCTGCAGCTTCGCAAGCTCGAGGACGGCCTCGGCACGCAGCTTCTGTTGCGTCACGGCCGCGGCGTGACACTGACGGCGGCCGGCGCCTGCCTGCGCGACCGGCTGCACACGGTGATGCAGCTGCTGGCCTCGCCGCTCGACGAGGCGGGGTCCGATATGCTGCCGACGACGGTCTCGTTCGCCGTCCCGGCGGAGACCGGTGCGCCGCTGGTTGCCCCGCTCGCCAGGCTGTTCCGCGCCCGCTGGCCGGACGTGACGCTGGATATTCGCGAGGGCTGCAGCGGCG
>DATMMA010000064.1:0-4241 GCA_035570295.1 Streptosporangiaceae bacterium
CCGGTGCGCGCGGCAATGTCATAGCCAAATCGAGACAGGCCGAGTCCGGCCGGAAACAGCGCCAGAAGCCCGGCAGCCACGGCAAGCGGAAATGCCGACAGCTGCTCGTGACCAGGGCGGGTATCGATAGGCAGCAACGCCGCGCAGGCAATAGCCGCCAGCAGGTATACGCCGATGTGCATCAGATCATATCGGGAAATAATGACACTTAGCACGAAGACAATTATGGCGATCATGAAGACGCCCATGCTCGCCACGTGCTGCCGGGACTTCATACCGTCGATGATCGCGAACACCACCCGGCCCCCTTGCACCAGCGCAGCCCAGAAGACCACTTCAACCAGCACAAGGAAATGCAAGTGGCGAGCACTCGGCACCGGGCCAGTGAGGTAACGAGGGGCGGTAAGGCAGGCAACTGCGCAAAGCCCGTACAACAACGCAAGCCCAGGGTAGACACGGAACCGAAGCGGAAGAACGCGCAGGTTCCCTCGCTGCGCCCGTAGGCCGTCAACAGGCGCTTGGAGCGAACGACTGAGCAGCATCTCGGCGATGAGCAAGATGCCCAGCACCACGGGGAGGCTCCACCAGATGTCGGTCACGCGGGTAACGAGAGCATAGACCGGCGCAGCTACCAGGCCCGCTGCTACCAACCCGTTCACCAGCAGGATCTGCCGCCTGGCACGAAGCGGCTTCAGGCTCACCACATAACACCGCACGCACTGGAAGCTCAGACCGAACCCGGCGCCCACGAAGGCAGTAGCCACCAGCAGCAGTGGATAGGTGAAAGCCAGCCTCTCGGCCCACTCGGTTGCGACGAGCAAGGCCATGCCCACCAGGCTGCAACCTAGCCCGGCACGGTAAGCGTCCCCAGCGCGGAGCCACGTGGTTAGGGAAGTCGAGAACAGCGCCGCAACGAATGCCGCAACGACCAGCGGTATGAACAATGCACCGTACTGCGGGAGAGTTAGATCATAGTGATATTGGGCAACGAAAATACCGGTGTATGCACCGAATATGGCCGCTACCGCGCCTTGGATGATTACGCCGGAATAGATGACAGTCCGATCGCTCAGTATCGTGACCATGAGTTCTCTTTCAACCCCGAGGCGAACATGGTCTGCGGCGAGAGCGACGCCGCAGGTCACAGGCGGTTTTTAGATAGCGTGCCCAGATTTATGGCTCGACAACCTGCCCAGCCTCCACATGCAGATCCACCTAGCTCACCAAGGCGCTGGGTGGCTTGGTGCGTGCCCCGGCCGCGGCATCCGTTCGAAGATGGCGAGATTCATCATGCCGACCGGGCGGCCGGCGGCCTCCGCCAGCCACGTGATCCGGCGTGCTGATTCCCGAGCGAACCAGGCGGCGAGCCGCTCGTAGAAATCTGCGTCTGGCTGGTCGCCATCCTGCTCTCGGGTCCACTCGCGGCGCAGCCGGATGATCGCCTCTAGGTCGGAGTCTTCGGCTCGGCGGATTGCGGCGGCAGACACATCAGCACAACGTACCTGCCCTGCCGAAAACTCGGTGGCGGCAGGTCACCATATGAGTAGAGTTTGGCGGTGCCCGAGTTGCAGCGCCTGCGCGCCGACCATGCCCCGGCGGTCTTGGCATTCGAGCTGGCGAATCGCGCCTACTTCGCAGCCTCCATCTCCGACCGCGGCGATGAGTTCTTCGATCAGTTCACCGAGCGGCATAACGACTTGCTGGCTGAGCAGGAAGCGGGCATCTGCATCTTCCATGTGCTCATCGGCGACGATGGCTCAGTGCTCGGCCGGTTCAATCTGTTCGACATTGAGGACGGCACGGCTAATCTCGGCTACCGGGTCGCGCAGCACGTCGCCGGCCGCGGCGTCGCGACCGCGAGCGTAACGGAGCTGTGCCGGCTGGCGGCGGCGCACTACAGGCTGCACTCGCTCAGGGCGGCCACCTCCCGCGAGAATGTCGCATCCCAGAAGGTGCTGATCAAGGCCGGGTTCGTCCCGGCTGGACCGGCTGGCCCCGCCGACCTCGGCGGCAAGCAAGGCACCTGGTATCAGCGGGATCTGACAGTCTTTCAGCCCTGATCCGTGCGGCTGTCGCAGACCGGACATCCGCCGGCGCGCGTCCGCGGCACCGGCGCGCCGGGCGCCACCGGATTCAGGACCGGAACGCCGCGTAGATGATCGCGGCGATCCGGTCGACCATCTCTTCCCTGGGCAGATGCACCTCGGCGGCGCTCATCAGATAGTTGACCCGCTCGAGCATCATGAGGCAGGCGACAGCGGTCAGCTCGGCATGCTCGGTACGCAGGCCATCGCCGGCTGGCCCGCCACCGGCAGCTGTCATGCCTTGCGTCATGGCTTCTGCGACGCGGAACAGCAAGTGCAGTCCGTCGCCGAAGACGTTCTCGCCGACAACGTCCGCCTGACTGAGAATGCGAATCACGGTGGCGTGCGCGGCATAGGTCTCGCTGAAGCTGTGTACCCAGCGCCGCAGTGCCGTCTGCCCGGCTTCGTTGCTGGTTACTACCGGGAAGTCACCCGCGATGTTGGACATGTCCACCAGCGCGTCGCGGAGCAGCGTCCGGAACAGGTCGTCCTTGTTAGCGAAATACAGGTAGAACGTGCCGTGCGAGGTGTTGGCCCGCCGGACGATGTCTTCCACCCGCGCCGACTGTAGCCCTGCCTCGTCAAATTCGGCCAGGCCGGCCTCCAGGAGCCTGCGCACCGTCTCCCGGCCGTGGGCGCCGAGTTCCCGTTGCAGCGCCGGAAGGCCGCCATCCTGAGAGGGCCGGATGTGCGGCGTTCGGTCTGGCGGCAGCAACGCCTCCGGCCGCCCGGTAGGCGCTGTGGCCGCGTTGACACCGCGCCGGTCCGGACTCTTCGTCCGGTCCGCCGCGAGCGGGGGCTGGTGCCTCGTGACAGGCACCCCGCCATCGCTTGCCGACTCATCCGCTACGTCTGTCAGGCTCGCTTTCACTCCCGCCTGAACTGTGCCAGTGTCACCCTCATTCCCTATCGGGAATGATCCGCCGCGCCTGGCGGGCTGGTCCACCTGCCGGGTCCTGCCCCGAGAGGGGCTAGGTTCCCGGCTCATGTTGGGAGACTAGTGGTTTCCAGGCTCGCAGGAGACGCCGGGGCCGCAACTGCCGCCACAACTTCGCATTTTGGATATTACGCTTGTAAAGTATATAAAGCTTGTATCCGACAAACCTCGCTATATTTGCTTCACTGCAGGTCATGCACCGCGCCGGAGCGGGTGCCGGGCGCTAAAGCTGACGTCCATATCAGGTGACGAGCACGTCATTGTTTGCATCAGATCGTCGGACCATGCGCAAATAGAGATCATGACTCGCGACCGGGCCGCTGCGGAGGCCACTCTGGCGCACCCGCATGGGCGCAGCGTGCTGCCACCGAACCCGGCCGCGGCAGGCCCTCCGGAGGCTGTGATGGCCGGCAAGGCGGCCGCCGAGAACTTCCCGGTCGCCCTCCGGATGCTGCCGCGACGGCACCGAGACCACCTGATGGCTGTCTACAGCTATGCCCGGACCGTGGACGACATCGGCGACGAAGGCGCGCCGGAGCAGCGGCTGGCGCTGCTCGCTGACTTGGCGGAAGACCTCCGGCGGCTGTATGCCCAGCCAGGCGGTGATGCCGCCCGGCCGCGCCACCCGGCAGTACGGGGCCTCGCCAGCGTGGTGACCGATTGCGCTATCCCGATGCAGCCCTTTCTGGACCTCATCGGGGCCAATCAGCAGGATCAGCTGGTCAGCCGGTACGCGACCTTCGACGAGCTGCTCGGTTACTGCAGGCTCTCGGCGAATCCGGTCGGCCGCATCGTCCTGGATGTCTTCGGGTGCAGCACGCCAGAGCGGGTGCAGCTGTCCGACTACATCTGCACCGGGCTGCAGATCGTCGAGCATCTTCAGGATGTCGCTGAGGACTTCCAGGCTGGCCGGGTCTACCTGCCTGCAGAAGACCTGCGAAGCTACGACTGCACGGAGGAAGATCTGGCTGGCAGCACGGCGCCACCCCAGCTTCGGCGGCTTATCAGCTTCGAGGCGGCCAGGGCAGGCTCGCTGATCAGCCAGGGCGCACCGCTGGTGGGCCAGCTGCGCGGCGCGGCACGCGCTGCAGTCGCTGGATACCTGGCGGGTGGCCGGGCGGCGCTGGCAGCTATCGCGGCAGCCGACTACGACGTGCTGGCTGCGACGCCGAGACCTGCCAAGAGCCGGACGCTCCGCGAGCTGGCCAGTGCCATGCTGC
>DATMMA010000065.1:0-5540 GCA_035570295.1 Streptosporangiaceae bacterium
CCGGAAAGCGCGGGGCAGCCCAACCTTCGCCGACAACAGCCGGCACGCCAGCCCCTGGGCCGCGACGATCTACAACAACGCCCGAGCCGCCGGCAAAGACCACCCGCACGCCACCCGCATCCTCGCCCGCGCCTGGATCCGCGTCATCTACCGATGCTGGATCGACGGCATCCCCTACGACCCCGCCCAGCACACCGCCGCAGCCGCCCTTGCCAGACAATCGGCCGGGCAAACTGCCGCCTGAGGTTGACACGGGGAGTGTCATGCCCGCTCCCCTGGCAGGCTGCCGGACTCCGCAGGCATGCCGCTGCCGGAGCCCACCGCAACGCCGGCCCGGTAGCAGGCTGCCTCGTGCGCACCGGCCACGACCTCCAGCGGCGGGTCCTCGGTCAAGCACCTGTCTATCCTGATCGGGCAGCGCGGAACGTACGGGCACCCGGCCCGCGCGCTCGCCGGCACCTGAGTCTGACTCGGATCCGCCACCTCAGGGGCGATGTCGTCCGTGCCGCCTAGCAGGCTGCCATCAGGGTGCGGTTCTGGCACGGCTGTCAGCAACGGGCCAGCGGTCTTGGGGGGTCCGGGCCAGGCATGCCGCCTGGGCGTCCGGCTCGTTGGTTGTAAGGATGTTACGAGCGAGATGTTCGAGATGTCAATAAGCAACATGCTTGGCGCGCGCCGGGTGCGTCTGGCCGCCTGTGCTTGCCGACTGTGCTAGCCGGCCGGGTGCCGCCTTCCGCGCCTGGTGCGCTTTGCCTGGGCAGCCTCGTAGGTCCGCTCGAGCGCCTCCCGGCTGGCGGGCAGATCGTGCTGCGCCAGCACGACGAACAGGCAATCCACCACGGTGAGCTGCGCGATCCGGCTGGTCATGGCGCCGGAGCGGAACGCCGTCTCGCGGGCCGCGGTGAGTAGCACGAAGTCAGCCGTTGTCGTTATCGGCGAGCGCGGGAAATTCGTGATGGCCACCGTGCGCGCGCCGTGACCGCCCGCCTCGCGCATGGCGTCGATCGTGTCGGCCGTGGTGCCGGTGTGCGATAGCGCCACGACGACATCCGCGGGGCCGAGCAGCGCGGCGGAGGTGATGGCCATGTGCGGATCCGGCCAGGCGAACGCGGGCTTGCCGATGCGCTGAAGTTTTTGCTGCAGGTCCAGGGCTACGTAGCCGCTAGCGCCAACTCCGTAGATGTCGATCCGCCGGGCGCTGGCAAGGGCGTCCACGACCTGGACCAGGGTGTCGATGTCCAGGTGCTTGGCAGTGTCGGTCACTGCATGGGCGTCTGCTCGCGCGATCTTCTCAGCGATCGTCGCAGCGTCATCACCGGGCGCGATGTCGTGAGACGGCTCTACGCCGGCCCTTCGGTCGGCTTGCGCGGCTGCTGCCGCGAGAGCGATCCGCAGTTCCGGATAACCACGCAGGCCGACAGCGCGGCAGAACCTGACGACGGTAGTGGCCGAGGTATCGCACAAGGCTGCCAGCTCAGAGATAGCCTGCATGGCCGTGCCGAACGGATCCGCCAGTACCTGCCGCGCGACCCGCTGCTCGACAGGTGCCAGGTTCGGCAGCAGTGCCCGCACAGTGACCAGGATGTCGTCGCCTGCGTCCGGAACTGACGGCTCGCCGGGACCCGGCTGCCGCCTGATTTCCTGCACGTTCATGCCATCCACTGCCTGGCCAGCCTCGGTCACCGCCGCCTCCTCGGTCACCGGCTTCCGGGCCGGCTATCGCTTGAGCCATCGGAAGCTGCAACCGCAGCCAGCGCCGCCCGGACATTGCCGTCGGCAGCCGCTAGCGCGCTGGCGGCCGATTCCGGTGTTATCCCGGCAAGCAGGCACAGCAGCGCGAGCCGGAGATCGCCGCCGCAGCGATCAAGCTCGGCGCGGCAGGCAGCCTCGCTGGTCCCCGATATCTCCATCAGTATGAGCAACTGGCGCAGGCGGAGCTTCTCGTTCGTGCCAGACAGCGAGATCATGAGGTTCGAGTAGGTCCGGCCCAGCTTGATCATAACGGCCGTGGAGAGCGAGTTGAGGATCATCTTCTCGGCCGTGCCCGCCTTGAGCCGAGTCGATCCGGCTATCGCTTCAGGGCCGGTGTCGGCCAGCAGGCTGTAGTCCGCCAGCTCGGCTAGCGGAGCCGCGAGATTGCTGCTGACAAGCACGCTGAGTGCACCAAGGGACCGCGCGCGGCGCAGCGCGCCCGCGACATACGGAGTCCGGCCGCTTGCCGACAGGCCGATCGCCACGTCGGCTGAGATCAGTCCTGAGGCCGCCGTCTCCCCCAGCGACTGCCGGTCCTCAGCGGCCTCGATTGCCTGCGCCACGGCGGCCTCGCCACCTGCGTGATGCGCGACGAACATGCCAGGATCGGCGCCGAAAGTGGGGACAACCTCAGCCGCGTCGAGCACGCCGATGCGGCCGGACGAGCCGGCTCCGAAGTAATGCACGTGGCCGCCAGCCCGCAGCCGGGCAACAGTGGCATCGACCACCGTGGCGAGCACCGGCAGGGTAGCCGCCACGGCTCCGGCCACGAGGCCATCCTCTGCGTTAAGCAGCTGCAGCAACTCCAGGGTTCCCACGGTGTCGATCTGCGTCGTGCGCTCATTGCGCGTCTCGGTTCTCGGCAGTGGTGGCCAGGACTCGGCTTCCGGCTGCTCTGTCTGCGGCTCTGCTTGCACCGCCGCCCTCCTCAATCCGTTACTCAGGGGCGACGGCCCATGTTACTGTTTTCCATCGTGAGTTCCAGAGTAGTTGCATATTCACATGCGCGCCGTGCCCGGGTGCTGGGTTGCATGTCCGGGACCTCGGTCGACGGCATCGATGTCGCATGCGCGGACCTTGAGCTCGACGGCGAGGAACTCAGGCTCGTCTACCGGGGCGTCCTCAGCACGCCGTTCGAGGACGCCCTGCGTGACCGGATCGTAGCGGCTTTGCCGCCAGGCAAGCCCGGCGCCGGCGAGCTGTGCCAGCTGCACGCAGAGCTCGGCAATCTGTATGCCGGGGCCTTCGTGGCGGCCGCTGACGAACTTGCCGCCGGGCAGGCTGACCTCGCGGTGCTGCACGGCCAGACGTTCTTCCACTGGGTGGACGATGCCGGGCGCGCCCTCGGCACCCTTCAGCTGGGCAACTCCGCCGAGGTGGCCGAGCGCACCGGCTTGCCGGTGATCTCCGACCTGCGCAGCCGCGACCTAGTCGCCGGCGGTCAGGCAGCGCCCATGGTCGCAATGTTCGACCAGCTTCTGCTGGCCGGCCGGCCTGGCCCGGGTGCGGCGGTCAACCTGGGCGGCATAGCGAACCTCACGGTGGTCGAGGACGGCCGGGTCCTCGTCGCCTACGACATCGGCCCGGCCGGCGCGCTGATGGACCCGGCAGCATCCTGGGCGAGTGCTGGCTCGCAGTTCTTCGACGTCGACGGCGCCATCGCCGCGCGGGGAACCGTCAACGCCGCGCTGCTGGCGCGGCTGAAGGCGGAGCCGTATTACCTGCTGCCGCCCCCGCGCAGCACCGGGCGTGAGCTTTTCAACGAGCCGTACCTGCGTGCCATGCTTGACGGCATCGCACCCGAGCCGCCGGCCGCGGACGTGTCTGCAACCGTGACCAGGCTCCTGGTCGACTTGCTGGCCGGGGCCGCTGAGCAGCACGGACTCACCGAACTCGTATTGTCTGGCGGCGGCAGCTCGAATCCGACGACGATGACCTGGCTGCGTGCCGCAGTGCCTGCCGTCCGCGTGCTGACCACCGGCGATCTCGGCATCCCGGCGCAAGCGAAGGAAGCCGTCGCGTTCGCGGTGCTCGGCTTCCTCAGCTGGAACGGCCTGACCGGCTCCGTTACCGCCGCGACGGGCGCGCGGCACCCGGCGATTCTCGGCTCAATCGAGCCCGGGGCGGGGCCGCTGGTACTCCCGGAACCGGCGGCGGTTCCGCCCCGGTATCTAAGCATCCGGCAGGACTAGCCGCCGCCCCGATCGCCGGGTCACTCGGGTGCTCAGTGAGCGGCGTACTCTCCGGCGTGAGCCGCTGCAGGGCCGGGCTCGGCCGGCAACCCGAAGCGGGAGAACAGTTCGGTTCCGGATACCGGGTTACCGGAGCGGCCGGGCGGGGCCGCCTCGGCGGCCAGGAATGCCGTCACCGCCGCGATCTTGTCGCCCTCGAGAGTCAGGACGTCGATAACCCACGGGATGTAACGGCCGCGGGCCTCGTCGTAGAGGTAGCAGCCCACGGCAAGCTGCCCGTTAGCCCGGGCGGCCCGGTGCCTCCATCGCACGCAGAGCGGGCCGCCAAGGAGGAATTCCCTGATGGCCTGGTGACCGCGGAACCAGTCGGGCTCTGGCGGCATGGACCAGGTCGCCTCTTCGGTGAGCATGCTGATCAGGGTGTCGGCGTCGCCGCGCTCCAGGGCGTCGGCATAGCGCTGGACCAGGGCGCGGGTGCGCTCGTCCCCGAGCTGGCGCAGGGTCTCCTGCTGGCTTGCGTCCGGGAGTCGGTCACGGGCAGTGGCACGGGCGCGCTGCAAGGCGCTGTTGACCGCGGCTGCCGACGTGCCGAGCTGGCGGGATATCTCCGCGGTGGAGAAGCCGGCCACCTCGCGTAGCAGCAGGACCGCGCGTTGCAGCGGCGGCAGGCACTGCAGGGCGACAACGAACGCCAGTTCCACGCTCTCGCGCTGCTCATAACGCGCTTCGGGCGACGAGGCTGCGTCATCGGCCAGCCACTGGTCTGGATAGGGCTCTAGCCAGAGGGGCTCGGCCTGCGACGGGTCCAGGCCGGCCCGCGCGGCGGCGGCGGGGCCGAAGCCGACGGGAAGCTCCCGTCGCGACCTTTGCCGGGCGAGGTCCAGGGCCGCGTTAGTAGCGATCGCGTACAGCCACGAGCGTACCGAGCTACGCCCCTCGAATCCGGAAAGGCCCCGCCAGGCACGCAGCAACGCCTCCTGGAGGGCATCCTCGGCGTCGTGCAGTGAGCCGAGCATCCGGTAGCAGTGGGCCCGCAACTCGGCGCGGTGGGCACCGGCAAGCTCGCCAAACGCGTCGTGGTCGCCGCCCTGGGCCAGCGTCAGCAGCGTCATTTCGTCCGGGCGCGCGCCGGGTCTAACCGTCACCGGCAAAACGGTAGCGTGACCGGCGGCACATGGTCGACCGCAAGCGCGGCCGTTAGGCCGCTCCAGGGTTCTCACCGGGATGTTCACCAGTTCTCCAATCTTCCCGTCGTTGCCGTGAGGCGCGGGCTTCGGGCTGTGCACGTGCCGCTGCCGGCTGACGCGGCGGCCCCGATGGGTAGGACTGGCAGGCGGCGCCGAAATAATCGGCTCTGTCGCAACTCCGCTCAGGCGCGCGACCACAGGACCCCCGGTGATGGCCGGGAACCGGCCCCCATGCTTCCGGTTACTGGTGGTCTGGTTTGTCCTGGTTAAGGCTAGTTGCACGACTAACAGGCGAGTCGCAGACTTGATTCATTCTAGAAAATGGGCAACACTTCAGAACGTGCCCACGCCCTTGGAGTTCGAACGCTTGTTGCGCGGCGCTTCCCTGCGCGTGACACGTCCTCGGATA
>DATMMA010000066.1:0-4812 GCA_035570295.1 Streptosporangiaceae bacterium
CAGCAGTCGGCGAGTCGGCCTTGCCATTGTCACTCTCGCCGAGCCGCCACAGCTGCCAGGTCGCGAACCGCAGTGCGTCCGACTGCGCCTGGGCGAATATCGCCCTGCCCAGGCTGATCGCGTCCGGCGACTGTTCGAGCAAGGTGATCGCCTCAATACTGGGCAGGTCGCTGGCTACCGCCCAAGCGGAACCGCCCGTTCCCGCCCCGAAGTCGATCAGGCTCGACGGCGCCCAGCCAGGGAGCGACAATCGCATCTCGCGCAGCGCCGCAGCGGCTGCCGCTGCGGTCGCGGGCATTCGGTACGCCGCGTATGCGGCGGCGTCGATTGAGGACTTGATGACCGGCGCCGCCGGCACTTCGCCCGCACGGTATGCAGCGATCAGCCGCTGCACGCTCGCGCCGAGGTTCCCGGTGCCCGAGCCTGTCAGGGCTGCCTGCACCGCAGCTGTCACCGATCTTGCGCCGGGCAGAGCGGGTTGAGATCCAGCCACCTGCCCACGGTAGTCAACCACTCCATGATCGTTGTTGATCCAGAGGGCCCATAGCACCCCAAACTTCACAACGATCATGGAGGAAAACGCGGGGGATGCACGGACGACTTACCGTGGCGGTATGGAAATACCGGCGTGCACGCTCTCAGACACCGCGCGGCTAGCTCGGGGGGCTGAGTTCAGCCAGCTTTTCGCGGAGGCCGTCCGGCGGGTCGAGCGCCCTGAGGCAACCAGGCTGCGGCTTGAGCTTGAGCCAGGTCCTGGACCGGCTGGGCGGACGGCGGAGCTGATTGCGGCCGAGACGGAATGCTGCTCGTTCTTCACGTTCACGCTGACCGCGACTGCAGGCGGCCTGGCGCTGGAGGTCACGGTGCCACAGGCGCAGATTTCAGTGCTCGACGCCCTAGCCGAGCGAGCCGGTAGCAGCCTGTCTGGCTAACAGCCCGCGGAGAGCCGCTGGGCCGCGGATGCCGCCTCAAAGAGCGAGCCCGACAGCCGCCTCAAGGAGCGAGTCTGACAGCCGCCTCGGCAAGTTCCGGCCAGTCGGGCGATCCCTGCACGCAGCGTGCGAACAGCCAGAGCCGCAGCCGCTCCGGGTCGAGGCCAAGCAGTTCCGCGTGCCGACGCGCAAGTCCGGCCGGGTCAACGACTACCCGCTCGCAGTTGATCATGTGCTGAAGCGGATCGTAGGCAGGGTCGCCAATGTGCGGCTTGGGATCGATGGCCAGCCAGGGTTCGCGCTGCGCCGCCAGGACGTTCTGGGCGTGCAGGTCCGTGGCGAGCAGAACCTGCCGATCGGCCGACGCTGGCAGCGTCCGGAACAGCTCGATCCCCGCTCGCTCGATGCCCGGATCCAGGGGCTGCCGATCTGCCTTCGCCTCGTACTCTCGCGCCCATCGCTCGCACATCTCCGCCAGCGACGGGAAGTCGTGGCCGACGGGCGGCTCACGCCACAGTGGCGGCAGCAGCGTGCACAAGATCTCGTCCTGATCCGGCTCCGGCAGTTCAGCGAGCATCGTCCCTGGCTCGCACCTTTCGAGCAGCATCGCCAGGCAATCACCGAGGAGTTCGCATGCGTGTAGCCGGACTGCCCCGTTCCCGTCCCAGAAGCGCAGGCCGGCCGCCTCGTGGGTGGCTTCGGGATGCACCCAGCCCACCTTCACCACGAGCTGCTCCCCGCTGGCGGTTCTGGCCGGGGCCACCCATGCGCAGGCGCCTCCGGGCTCGAATGGGTCGCCGAGCTTAAGCTCCCACTGCCCTGCGATCTGCGCGATGACATCTCCAAGCCGGTCCACCCAGCGCTGGCGAGCCGGGTCAGTGTCGCTGGCTACACACTCGGCGAGCCGGCTTGGCAAGCGCAGCGCAGTCATTGGCAGCTCACGGCCGGAGGCTACCCGCACGCCCGCCGGGCTGGCGAAGGCTTATCCCGCCTGACGGACCGCCGCTCACGGGCGGCCGCGTCGGCCGCTCACTCTCGCACTGATTGCCTAGCCGATTACTCCGTAGTTGTTTGCTGGCTTTCGGCGCCCGGTATACGAACTTTGCCCCCAGCAACCGACTACGGAGTCGGTGAGTCGCCGCGCCATTAGCGATTAATCGGCCGCGAACCCTAGCAACGACAGCGCACAGTCAGCGGACGGTGCCCGCGAGTTACAACTGGAGCTCGTAACACTGCTCCGGCTTGCCGGTCCGCGGATGGGGTGCCGGCGCGCCGCACGGCCGCGAGCCGAGGCCCTCGTACAGCGCGACCGCGCGGGCGTTGTCGACGTAGACGTGCAACTCGGCCAGGCTCAGCCGCGGCGAGGTGATCAGCTGCCAGGCGTCGTTCGGGGACGCGCCGGTCGAGCGGCAGGAGCGTTACCACCCCGGCGGCTCGCGGCCGGCCCCGTAACAGGGCCGGCCAGCAAACCAACTGAGCTAAGCGTTCGGGGTGATGCGGCCGTACGAGGTGAGGGTGCGAAGGGCCCCCAGGGTCACCACGCCGCGCCACTCGCAGCGAGCTCCCTCGCTGGGCGGTTCCCAGGAGATTGGCCAGCCGCCGTCGTCCTGCTGCGCCTTCATCAGGCGGTCGAGATGGCCGTCGATCTGCGCATCCGTGAACAGCGAACGCCACCGCGAGTCCGCTCGCGGCGCGATAGCGAGCGGCGTAAGCCCGTATCCTTCCGCGTCCGGGTCGAGGTGGAACATGGCGATCCCGGCGAGATTCGCCGCGAGGGCGGCTGCGATCCTGTCGGCCCGTTCCCGGTCTGGAACTTGCTCTAGAAAAATCATCGTCTCGGAGAGCGCGTGGGCGTCGCTCGGCAGTTCGCCCGACTCCAGCTTGCTCCAGCAGTAGGCGGCGCCGGCCTCCCGCCAGGGGTGGTCGACACCGAGCTGATAGAGCAGCCCCACCAGGCCGGCCGTCGGGTTGAGGCCAGGCTCGTAGGTCCATTCGCTCCAGTGGGTGGCCCTGGGAAAAGCCTCTATAACCGGGAACGCCAGCGGAACAGCACCACTAGCTCCGGCATTCGCGGCTGTCCGGGCGAGGAAGTCGCATGCCCGGTTCACCATGTCAGCATTGACGGTGCTTGCCGTGGCGAGCGCCTGGAAGGCAGTCTCGACGTCGATCGGCAGGCTGGCCGGGCAGCGCTTGTCGGGTTCGAGTGCGTGGCCGAAACCGCCGTCGTCGTTCTGATAGCCGCGCAGTGCATCGACCACGTGCGTCGGGGGCTGGCCGAGGAAGCAGGTTGCGAAGAGGCGGCGCTCCAGCAGCCGCGCGTGATTGAGCAGGAACGTGTCTCCCGCTGCGAATATGTCGTCCATAACCCGCAGGCTACGTTGACTGCCCCCGGTGCCGTCTTGAACAGATCGGACATGCTCCGCCTGCCGCGGCTGCGTGACCTGGTCGCGTGTTAGCCGATGCGCGGGCTCGATGGCGGGCGCTGCCGCGGTGGGCGCGCTGGGTGCTCGCGTTTATCTTGTCGGCTTCGCTGACGGAACTGGCGATCACGTGCTCACGATGATTCGTGTCGGCATCCACGCCGGATATTACGGATATCACGGACTAGCGTCGGCTTGCCTCCGTGGCCGTTCGGGTCCGGAACGGCGGAACTGCTTGTTCGGGGGATGCCGCGAGTCCGCCGACGCAGGAGCCTTAGCTGGGGTGGGTATTCGCCAGGGTCGGCGAGCCCGCGCGACCACGGCTGGACCTAAGTCACCATCTCCCCCACCGGCTAACCACAACCACGGGAAGTGATCGTCGGCTCACGAGCGGTCCCGCAGGTGGCGGCGCCGCTTCCTGCGCCTTTCTTGGGGACGTTATGACTCACGCACAATCAGAAGACGCTGCAGGTGGCCGGCTCGGGCGTGAGGCCGCACCGCGGGTGGCCGTGCTCGGAATCGGGACCATGGGCAGCGCGATGGCCCGCAACCTGCTGGGCGCGGGGCTAGCCGTCGAGGTGTGGGATCGCTCGCCAGAAGCTGCGGCACGATTGACCGGAGCAGGCGCCATCGCGCACGCAAGCGCTGATCAAGCGGTCGCCCGCGCTGACGTGGCGATCACCATGCTGCCGGATCTCGCCGCCGTGACATCGGTGGCGATCGACCAGGGCATGCTCAATGGGCTGCCAACCGGTGCGATCTGGGCGCAGATGGGCACGATCGGCGTGGCGGCCACTCAGCAGCTGACCGCTAAGGTCGCGGGTCAGCGGCCTGATGTCTGGTTTGTGGACGCCCCGGTTTCCGGCACGCGCCAGCCTGCGGAGGCGGGCCGGCTGGTGATTCTCGCATCAGGCCCCCAGGCAGCGCGGCAGGCTCTGGAGCCCGTCTTCGGCGCCCTCGGCAGCCGGACCCTATGGCTGGGCGAGGCCGGGGCGGGCAGCCGGCTGAAGCTGGTCCTGAATAGCTGGCTGGCCTTCCTTATGGAGGGCATCGCGGAATCGGCCGCGCTCGCCGACGTGCTCGATGTGAGCCATGACGCGCTCCGCGAGGCACTGCACGGCAGTCCGCTGGAAGCGCCCGCTGCCTTGATGAAACTCGCGAAGATCGACGCCGGAGATGAATCGCCGGACTTCTCGCTGCGCTGGGCGACCAAGGACGTCGACCTTGCGGTCACCGAGGGCGGGGAACGTGCACTACCGATCGCCGTCCAGATCGACCGCCGATGGCATGAGCTGATCGAAGCCGGACTTGGCGACGCGGACGTCAGCGTCGCAAGTCACGGTCTGGCCCAGTCTGCTCGCGTCGCCAGGTGAATGGTCCGCCGCACATCACGCCTGGTACCCCGGCTCACTGTCAGGGTGTAGCGCTCGCTCTCAGGGCGTGGCGCCGAAGTCGACCTC
>DATMMA010000067.1:0-2049 GCA_035570295.1 Streptosporangiaceae bacterium
GTTGACATCAGGAGAGGGGAGCGCAGTTCCCCGAAGGGAGCCCGGCATGACACCGCACTTGAGGTATGGCCTTATTGGGGTCGCCATCGGGCTGATTTTGTTCATCATCAATCCGTGGCTTGCCATCGCGGTCATCGCCGCCGCGGTCGCCATACCCGTCATCGCCTATCGGATGCTGTCCCCGGAGCAGCGCCGTCGCCTGCGCCGGTCGCGCGACCGCAAGCAGCTCGGCGGCTAGCGCGACGTCACTAGCGGGTTCGTCACCTTAAGTCGAGGGAACCGCCCGAAGTCGCGGTCGGCGCTCCACAGTTCGCGTATGCCGTGACTCAGGCAGAGCGCCGCAATCCTGGCATCGTGTACGAGCGGCCCGCTCACCTTTCCATCAGTGAGCAGTGAGCTGAGTGCTGACCAGTAGGTCTCTCCCTCGCTCAGGAGAACCACGGATGGCGACTCAAGCCATGCGCCGATCTGGTCAGCGGCCGCGGTCGGGGTGCTCGGCGGGCTGTAGATGCGCGGATGAGTCACTACCGAATAGAACTCGTGTAGGCAGGGCCACGGCACCGCCCACTGTGCGGGACTCTCGGCAAGTTGCGTGATCGCTTCGGCTGCTGGCTGATGGAACTGCGAGTCGCGGCGGTGCGCGTACACAAGGACGTTGGTATCGACGGCGATCACAGCCGATCTCCGTAACTGATCTCCCTGATCCTCTCCCAGCCTGCCTCCGCCAGGTCCGGGTTAAGACCGCGACCGTCCACACTGGCATCGCGGAGTGCGAACTGCTGCGCGGTCTTATGCCGATTGATGACCGCTCGCAAGCCTTCTTCGAGCACAGATCTAAGCGTGGTCCCCTCGGCCCTGGCGATCTGCTGGGCCTCGCGCACTAGGTCGTCTGGCAATTCCACCGTGGTCTTCATACGGGTAACCATATCGCACTGCCCAGCTACCCGTAATGTGCGAGATTCAGCTGCAGTTCAGGGCTGTGCGGATCAGGGCTGTGCGGATCAGGGCTGGCCGGGCTGCCAGGCAGCCGGGAACTCTCGCGGTGCCTCTGGCCCGTCGTAGTGCGCCAGCGGGCGGAAGATCCGGTTGTCGTCGATCTGCTCCAGCACGTTTGCCATCCACCCGATGATCCGGCTGCAGGCGAATGTGGCGCTGAACATCTCCCGCGGCAGGCCCGCCGCCTCCAGCACTACGCCTGCGTAGAACTCAACGTTGGCGTACAGCTCGCGCCCCGGCTTGAGCTCGGCGAGCAGCTCGACGGCGGTCTTTTCCACGATCTCGGAGAACTCCACCCGGTCGCTATGCAGTTCCCTGGCTACCTCGTGCAGCAACTGGGAGCGCGGGTCGACGGTCTTGTAGATCCGGTGGCCGAAGCCCATGAGCTTGTCGCCTTGCTCGATCGCGCGGCGCAGCCATGGCTCGGCGTTGTCCGGCGACCCGATGGCGTCGAGCATGTCGAACACCCTGGCCGGCGCGCCGCCGTGGAATGGCCCGGACAGGGCCCCGAGCGCACCGGACACGACGGCGCCCAGGTCAGCGCCTGAGGACGCGATCACGCGCGAGGTGAACGTCGAGTTGTTGAAGCCGTGATCGATCGTGAGCATCAGGTATCGCTCGACCGCGTACCGGCTCCGGGCATCCGGCTCCTCGCCGGTGATCATGTAGAGGTAGTTGTCGCTGTAGCCGAGGTCGGCCCGCGGCTGAATCATGTCGAGGCCGCTGGCCAGCCGGAACAGCGCTGCGGCCAGCACTGGCATCAGCGCCGACAGGCGGGCGGCCTGCGCCGCGGTCTCTTCTTCCGGCTGATCGGTCCACGGCCTGCAGCCGAGGGCCTGGGCGGCCAGCGAGATCGCCGTTCGCAGTGACGACAGCGAGCCGGCGGGGCTCTGGCGGGTGATCGCTGGCAGCAACTCAGCCACGCCGGCTGGCAGCTCGCGCCAGCCGGCCGCTTCGCTGGCGAACGCTGTCCGCTGCTGCGGCGTCGGCAGTTCGCCGCGCAGCAGCAAGTGCCAGGCATCCTCGACGCGCCCACGGCGGGCGATATCGACG
>DATMMA010000068.1:0-2157 GCA_035570295.1 Streptosporangiaceae bacterium
GTCCTGGAAGTAAGCACCCACCGGGCCCCGACAATCGCCGACCGGCAGACCGACCTGGCAGAGTCGCTGGAGTTCACCCGCAGGCATCTAGCGGGCGCCAAGTCGGCCCGCGCGCGCACCCGCGGCTAGCCGAGGGCGCTACGCCTCCAGTATCAGCGTGACCGGGCCGTCGTTGACCAGCTCCAGAAGCATCTGCGCGCCGAACACGCCCGTCTCGACACTCGCTCCAAGGGCGCGCAGCGCCTCGGCGAACGCGACCACCAGTGGCTCGGCCACCGGTCCCGGCGCGGCTGCACTCCAGCTCGGCCGCCGCCCCTTGGCGGTATCGGCGTAGAGCGTGAACTGGCTCACTACGAGCAGCGGCGCGTTAAGGTCTGCGCACGACTTCTCGCCTGCCAGGATCCGCAGGTGATAGACCTTGCTGGCCAGCGCTGCGGCGGTCGCCTGCGTGTCGCTGTGCGTGACACCGACCAGTACCACAAGGCCTGGCGAGGTCAGCCGGCCGACCACCGCTCCGCCGACGGTAACGCTGGCCTGGCTGGCTCGCTGAACGACGGCTCGCACGAGTCAGGATTCTGCCACGGCCGTGCCTGACATCCGACGGGCGTCGCGTCGCTGGCCCCCGGCGACCTGCTATCTGATCGGGAACGGGGCCGAATAGACTGCGGTAGCCCGCACACTGGCGGCACAGAAGGGCTGGTGACAGGACATCATGGCAGTCAGCGGCAAGCCTGATCGCGGTGACCCGGCCACGCTGATTACCGTGGCCCCGACGGGAGCGGAGGTGGACAAGTCCGCCGTTCCCGCCCTGCCGGTCACGCTGGAGGAACTGGTTACCACCGCCAAGGAATGCCAGGCGGCTGGTGCGGCGGTTATTCACGTACACATCAGGGACGCGGACGCGAAACCCACGCTGGACATCGGCAGGCTGACCGATACCGTCCGCGCGTTGCGCGAGTCCACCGATCTGATCGTGCAGCTGTCGACCGGCGGGGCGGTCACTGACAGTTTCGAGCGGCGCCTGGCGGTGCTGGACGCGGGCCCGGACGCCTGCTCATTGACCTGCGGCACGGTGAACTTTGGTGACGATGTGTTCATGAACCCCTGGGGCTTCATGACCGAGCTCTATGCAAAGACGCAGTCGCTCGGCGTCGTTCCGGAATTCGAGCTGTTCGACTTCGGGCACATTGCCGCACTGCACCGCCTGGTCGCCGAGTTCGGGCCGCCTGCCGGCGGGCATGTGCACTGCGACCTGGTGATGGGCGTTCCCGGCGGGATGCCGGGGAATGCGGCGACGCTCGTGCATGCCGTCGCGGCGCTGCCGCCTGGTGCCACCTGGTCAGCTACCGGGATCGGACGAACGTCGCTGCCGGTGCTGTTCTCAGCTCTCGCGGCAGGCGGACATCTGCGGGTCGGCATGGAGGACACGGTCACGTTCGCCCGCGGCCGGCCGGTCGCGAGCAATGCGGAGCTGGTAGAGCGAGCTGCCGGAGCCGCCGCGCTAGCACAGCGCCCGGCCATGACGCCCGCTGCGGCCCGCGAGATGCTGGGGGTGCCCGATCACCGCTGACTTCGCGCACTCAGGTAGCTCTGCCAGTGCGACTAACGACAGTGCTGTTAACCCGGTACTTGCCGAGGTCATCCGGTCCGGGTTCGTCGAATCGCGGCACCGCGGCGCGCTCGCGGCCCTCGCCCCTGACGGCAGCGTGCTGCTCGCGGCAGGGACGGCCGATGTCCCGATGTTCCCGCGCTCGTCGAATAAGCCATTCCAGGCGGTTGCCATGCTCCGTTGCGGCCTCAAGCTGGATGGCGAGCTGCTCGCGCTTGCCGCGGCAAGCCACTCTGGCGAGGACTTCCACGTGGCGGGCGTCCGGGCGATCCTGGCTTCCGCCGGCCTGACGGAGGAGGCGCTGCAGTGCCCGCCGGATTACCCGCTGGACGAGCAGGCGAACCGGGCTATGATCGCGGCCGGCGCCGAGCCGGACCGTATCCACTTCAACTGCAGCGGCAAGCACGCTGCGATGCTGGCGACCTGTGTCGCGGCCGGCTGGCCGACGGATAGCTACCGCGATCCCGATCACCCGCTGCAGCAGGAGATTAAGTCCGCCCTCAGCAGGCTGGCTGGCGAGCCCGTCGCGGCCGTCGGCGTGGACGGCT
>DATMMA010000069.1:0-16318 GCA_035570295.1 Streptosporangiaceae bacterium
CTGGCAGGCTCGGCCGAGCCGGGCAATACAAGCCCTTCGACGCCACCGACCACAGTCTCGTGGTCTCTTCCCTGCTGGCCGACGGACTCAGCGCAGCTGAGGTTCAGCACCGAGGACTCCCGCGCACTCGGCGCGGATCTCGCCGCGTGCACCGGCGGACTCGAGCAGGCTGAGAGCCCGGCGCCCACAACCGCGATCGTCAGGAGGATCACGGTACGCTTCACGACCCGACTGTACCCATGCCCACGTGCCGCCTGGGCCGCGTCACGAGCTTGAGGCCGCCAGGGCAGCCGGCGCACTTAGTCTGTGTTTAAACCGCGATTGCGGGAGCAGTGTCTTGCGGTGGGGGAACGATTGCTCGACCGCCGTAACCAAGTCTGACAAGTTGCTCGTAGGCGGACCAGACTTCCGGGGGGATCTCCTGTTCGACCTGGTAACCGAGCTTCGGATACTCCCTAATCCGCTGCATGTCGCCAAGCATTATTCGGATCTCTAGTGACTTCGGGTATGCGCCAACGAAGTAATGGTCGTAATCGATCTGAGGCGACGTCACCGTCACCCGAGGCTGCGGTGACGGCCACTGCATCTTGAACGTGGCCCAGGCTCGTCGTTCCATGTAGGGCTTAGTGACAAGCAGGATAGATTGCGGGTGCATGCCGCGCTCCGCCAGCAGCTTCGCCCCGAGGGTGATGTTGGCCCCGGTGTTCGTGGCGGTTTCCTCGGTGAGAATCTGATCGGCAGGCACGCCCAGCTGGATCGCTCGGCGGGCGAAGACCTGCGCTTCCGGCTCCGTAAACCTGCCGCTAGTGCCTAGGCCATAGCCGCCAGAGAACAGGAGATGCTCTCCATAGCCGGCCAAATACAGCTGAGCCGCATGTTCGGCGACCCTAACTTCATGACTACCTAGGCCAAGAATGACCGTGCTCGGCTGAATTGGAGCGTGCAGGCACAGATAGTCCCAGACAACTTTTGCGCATCTGTCGATGGAGCTAATTCCGGTCATTTCCTACAAGTCTAGCACAGAGGCAAATATTGCAATGAGATGCTTCTGAGCTCGGGACAACCAAACGGCAGCGCCAGGGCGTGGTTGTCGCCCCTTTAGCGCCGTCGGCCTGACTGAGCTACTAGCCGGACGTCATGCCGCCACCGAGGAGGGCGGGAACCGCGGTGGCGCGCATTCTCTTCAGGACCCGATGGGCGACGGGGACAGCGTCGGGGTGGACGCCGCCGTTGGATCCGGCGGCGGCTTTCCAGGCGGCGGAGCGCTGTTCGAACGTCTGGGAGTCGTCGAGCTGGAGGCAGTCGATCCGGTTCTGGTTGACATCGACCACGATCGTGTCGCCGTCTTCGACGAGGGCGATGGGCCCGCCGAGGAAGGCTTCGGGACCAACGTGCCCGATGACGAGTCCGACGGATCCTCCGGAGAAACGGGCATCGGTCATCAGGGCGATTGTGATGTTCTGCTGGCGGCACAGGCTGGTGATCTTCGAGGTCGGGTCAAGCATCTCGGGCATGCCCGGAGCGCCTCGGGGACCCTCGTAGCGGATCACCACCATGTCGTTGTCGTGAAAGTCGCCGGGCCGTTCGTCGAGAGCGTTGATCAGGGTCCGCTCGCTGTTGAAGACACGAGCGCTGCCGGTGAAAACGCCATTCGAGATCCCGCTCTCGACACCCGCCAGCTTCAGGATCGCACCGCCGTCGGGAGCGAGATTCCCGCCGAGCAGCCGCAGGCCGCCGGTGTCCTTGAACGGCTTAGCAACCGAATAGATAACCCGGTGATCAGGCGGGGGCGGAGCAAGCCGGCTGACCTGCTCGCCGAGCGTCTCGCCCGTGCAGGTCAGCGCATCTGCATCGAGATAGCCGGCGGACAGCAGTTCGCGGACTACCGCAGGCACCCCGCCCGCAGTCTCGACGTCAACCATTGAGTAGGACCCGAAGGGCCTCATGTTGACCAGCACCGGCAGGCGGCGTGACAGCACATTGAATTCTTCCTGGGAGAGCACCTCATCCCAGAGGTCGATCCCGGCGGCCCGGGCGATCTCGACACTGTGCAGCATGACGTTAGTCGAGCCGCCCATGGCAATCGCGACGGTCAGTGCGTTACGCAGCGATGCTGGCGTCACGATGTCTCGAGGCCGGATATTCCGAGTTGCCATCGTGATAAGGCAGTCGACAAGCTGGCCGGGAAACTCGGCCGTCCTGCGGGGGTCCTCTGATGCCGGCGAGACCATGTGCAGCGGTTCCAGGCCCAGCACGCCAATGAACGTCTGCATGGTGTTGTAGGTGAACATCCCCCCGCAACTGCCCTGACCAGGACAGGCATGCAACGCAATACGAGCGTGAACCTCCTCATCAGGATCTGCGGCCGCCTGGAATGCGGCCACGATATCGAGCCGTGCACCCGTCTGAGGGTCTACGCCTGGCTTGATCGAGCCGTCAGACAGAATCACCGAGGGCACGTTGTGCTCGAGGAGGGCGGCAACAGTGCCCACCGGCGGCTTGTCGCACGCGACAACGGCAATCAGGCCCGCCACACCGTTAGCGGCCAGGTGCACGGCTGTTGCGTCGTTGACCAGTTCCCTGCCGATGAGGGAGAAGCGCATCTCGGGGGTGCCGTTGAGCTGGCCGTCCGAAACACCCAGGGTGAAGGCCGGCGCGATCAAGCGCACCGGGAGGTCCTCGCTGGCGATGCGCTGCGACATCGCAGCCTGAACGGCAGCTACCTTCGCCTGGACACCCAGGTAGCACTGGCTGTCACCAAGATTGCCCACCACGGCCCAAACCGGGTCATGGATCTTCCGAACGTCCTCACCCAAGAAGGTCGCGGTACCGACCTTCTGGACGTCTCGTCCCGGGTTATAGGAGCCCTGGCCAGCGGCATCGCCCGGGTCTGCTGAACTGGCTCCGTCGACTAGTGCTGTCACGCTCCGAAGGGTACCGCTGCTGTCCGGTTGGCCGGGTCCCCACGGGATGACGCCCGGCCGACGCCAGAGGGCCGGGCATATGCCGGGCTACAGTGGGAGCTGGCTAGAGACCTGGCTGGCTGACGTGGACTAAGCGGCGATGACATGAAGGCCCGATCGGTGACATACAGCTCGCGGAGCTGGCGCGCGAGAGGGCCTGTTGCCGCCCTTCGCAGGCATCTGCCGTTCGCTCGGCTCCGCTGGCAGGCTCGAACCTTGGCCTGGCTCGTGACCGCTGGGCTGGCGGCCCTGGCTGGCTGGCAGTACGTGGTCATCGGACCCGTGGTGTTCGAGGTCGCATTGCTGCTCGTGATGGTCCGAGATGAGCGGCGAATGCGAAGCACACCTGGCCCGCTGCCAAGGGCGAATGACGATCCAGCTGTCCAGGCGGCGCGGGCCGAAGCTCGCCGCCAGGCGGCATTGCCGCGAGTGGCCTCGCCGGGCGGGTGGGTCGCGCCGTCTGGTGTCCGGCCCGCATGGAACTGGACCCCGCCTCCCGGGATCGGGCTTCGCCTGGACCGGATGCCTGTGTGGGCGCGAGTGTGGTACGGCACTCCGCTGGTGGACAGGTACGCGCACGCGTGGCTGTGGCATCACGGCGGTTGGGATGTCATACCTCCGACTGAGTGGACGGCGCCATCATCGTGATGGCAGCCGAAGGGTCCAACACCTTGATCTGCGTCAACATCCCACCGATGGTCCCCAGAAGCCGGGAGCGCGCGGCGAGCGGGGTGGTGTTATCGCTGGTAAAAACTACCTTTAGCAAACTAGTGCGAAACCAAGTAAGGCCCGTCTGGGCAGTCGGGCCTCCGTGCCCTCTCAGCTGGCATGAAGGATCCGAAAGCGATCGGGTTCCGCCGGGTCTCGATCAACAACTTGGACTGGCGCCCAAGCCCATTGCCAAACGCTGATGCCTGGCGTGCGGGAGAACTGGATCTGCCCGCGGGTGCCTTCGACTGAAACGCGCGGCCAGGATCCAGCAGTGCGCGCCCGGCCCGCGGCGTGAGAACGCAGCACATCGGCGAGGACGGCGATCGTGTCGTAGCCCTCGAAGGCGACGAAGGAGGGCGCTTCGGCTAGCCGCTCGCGGAGGGCCGCCTCGACTCGTGCACCGAGCGGGCCGAGGCGCTCGGGCAGGTAACGCAAGAACGGGATCGCAGCGCTGTCGTCGCCCAGCAGCGTCGCCCATTCGGCGAACTCTGGTTGCCCGGCCGGAGCACCAATCATGATCTCGGCGAGGCGCTGGTCGCGGCGGACAGATTTGACGATCGACACTGCCGGCTCCGGGAGACCGACCAGAAGAAGGAGTGCTGTCGCGCGATTGCCCGCGAGTTCGTCGCACACGGTCGCGGGGGTGAGCGCGCGCATGTCGAGTTCGATGACGGTGCCGCCGCGCGGGGCGAGGTAGTCCCGGAGGATGCGGGCCCCGGATGCCCAGTAGACACTCGGTTCGGTTGCTACGGCGATTCGATTGTGGCCCGCGGCGAGGAGGAAGTCTGCGTAGATCTGCCAGCCATGGGACTGCGCCGGGGCCAGGCGCGCGACCCATTCCGTCGGCTCCTCGGTGAGCTCGTCGAGAACCGCTGACGAGCAGAGGAACGGCAGGCCGAGGGTGTCGGCCCTGGCGGCAGCGGCGCGAGCGACGACGCTGTGATACTCACCCGCCAAGGCAGCCACGCCCAGGCGAGCCAATTCAGCTACGGCCGCCGTGGCCCTCTGCGGATCTGCCGCGGTGTCTCGGACCACCAGCTCGAGTGGTCTTCCGGCGATCCCGCCAGCGTCATTGACTTCGCGAACGGCCAGCTCCAGTCCAGCGAGCAAGTGCCTGCCTGCCTCGACCCAGCCAGGCCGAGTTAGCGGAACGAGAGCGCCGATCTGGACGGATGATCCGTCAGTCCGCTCCGCTCCTGGTGGCGTATTCATGCCGGCCCGCTGGCAGCTGCCCGCTGCTGGTCACCAGCCGTTCGTGCGGTGCCGCCGAAGCGGCGCAGCCGGACGCTGCTCGCCACCACGAACGCCGATGACACTGCCATCGCAGCCCCGGCGATCAGCGGGTTCAGCAGCCCGGCGGCGGCCAGCGGAATCGCCGCGACGTTGTAGCCGAACGCCCAGGCCAGGTTACGGCGGATCGCTTTCAGGGTGGCCCTGGCCAGGCTGATGGCCTCCGGCACGACGCGCAGGTCATCGCGCAGCAAGATCAGGTCGGCGGCACTGATAGCCACGTCGGTGCCTGAGCCGAGCGCCAGGCCCAGGTCCGCGCCGGCCAGCGCGGGCGCGTCGTTAATCCCGTCGCCGGCCATTGCCACCCGCCGGCCCTGCGCTCGTAGGCCCGCGACGACTTGAGCCTTGTCCGCGGGCAGCGCCCCGGCGATCACCTCGTCCAGGCCGGCCTCGGCCGCGATCGCCCGCGCGACGACTTCACTGTCCCCGGTCAGCAGCACGGTGCGCAGGCCCAGCCGCCGCAGCTGCTCGACCGCCGCGGGCGCCGACGGCTTAAGGGCATCGGCGACCGCGACAACGCCGCGGGCACTGCCGTCCCAGCCGGCCAGCACGACGGTGCGGCCTGCTGCGGCCCACTCCGCGCACCGGCTGGCCAGGTCCGCCGGGATAGTGAGCCCGCGGTCGCGGAGCAGCTGCTGCCGCCCCGCGATGACCTCGGCGCCGTCAACCGCGCCGCGGACCCCCAGGCCCGGCAGCGCCTCGAAGTCAGCCGCGCGCGGGAGCCCGCCCAGCTCGGCGCGGGCGAATGCGCTGACGGCCACTGCCACCGGATGGCCGGACGCGTCCTCGACCGCGCCAAGATTCCGCAGCAGAACCTCCCGCTTAACTCCAGGCGCGGCCGCCACGCCGGTCACGGACATGACGCCTGAGGTGATGGTGCCGGTCTTGTCCAATAGCACGGTGTCCACACTGCGGGAGGCTTCCAATGCCTGATACCCCTTGATAAAGATGCCCAGCTGCGCGCCTCGGCCGCACGCCACAATCAGCGCGGCCGGTGTCGCCAGCCCCAGCGCGCACGGGCACGCGATGATCAGCACCGCCAGGCCAGCGCTCAGCGCCCGTTCGGCTGGCGCACCCGCCGCCAGCCAGCCAGCCAGGGTCAGCACTGCGGCCACGAGCACTGCCGGAACGAACACCCCGCAGATGCGGTCGGCGAGCCGCTGCACAGCTGACTTGTCCGTCTGCGCCCGCTCCACCAGCGCGATCAGGTGCGCCAGCTGGGTATCATCACCGGTCCGGCCGGCGACGACAACCAGCCGGCCGCTCACCACCACGGTGCCGGCCGCAACCCTCGCGCCCACGGCGGCATCGGCGGGCACCGACTCTCCGGTCATCATGCTGGTATCCACCGCCGACTCGCCGAACTCCACCAGGCCGTCGGCGGCGATCACCTCCCCGGGCCGTACCACGAACCGGTCACCTGGGCGCAGCCGCCCGACCGGGACCCGGCGCTCGGTGCCGTCGGGGTCCAGCACCCGGGCGTCCTTCGCCCCGGCTGCGGCCAGCGTGCGCATCGCATCGCCGGCGTCGCGGCGCGCCCTTGCCTCATACAACCGGCCCGCCAGCAGGAATGTCGTCACCGACCCGGCGACTTCCAGGTAAATCCCGCCGCCAGAAGCGTGAATCAGTAGCTGCAACGGGCTCACCCGCGCCTGCCCGGCGTCCAGGACGAACATCGCGTACGCCGACCAGCCGCAGGCCGCCAGGATGCCCAGCGACACCAGGGTGTCCATCGAAGTGAAGCCGTGCCGTGCTGCCTTCAGCGCCGCAGCGTGGAACGGCCAGGCCGCCCACCCCGCCACCGGAACGGCCAGCGCCACCAGGACCCACTGCCAGCCAGCGAACCGGAACGAGGGGAACAGCGACAACTGTACTGACAGGTCACTCAGCGGGACGAAGAACACCAGGGCCACGATCAGCCGCCGCCGCAGGTACGCCACCCTGGCCGCATCGCCGGGCTCATGTGCAGGCTCTGGCCCAGCGGCCTCAGCGTGCGAGGCCGGCTCGGCGGTATAGCCGGCCTGTTCCACGGCCCGGATAAGCCGCTCGATTTCCACCGACGGCGGGGCGGCCACCGTTGCTCTCTCGGTCGCCAGATTAACCGACGCTGTAACGTCCGGAATCTCGCCGAGTTTCTTCGCCACGCGGGCGGCGCATGCCGCACACGTCATGCCGCGGATCGAGATCTCGACTTCTCTCAGTTCCGCCGCTGACGTCTTGCCCGTCACTGCAGCCGCTGACATTCACCCCTGCTTTCCGCCTGGGCTCTTAGCCCGTCGGCGCGGTCCCGGCAGTCAGCGCTACAGGCACTGGCTCGCAGGACACGGTGCGTGCCCGCCGGAAGATCTACACGGACATGAAATCACCCGGCAACATGGTCGGACAGTCCGCGGCGAAATCCCGCTGGCCGTATTCGAAACCACCGGTTCGTCGCCCGGCGAGCGCCCCATTGTGGTATTAGATACGTGATATGAGATAACTGCGCCATGGGGCCAAACCGGCCGCTAACGTTATCGATGCCTTGGCCGGCATTGGGGGAAGGCCCGAGCGGAGACGCAGCTATGGTCCACGTCAGCAACTTTTCAAACGGCGCCCTGAACCCGGTGCTCGCCTATGCGGCGTCTTGCATTGGCTGCTTTCTCGGCCTCCGGTGCACGACCCGAGCCCGGGCGTCCCAGGGCAGGGCGCGGGCGTCCTGGCTTGTCATCGCCGCCCTGGCCATCGGGATCATGGGTATCTGGGTGATGCACTTCATTGCCATGCTCGGATTCGCCATCCCAGGCCAGTCAATCCGCTACAACGTGCCCGTCACGGTCCTGTCCATGCTGATCGCCATCGCTGTGGTGGGAGCTGGATTGTTCATAGTCGGGTACAGCAGGGGCGGAGCCGGGCCGCTGCTGCTCGGCGGCGTGGCCATTGGCGGCGGCGTGGCTAGCATGCACTACATCGGCATGGCCGCTGTCCGGGCGCCAGACACGCTGACTTACAGCCCAGTGCTTGTCGCCGTCTCCGTCGTAATCGCCGTGATCGCCGGGACCGCGGCGCTCTGGGCGGCGCTGCGGCTGGAAAGCGCCTGGTCGGCTTTCATCGCGTCCATGATCATGGGTGTGGCGGTCAGCGGCATGCACTACACGGGTATGGCGGCTCTTCGCGTCCACGCCACTGCCGGCCCGGCCTTGACGGCCCCGGCGAGCGCCAGCGCGGCGGCGTTCCTGCTGCCGCTTATCGTCGGCATCAGCTGTATCGGGTTTATCTTCTCGGCAGTGATCGCGCTGTCGCCGACCGCCGCGGAGATGCTCGCGGAAGCCGACCTGATGGCACGACTCGGCGCACGCGCGCCGGACGTGCAGACTGCTCTGCGGGAACGCCAGCCTCAGGCCTATGACTCAGGGCAGGCAGGCAGGCCGCAGCCCGGGAGTCTATTCCGCGATCATCGGTCCGTCAGGCAGCAGGACGAACCGTAACGGCTACGGTTCTTGCGCCGCGCGGCGACTCGGGTGCCATCGGCTGGTTCTTGCTCAACCACCGGGCGGAGTTGCGACGCGACAGCTAGCGCTCCCGCATCGGGGCGAGGCAGTAATCAGAGCGGCAATTCGATGACTGTCATCCCGGCAGAGGATGACGGCTGGCCCATTGCGGCCAGCGCCGCACCGGCGTCCGCCAGCCCGATCACCTCACCGATCAGCAGATCCGGACGCAGAGTCCGGTCAGCCACCAGCGCCAGCATCGGCGGGTATGCGCGGGCCGCCATGCCGTGCGAGCCGTAGATCTCCAGTTCCCGGGCGACGACGAGGTCCATGGGCAGCGGCGGCGTTGACGCGGCGCCGAGCAGCAAGCCGACCTGAATGTGCCGGCCACGGCGGCGCAGGCACCGCACCGAGCTGACCGCGGTGGCCGGGGATCCGAGCGCGTCGACCGAAACCGCCGCTCCGCCGTTGGTGAGCTCGCGGAGGGTGGCTGCCGGATCGGAGTCGCGGCTGGCGTCCACTGCGTGCTCCGCGCCCAGATCGCGGGCTCGCTGGAGCGCCGCGGCGGCGACATCCACCGCCACCACCCGCGCGCCGAGCGCGGCGGCGATCATCACCGCCGACAGCCCGACCCCGCCGCACCCGTGTACGGCCACCCAGTCGCCTGCGCCGATCCGCCCGTGCACCGTGAGCGCCCGGAACGCGGTCGCGAACCGGCATCCCAGCGACGCGGCGGTGACGAGATCAACCGAATCTGGTAGCGAGACCAGGTTCGCATCCGCTGCCTGGATCGCCACCAGCTCGGCGAACGATCCGGGCCCGGTGAACCCCGGCTGGGTCTGGTCCGGGCAGACCTGGGCGTCGCCGCGCAGGCAGTACTCGCAGACCCCGCAACCGCAGACGAACGGAACCGTCACCCGGTCACCCGCCCGCCACCGGGTGACCCCCGGCCCGGTCTCGGCAACCACTCCGGCCAGCTCATGCCCCGGGATATGCGGCAACGTGACCGGATCGTGCCCCTGCCAGGCATGCCAGTCCGACCGGCACACCCCGGTCGCGCCGACGCGAAGGACGACGCCGCCGTCGGGGCAGGCAGGAGCGGCCACCTCGGTCAGCACCGGGGTCCCGCCGTAGGAGGAGTAGACGACCGCCTTCACGGCACCCTCACCAGCGGGGAAAGCGGGCAGATCTGCATCACGACATTATGTCTGGCCAGGCCAGCCGCCGCCGGCCGGCAGCCAGAGCTCAGCCGTTGCTGCTGGAACTGGCCGACGACCGTGACTGCAAGATGACGACGACTATTGACAGCAGATTATAACTTTAGTAGTTATCGCTCATGGCGGCGGAACCTGATGCATTGCTGAGCGAGCTGTCTGTGGCGATCAGCCGTGGCTCGCCGGTGCCACTGCATCATCAGCTCCGCCAGATGCTGCAGGACCAGATCGAGCGCGGCAGCTTGCGCCCGGGCCAGCAGATCCCGCACGAGCGCGAGTACGCCGAGTACCTCGGAATCAGCCTCGCGCCGGTGCGGCAGGCACTGCTTGACCTGGTCCGGCAGGGCTACTTGCTCCGGGTTCGCGGCAAGGGCACGTTCGTCCGCGACGACAAGGTGATCGAAAAGATCAGCTTGCTTGGCAGCTTCACTGACTCGCTGCGAAGCCAGGGAATGGAGCCAGCCTTCACCGTTATCTGCGCGAAGAGCCAGGCACCGCCGCCTGATGTCCGCGCTGCGTTCGATGACAAGCCCCGACGGCTATTCCGCCTCGACCGGCTGGCCTCGGTTGCGGACAGCCCGCTCGCGCTGCTCACAGCCTGGCTGGACCCGGCCCGATTCCCGGACCTCAGCGCGCAGGACTTCAGCGCTGTTCCGCTGTATGCAACCCTGGAGCGCCTTTACGGCGTGCAGATGGGTCGCGCGCTCAGCACCATCGAGGTCGTCCAGGTCAGGGACGACGAAGCTGCCCTGCTCCAGCTGACTCCGGGAGCCGCGGCCCTGCAAGTCCAGGGCACAACATTCGACCAGGATGATCGCGCGACGGAGGTGTCGCGCGTGCTGTACCGGGCCGACCGATTCACCTTCTCACTCGAGAGCTACCGCGTCGGCGGTCGGCTCAAGCATGTCATCGGGCCCGCATCCGATGGCGCCTCGTCCCCCTTAGTGCCGGCCTAGGCCGGGCAAGCGCGCAGGAAGTGAGCCGCATGACATCGATACCCGCACGTGCGACAGGAGAGCAGCCAGACTTCAACTTCACCCGCAACGCGACCGGCCTGGTCCGCGAGGTATCCCTGTGGGATGCCCTCATCATGAACACGCTCGGCATGAACGTCGCGGTCGGCTCGGTCCTGCTGCTCCAGCAAGCGCCCGCGATCTTCCCCGGCGGCAACCTCGTCCTAGCCGTGATCATCGGCACGGTGATCATGGCGTTCACCTTGCTCTGGGTGTACTCGGAATTCGCTGGCGCCATGCCAAGATCCGGCGGGGACTACGTATTCGTCAGCCGGGCCCTTCATCCGTTCCTCGGCTGGCTGCTGTCATGGAGCCAGGGCATCTGGCTGATCTTCTTCTGGATCGGCTTCAACGCCTGGTTCGCCCTGATCTCCGCGGCCCCGACCGCGATGGTCACCATCGGCACCGTGACCGGCAGCCACGGGTGGATCACCGCAGCGAGCGACCTGACCGGCAAGTACGACTTCCTCGGCATCCACATGCAGTGGTACGTCTTCCTGTTCGGCACAGTGCTGAATGTCCTGTTCGCGCTCCTGCTGATCTTCGGCGGACGGGTGTACTGGCGCGTGCAGAAATGGCTGTTCCTGCTCGCTGGCCTCGCCATCCTGCTCATGGTCATCCTGCTGATCGCGCGAGGTACAAGCCTCGGCGCATCCTGGGACAGCTTCGCGGCGAAGAACGGCACGCTGAGGTATGGCCAGATCATCTCTGCAGCGCAGAAGGCCGGCTTCCACGGCGCTAACGCCGGATTCAGCTTCAGCGACACCATCCTGTTGCTCCCGTGGGTGTTCTTTGTGGTCGGATACGCCCAGGGCTCGGCTCAGATCGGTGGCGAGGTCAAGCGCGCTTCGCGGTCGCAGTACTTCGCGATGGTTGGCGGCGTTCTCGTCAACGGCCTGGTCCTGGCGATCATCGTGCTGCTGGCCACGCATTATGTCGGCTCGGGCTGGCTGCGCAGCGTCGACTACCTCGCTGCCACCGACCCGGCCAAACTGGGCCTGCCAGGCGGGCTCCCGCCAGGTGTCAACTTCCTGACCGCCCTGATGACGCACAACGTCGTGCTGCTGGCTCTGCTCGGCATCGGATTCGTTATCTGGGCATTGATGGGAACGCCCCTGTCCGAGCTGCAGGCCACCCGTTACATGCTGGCATGGGGGCTGGACCGTAGCGGTCCGCAAGCGCTCGGACGCGTTAACGACCGGGTACACACGCCCGTCACAGCCATCGTGTTCTGCACTGTGACCGGTGAGCTTGCCTTGCTTGCCCTGATCAACATCGCTCAGGCGAGCCTGCTCGGCGCTCTGCTAGCCCAGATCGCCGCATTCATCCTCGTCTCGGCGGCGGGCATCGCGTTCCCCTATCGCCTCAAGGACCTCTGGGAATCAGCCGGCGGCAAGCGACTGTTCGGCATCCCGACCGTGGCGCTCGCGGGGGCCGGCGGGGTGATCGCGCTGGGCGGCCTGATGGTGATGTTCATCTTCAACAAGTCGATCAGCACCCAGTTCGCCGTTACCGCGCACCTCTCGGTGGAGTTCATGCTCGGCGTAGTCGCCGCAGGCGTCCTGTGGTACTTCGGCGCGCTGATCTACAACCGCCGGCGCGGGGTCAACATGAACCTCGCATACAAGGAAATCCCCCCGGAGTAATGCCCATGTCCTTGCTTCCACGGCACACGACCAGCCTGTGATGCCGACGTCAGCCGACCCAGGCGCCGTCGGCATCCGGCCGGTCCTCGTCATCGGAAACCTGACCATCGACGACGTGATCCAGGCCGATGGCACCAGCCGCATGGGCACGCTCGGCGGCAATTCCGTGCACGTTTCAGCAGCAGCCCTGACCTGGTCGCGCGAGGTCGGAATAGTTGCCCGGTGCGGGGCTGACTTTCCCGCGGAGGCGATCGACCGCCTGCGCGAAGCCGGTGCAGACACCGGCGGCGTGCGGCACATCGACGGCCCGACGGTCCGGAACTGGGTCATCTACGAGGCCGATGGCACGCGGCACTGGGTCTACCGGACGCCGCGCGAGCGCAGCGCAGAGGTCGCGCCGCAGCCCGGTGACATTCCGGATGCCTGGCTCAGCCGGGTGCCGTCGCCGGTCGTCCATGTCGCCGCGATGCCGCTAGCGGCTGCGACCGCTATCGTCCGCTCGGTTCGCGAGCGGGCCAGCGAGGCGATTATCACACTGGACACGCACGAGGACTGGCCGCGCGGAGCTGGCGCGATCGACGCAGCTCGGCTGGCCGACATCTTCCTGCCGTCGCGGGAGGAGCTGGCCACGCTACTGGGTTATGACGACCCGGAGCGCGCGGTCAGCGAGCTCACCGAAGCCGGCCTGAAGTGCGTTGTGGTCAAGCTCGGCGCCGGCGGCGCGCTAGTAGCCAGTCCAGGCAGGCAGCCCGTGCGGGTGCCCGCCAGCCCTGTGGCCGTAGTTGATCCGACCGGCGCCGGAGATAGCTTCTGCGGCGGGCTCGCGGCAGGCCTCGCGCTCGGCGAGGACGTGGTCGCCGCGGCGCGGCGCGGCTGCGCTACCGCGGCCGCGGCGATCGGCGCCGTAGGTTCATTGCGGCTCCTTGACCGGGCGGCGATCGCCCGTGGCCTGCTGGCCGGTCGCGACGCTGAGGACTTCGGATCTGCGACCTCAGGGTCCGGCATCAGCCCTCCACTGCCCGTTCCCGTTAGGACGGATCGCGACGCGGACGGCAGGCTGATCGCGGACGATGCGTATGGCATCGAGGTCATGCGCCGTGAGATCGCCATGATCCCCGATGTGATAGCCGACCGGCTGGCTGACGCCGGCGGTCACGTGCGTGACCTTGCGGACTGGCTCGCTGGCCGGGGCATTGAGCACCTGTACCTGACCGGGTGCGGCGACTCGGCGTTCGCAGGGCTCGCCGCGTCACTGGCGTTCCGGCGGCACAGCCGGCTGCATGTTCATGCTGTCCACGCGCTGGACCTCGCCCGTTACCATGTCCGCTACCTGCCGCCGGCCAGTGCGGTGCTGGCGATCTCATTCTCCGGGAAGGTCGGCCGCACGATCGAGGCCGCGGTACAGGCGACCGCATTCGGCCATCCGGTCATTGCGTTGACAGGGAGCGCTGACGGCCAGCTTGCAGCGACCGCCGACCGCGTCCTGCCGATCGACGTGCCTACGCTCGGCTTCTCGCCGGGCACCAGCACCTACATCGGCATGCTGTGCACGCTCATCGAGCTTGCCCTGCTGACGTCCCGCAGTACTAGCGACCGGTCGATCCGGGAGGCGTGCGAGCAGCTACCAAGCCAGGCGGCCAAAACACTCGACTGGTGCGACGGCACTGCGTCCGAGCTCGCGGTCCGGATGGCATCCGGCCGGTTCGTGACGTTCCTTGGGGCAGGGCCGAACGAAGCTACAGCCCGGTTCGGCGCCGCGAAACTGTTCGAGGGGTCGCAGCAGGTCGCGCTCGCCACCAACGTGGAGGAGTGGGCGCACGAAGAGTACTTCATTACCAGGGCGGGGGATCCGGTCGTCGTGGTCGCGCCGACCGGAGCCGGCCTGGACCGCGCCTGGGAAATCCTGTCTGAACTGCAGTTTGTCGGAGCTGATGCCTGCGTCGTTTCGGACATTGAGCCGCCAGGGCCTGCTGGCCACTTGAGGCTGGCGACCGGAGCACCCGAGGAGCTCAGCCCCGTGCTGGGGGCTCTGCCGCTGGCGCAGCTCGGTTTCCATCTCGCTCGGCAGGCCGGCAAGCGCAGCTACAACTTCCCGAGCGCGGAGGCCAGGGCCGAGCATTACGACACCATTCATCGCGCGACCCTGGGGGAGCCGTCGTGACCGCCAGGACACCGGTTGCGGATATCACCGAGGAAGCCCGCCAGGTGCTGGCGAGGTGTAATGCAGAGAACGTCACGGCCCGTCTGATCGGCGGGCTGGCCGTGGCGTGGCACCAGCACGTACCGACGCCGCCGAACCTGCAGCGCTCGTACGCCGACATTGACATCGTGATCGGCCGCAAGGAAGGCGGTGCGGCTAAGGGCGCGCTGCTCCAGCTGGGCTACGTGCCGAACCAGCGCTTCAACGCACTGCACGGCGACCGGCGGTTGCTGTTTTACGACCAGGCAAATGACCGGCAGCTTGACGTGTTCGTAGGTTCTTTCGCCATGTGCCACGCGCTTGACCTGTCCGGCCGGCTGAACATGCTGCCCGACACCCTGTGCATCGCCGACCTGCTGCTGACCAAACTGCAGATCGTCGAGATCAACGCCAAGGACCTGATTGACGCGGTGCAGTTGTTGCGGAATCACGCAGTAGGCCGTGAAGACAAGCCAGGGACGGACGAGCTGTCGCTGGACCGGCTCTGCGCAGTTACCAGCACTGACTGGGGCTGGTACACGACGCTGAGCGACAACCTGGCCAAAGCTGTCGCGTTCGCTCCGGACAAGCTCGACGAGCCGGACTGCGGGGTTGTCACCTCACGGGCAGAGGCGATCCAGCAGGCCATTGACCTGGCGGGCAAATCGTTGCGGTGGAAGGTACGGGCCCGTCTCGGACGCCATTCCCCCTGGTACGAGCTCCCTGAGGAAGTCGCAGGCACCCGTCATGGCTGACCGCAAGATCTACTTCGCTACTGATATCCACGGCTCCGAGGTGTGCCTGCGCAAGTTCCTGAACGCGGGCAAGTTCTACGGCTGCGACACGATCATCATGGGCGGTGACATCACCGGCAAGATGATCGTGCCGATCGTCGACCGGGGCGAGGGCGTGCACACGGCCACGTTGTACGGGCGGAAGCTCGAGGTCACCGATGAAGGAGTGGCGAAGCTCCGCAAGACGATCACCGACGCCGGGTATTACGCCTACGAGACGACGCCGGGGGAGGCAGAGGAGCTAAGCGCCGATCCGGATGCGGTAACGCGCCTTTTCGCCAAGCTGATGCAAGACACGCTCGGTCGCTGGCTGGAGCTGGCCGAGGACAGGCTGGCAGGTACCGGTGTGCGCTGCTTCTTCGCGCCCGGCAACGACGACCCCGCCTTCGTGGATGACATCCTGCGTTCCTCGGCGCTCGTGATCAACCCGGAGGAGACGCTGGTTGATCTGGGTGACGGGATCACGATGATTAGCGTCGGTTACTCGAACAAGACGCCCTGGGATTCACCGCGGGAACTGCCCGAGGAGGAGCTTGCCGCGTATATCGGCGCGCAGGCGGAGGCACTCGGCAACACCGACAGGGTGATCTTCAATTTCCACGTGCCGCCACGGGACACTCCGATCGACCAGGCCGTCCTGCTGGACCCGGAGTTCCGGCCGATCATGAAGGGCGGCATGCCGGTGATCTCGGGGGTCGGCTCGACCGCGGTGCGCGCCGCGCTGGAAACGTACCAGCCCATGCTGAGCCTGCACGGGCACATCCACGAGTCACGCGGGGAGGCACGGATCGGCCGCACGCTGGCGATCAATCCGGGGAGCGAGTATTCAGAAGGCGTCCTGCGCGGCGCCATCATCACGTTGTCCGGGAAGAAGGGCGTGCGTGGCTACCAGCTTGTCGCCGGCTGAGCGGCTTCCTGAAGCGAATGCGTGCGGTGTGCGGGCGGGCGAGCCTGGCACGGCGCTATCGGAACTGACCGTTGCAGTCATCGGATCTGCCCGACTGTCGCCGCCTGATCCGCGCTGCACGCTCGCGGAGCAGA
>DATMMA010000070.1:0-2532 GCA_035570295.1 Streptosporangiaceae bacterium
GTGCGAATCCGCACCACATCCTGAGCGAACGCGAAATCGCCGTCGGTGACATGGTGGTTCTCGACTTCGGCGGCATCATGCAGGGCTACGGCTCGGACACAACGCGAACGGTCCATGTCGGCGAACCCACCGGCGAGGAACAGCAGGTGTTCGAGATCGTACGGCAAGCACAGCAGACCGCCTTCGAAGCCGTCCGCCCCGGCGTTACGTGCCAGGACATTGACCGGGCGGCCCGGACGGTTATCAGTGACGCCGGCTGTCGGCGACGCTTGAAAATGAGGCCGTAGCGACGCTTGAAAATGAGGCCACCCAGGCAGATTGGATGGGTGATCTCAGTGGAGGATTGGGCGCTGATCCGGCGGCTGGTGGCGGACGGGGTTCCGCAGCGTCAGGTCGCTAGGGATCTGGGGGTGGGCAGGTCGACGGTTGCGCGGGCGCTGGCGTCGGGCCGGCCGCCGAAGTATGAGCGCAAGCCGGTCCCGACGGCGTTCACGCCGTTCGAGATGCGGGTTCGCGTGCTGCTGGCCGAGCATCCGGACCTGCCGGCCACGGTGATCGCGGAACGGGCCGGCTGGACCGGGTCGATCACGTGGTTCCGCGACAACGTGCGCAGGCTCCGCCCGGAGTACCGACGCCCTGATCCGGCTGACCGGCTGACCTGGGCGGCGGGGGACGCGGCGCAGTGCGACCTGTGGTTCCCGCCGCGCAAGATCCCGCTCGAGGACGGCACCAGGACGCTGCTGCCGGTGCTGGTCATCACCGCGGCGCACTCCCGGTTCACGCTGGCGCGGATGATCCCCACGAGGCGGACCGAGGACCTGCTGCTGGCGACGTGGGCGCTGCTGCAGGAGCTGGGGCGGGTGCCGCGCCGGCTGATCTGGGACAACGAGCCCGGGATCGGCCGCGGCAAGCGTCATGCCGAAGGCGTCGCAGCGTTCACCGGCACCCTGGCCACCACGCTGGTGCGGCTGCCGCCCCGCGACCCGGAGTCGAAGGGAATCGTGGAACGCCGCAACCAGTTCTTCGAGACCTCCTTCATGCCGGGCCGCGACTTCGCGTCCCCGGCGGACTTCAACGCCCAGCTCGCCGGCTGGCTCGCACTGGCGAACGCCCGGGTGGTGCGCACGATCAAGGCCCGTCCGGTCGACCTGCTCGATGCCGACAAGGCCATGATGCTGCCGCTGCCGCCGGTGGCCCCGCAGGCCGGCTGGCACAACCGGGTCCGGCTGGGGCGCGACTACTACGTCCGCGTGGACGCATCGGACTACTCCGTCGACCCGGCAGTGATCGGCCGGCTCGTCGACGTCACCGCCGACCTGGAACGCGTGAGCGTGCGTGTCGACGGGCGGCTGGCCGCCGGGCACTGCCGGGTATGGGCACGCGGCGCGACCGTCACCGACCCCGCCCACGTGACCGCCGCCAGGCTGCTGCGCGAGCAGTTCCGGAAGCCGCCGGCACCGCCGGCGCACGATGACCTGGTCCGGGACCTGGCCGACTACGACCGCGCATTCGGGCTCGCCGGCGACGACGGGCAGGTCGCGTGATGGCGGCCAGGACCGGGACCGCCGCGGGCAGCGAAGCGCTCAAGCAGATCCGCTACCTGGCTGCGGCCCTGAAGGCACCCCGGATCACCGAAGCCGCCGCAAGGCTGGCCGACCACGCCCGTGACTCCGGCTGGACCCACGAGGAGTACCTGGCCGCGGTACTCGACCGGGAGGTAGCTGCCCGCAGCGCATCCGGGGCGCAGCTGCGCATCCGTGCCGCCGGGTTCCCGGCCCGCAAGACCCTGGAGGAGTTCGACTGGGACGCTCAGCCCGCCGTCCGCCAGCAGGCTGCCGCCCTGGCATCCGGCAGCTTCCTGGGCGAGGCACGCAACGTCGTCTTGCTCGGACCGCCCGGCACGGGCAAGACCCACCTGGCCACCGGACTCGGGATCGCCGCGGCCGGACACGGCCACCGGGTCCAGTTCGCCACCGCCACCGACTGGGTCACCCGGCTCACCGACGCTCACCGCGCCGGCAAGCTCCCCGCCGAACTGGCCCGGCTACGCCGCTACAAGCTGATCATCGTTGACGAGGTCGGCTACCTGCCCTTCGAGCAAGACGCCGCCAACCTCTTCTTCCAGCTCGTCAGCTCGCGCTACGAGCACGCCTCGCTGATCCTCACCTCCAACCTGCCCTTCAGCGGCTGGGGCGGCGTCTTCGGCGACCAGGCCGTCGCAGCGGCGATGATCGACCGCATCGTCCACCACGCCGACGTCCTGACCCTGAAAGGCACCAGCTACCGGCTCCGCAACCGCGGCATCGACACCCTGCCCAGCGTCAGAACCCAAGACACGGCAGACTAGAAACCGACAAACCGGCGGCCTCACTTTCGACCGTCGAATCGGCTCCACATTGGAGCGGCGTCGACAAAGGGGATTCGAAGCCCTGACCTTCTGCATGCCATGCAGCCGGGTTTCGTCTGACGGTGTCGCGCTGCGTCCGGTTACTGCACTTCAGAGCGACTCTAATGTCCGGGGACGTCTGACTC
>DATMMA010000071.1:0-3108 GCA_035570295.1 Streptosporangiaceae bacterium
GCCGCGGCGAGCTTGGCGGACGACAATGAGTCAGTGGCGGCCGGGCCAGGGCTGACCGGGCCAGGGCTGACCGGGCCAGGACACAGTGGGCCAGGACTCAGTGGGCCAGTGCTCACCGACCTTGTCCTGGCGCGTGCCGAACTTGACAGGTCGGCGCACCTGAGAGCTGACGAAGCCTGGCTGGCCTCGGCCTGGGCAGAGCCGCGCACCAGAGTTCTCGTCGTTGAGCAGGGTCGCGCGCTGTGCGACATGGGCCATGACCTTGCCCGCCTCGTGTTCGTCTCGCCGCCGCAGGCACCCGATGGCGTTCGGTTCCTGCTCGGTGTCGACGACGACGAAGTCGCGTTTTTCGGCCTCGCCGGGCCGCTGGCCGGCCCGCCACGGGAGACAGTGCGGCCGGTCCCGTTGCGCGAGGTCGGCCCGCTGCTGTCCGATCGCGATGCCGGCCTGCTGACGCACGCGGTCGCGCTCGCTAACTGGCACGAGACGTTCACGCACTGCCCGCGGTGCGGCGCGGTGACGGACCCGATCTCGTCGGGTCATGCCCGCAAGTGCCCCGTCGATGGCAGCGAGCACTTCCCGCGCGTGGATCCGGCGATGATCGTGCTAGTGACCGACAGTGCCGGTCGCTGCTTGCTAGCTCGCAACGCGATGTGGCCTGCCCGCCGCGTATCCATCCTGGCCGGTTTCGTCGAAGCGGGCGAGTCGGCCGAGCAGGCGGTGGCCCGCGAGGTTCACGAGGAGTCGGGCGTCGTCGTCGGCGCCGTCAGATACCTGGGCAGCCAGCCATGGCCGATGCCGCAGAGCCTGATGCTGGGCTTCCGCGCCGAGGCCACGGGCAGCACTGAGATCACGGTGGACGCCGACGAGATCGCCGAAGCGCACTGGTACAGCCGGGATGACCTGCGCGCCGCGGTGGACAGCGGCAACCTGCTACTGCCGCCGCCAGTCTCGATCGCGCACCGCATCATCGAGTCCTGGTACGGCAGCGCGCTGCCTGGCAACTGGTGATCCGACTCAGTCGTTAGCACGAAAACAAACGCATGGCAGATTCAGGGGGTCGTCGCAACGTGTTGGTCGTCGGCGAGGAGCTTAGCGAATTCTTCGGCTGGGGTGCGGAATCCTAGGCGCTTGCGCGGCCGGTCGTTGAGTTCGCGGGCGATGGCCTGGAGCTGGCTGGGGCTGTAGGGCCGCAGGTCGGTGCTCTTGGGGAGGTACTCGCGGAGCAGGCCGTTGACGTTCTCGTTGGAGCCGCGCTGCCAGGGTGCGTGGGGGTCGGCGAAGTAGACCTGGATGCCGGTGGCGGCGGTGACGTCCTGGTGGCGGGCGAGTTCGGTGCCGCGGTCCCAGGTGAGGGTCCGGGTGAACCACGGGGGCAGCACGGTCATGTGCTCGATGATGGCGTCGGCGACGGTGGCGGCGTCGTGCCCGGCGTGCAGTGGCAGCAGGGTGAGGTATCCGGTGGTGCGCTCGACGATGGTGCCGACGGCGGAGTTGGAGGCTTTCGACCCCATGATGAGGTCGCCCTCGTGGTGGCCGGGCACGAGCCGGCCCTCGACCTCGGGGGGCCGCTGGCCGATCGGCACCGCACCGACGATCGTCGCGCGCCTCTCGCGCCGGCCGCGGCGGCGGCGCACGGCCCGTCCCGTCCGCAGGCAGGCTTTCAGCTCCCGCCGCAGCTCGCCGCGGGGGTAGACGTAGATGGACTGGTAGATAGTCTCGTGGCTGACCTGCATGGCCGGGTCGTCTGGGTGCACCACTTTCAGCCGCCCGCTGACCTGCTCAGGCGAGTACCGGCGGTCCAGCATCTGCTGCACTTCGGCACGCAGCGCCGGGTGCTGCGACAGCCGGGACGGTTTCGGCCTGCGCTGCCGCTCCCAGGCCAGCCGGTGCGCCCGCTCGGGCTGGTAGCCGCCGGTCCGCGGGTCAGCGTTGCGGGCCAGCTCCCGGCTGACCGTCGAGGGGCTGCGGCCCAGCCGCGCTGCGGCCTGCCGTACCGAGCAGCCGGACTCGCGCAGCCGGGCCAGCTCATACCGCTCCTCACGGTTCAGGTAACGGGCACTGTAGGTCACTCCAGGGGGCCGGTACACCCCGCCCATCTTGTGGTGCACGCCGTAGGCGAACGTCACCGACACGCCGACCGCTCGAGCGGCCAGGTACGGTTTCACCCCCGCGGCCATCTGATCGATCAGCGCCCGTACTCGCTCCGGCGGCAACGCGGGAGTTGCCATCACGCCCTCCTGATCTAGGGCGTTGCGACAATCCTCTGAGCGCAGGTGGCCTGGAGCCCATCAAAGTCTTCGTGATCATGAACTGAAAGCGCGTCTGATAAGCAGATTGACAATGCATCGGCTACCTACCTATGCTGGCCGACATGGCTAAGTCACCTGCCGCCATGCGGGAGCCGACCTACTTCGTGCTGGCGGCGCTGCTGGCTGGGCCGCTGCACGGCTACGCGATCATCAAGCGTGCTGAGGAGATGTCGAACGGCCGGGTCCGTCTCGCCACCGGGACTCTCTACACGGCGCTGGACCGGCTGACGGACGAGGGCTACGTCCGGCTCGTCAGCGAGGAGGTCGTCGCTGGCCGGATTCGCCGTTCCTACGGGCTGACCGATGACGGTGCTACTGCGCTGAGCGCGGAGGCCCGGCGAATGGCCGAGGCTGCTCAGCTGGTCGTCGGTAAGGAAGTTAGACAACGAGCGACTCGGCTCGGCCGCCAGCCAAGGACAACGTGATGACGGACGAGCGCGGCCCGTCGGCAGCAGATAACGACGCGAGGGACGACAACCGCGATCCCGCAGGGGCGGACCGCGTGACCTCGCTCGAGCGCCGCAGCCGCTGGCTGCTGCGTGCCTACCCAGCCGAGTACCGGCGCGAACGGGGTGAGGAGATCATCGCCACGCTGCTGGAAGCTACGCCGGCAGGCCTCGCCCGGCCACGCCTGCGCGACGCGCGCGCGCTGGTCACGGGCGGGCTGAAGGCTCGGGCGGCACAGAACAGGCACCGCACCACCGCTGCCAACCTCCGCATCGCAGTCCTAGCCGGCGTCGCCTTGTTTCTGGCTTTCTGGGTGGCTCGGTACCTGAGCAGCGTGGCCGGCCCATCA
>DATMMA010000072.1:0-3383 GCA_035570295.1 Streptosporangiaceae bacterium
ATCGAGGTGCTGGCGGGCTCTGGGGGCGTGAAGGACGTATGCCACCAGGCCTCGACGGTGACGTGAGCGGCGCTGTGCAGCGTAAGGCGCACCGAGCGCTGGTCCTTGTCGTAGACGACGTGAATCTCGTCGGACTCGCCGGCTTCGATTACGCCCTCGACCTGGGCCGCGATCAGGCCGGCGATGCCGGCGAGCCCCTGCACGAACGTCACGTGCGCGTTGCGCTCGCCGATCTCCTGGCGGAGGTGCTGCTTGGTGCCGGCCGGAACCATGCCCCCGAAGACGATGATGTCGATGTTTTGGGCGTCGTAGTCGTCCAGGACGCGGTCGAACTGATTCGTGGCGTTCGCTGAGTAGCCCTTGCTGCGCAGGATCTCGACGGTTCCGGCGAGCACGCTCGGGCTTCGGCCGACCACGAGAATCCGGGCGGGGTAGTTCGCGGGTGAGGCGTTCATTGCTAGATCTCCTTGGTGATTGGTCCGGGTGCAGCCGCTGCGAGCGGTGAGTCGGCTTGCGGCTCGGCTGTGTGGGCCTGGTTCCGGTCCTCATGGGTGTTTGTGGTCGCCAGTGCGATGAGCGCTGCAGCGGCGGCGAAGGCAGCGCCGGTCACCCAGGGCGTGGCGGATGCCGGAGGTCGTGGCGTCGGGCGCGGGGATGCCGCGGGCGAGCAGATGGTGAACCTGAGCGGTCCCGACGGCAGAGAAGATGGCGAGATCGAGGGCGCCGCCGAGTTGCTGGCATGAGTTGAGGATGGCTGCCGCGAGTCCGGCTCGGCTCGGCTCCACGCCGGCGTTTGCGGCGGTGGTCACTCCGACGAACACCGGTCCGACCCCGAAGGCCACCAGGAGCAGCCCGGGCAGGATGTGGGCGGGGTATCCGCCGCCGGCGGGGACGTGGCCGAGGAGGAACAGACCGGTTGCGGCGATGAGCGCGCCGGTACAGATCACCGCTCGGCTGCCGACCTTCGTCACCAGCTTCGCGCCGATGCCCGCGGCGATTCCGACGCCGAACGTCAGCGGGAGGTATGCCACAGCGCAAAGCAGCGCCAGGATCCGCCTGCCCTGCCAGCTGCGCAGCGCCAGCGGCAGCGGCAGCGGCAGCGGCAGCGGCAGCGGCAGCGGCAGCGGCAGCGGCGGGGAAACGGTCGTCATGGATGGCTTCTATGTTGGCTTGGCCAATGTTGGCATAACCAACGTATCAGATGTTGGCCGCCCCCACAACTGCTAGGCTCGCGAGGTGCCCATGCGCCACCACCAGCCCGGCCGCACTCCCGCCCGGCTCAAAGACCGCCCGACCTGGCTCATCAGCCGCGCGTACGCACGCTCATCAGGGCTGCTCAACGCCGGTTTCGAGGCCCACGGGACCGGCCTTCGCGGCTACCACTACCGGCTGCTTGCCGCGCTCGAAGAGTGGGGGCCTGCGAGCCAGGCCGACCTGGGTCGCAGCACCGGAATCGACCGCAGCGATGTCACCGCGGCACTGGCGGAGCTTGAGTCGCGCAACCTGATCCAGCGCACAGTCGACCCCAAAAACAAGCGCCGCAACATCGTCACCGTCACCCCAGAAGGCGTCGACCAACTGCGCCACCTCGACACAGTCGTCGACACAATCCAAGACGAACTGCTGGCGCCACTGACTGCGACGCAGCGGCGCCAGTTCACCACCCTGATATCCCGGCTTGTCGACGACTCGGCGCCGGCACAGTGAGGCGCCGCGCCCGTCGATGGCCTGCAGATCCTCCGGCTCGAATGTCACCACATCAAAGCTGCGCTGGCGCGCGCATGCCGCGAGCGAGCGTCCGCAAGCTCCATCGCGGCTCGCGCGATCTCCCGCTCGGCCTCGTGCTCAGGCCCGCGCTGGCGGGGGAACCGGACGTTATGATCACGCCAGGAAAGCCACCGGACAGCCGGACGGCTGAGCTGGCAGCGACCCGGGCGACGACGACCGCCTCGGGTCGGCGCCGAACTTGGCCCCGAACCCCGTCGCCGACGTCCGGCATGATGAGCCAGACCTGGCTTGGATCGATGCCAGCGCGGCTTGAGGCGCCCACACGCACGCAGTACGTCCTGATCTGCGCGCCAGCAACAGGGTGGCGATGAGAATAGCGAGGCTGTGCATATCGGCAGGTACGCGTGCGGGTGCTATGGCGACTTGACCACGCACCGTGATCGGCATCAGGCCTGATGCGCAGGCAGCGCTAGCGTCGATGATGCCCTGCCTCACAACTTTGGGGCTAGATTCGCGTCTTCCTGGCGAGGCCCCGCCTGCCCGGCACTCGACGATCCGCCGTACCGCCATATCAAGTAAGAGAGGCCCACCGCTCTTCGTGCGCGGGTCCAGCGACGACCACGTACGTCCGGCGAACTCTGCCGCTGTCCTTGCGCTGAAGCGCAGGGACCCGGACAGCGACCCGCAGAGCTCCCGGTAGATTCAGGTAATGAAGAAGGTCCTCGAGCTCCTGGTCTGTTTCCTCCATCCCGTCGCCGTGGTCCTCATCTGGATTGACTTGGCAACTCGCCGTGAGATCGGGGGCGGTGCGAAGCTGGCATGGGCTCTGTTCAGCCTGATCCCGATCGTGCCGTTCCTGTACGTGCTAACCGGTGGCGACCTATGGTGAGGCCGCCGCGCAGCGCCGCCACGCGGGCACGAGAACCAATCTCGGCCGTGGGGGCCCGGTGCCTGCTGATCGGCGATATCGCCGCTTGCAGCCCCGCGGTCCCTGCGCGGAGCGCGGCAGGAGCGGGCCCGTTCGCGGGGTTCGGTGCCTCACGGCCGTGAAGCCCTTGGTGGGGTCAGCTGGCGCGGCCGCACGGCTGCCTGACCCTGTCGGGAGCTATCGCCCGGCTGGGCGGCATTGTTGCCGGCCCGGGAGCGAGATGCGAGTATGCCGGCGTGGATCTGGAGGAGAACAAGGCGCTGGTGCGCCGCTACTATCAGCAGGTTCTGACCGGGCGCGACCGTGATCTTCTCGCGCGGCTGCTTGATTCCTCCTTCGTAAGCCATAGCTCCGGCGGCCCGGCCACCGGAGCCCGGGCCTATACCGCCGCGGTCGCCGCGACGCACGCCGCCTTCCCCGACCTGGTGGTGACCGTGCAGGATCAGGTAGCCGAGGCGGACAAGGTGGTCACCCGGTGGAGCGCGACCGGAACCCATGCGGGGGACTTCGCTGGCGTGCCTGCCACCGGCCGCCGGGTCACCGTCACCGGCATCCACATCTACCGCGTCCGGCACGGGCGGCTGATCGAGCACTGGGAGGAGCTGGATCTGCTCGGCGTGCTGCGCCAGCTCGGCATGCTGAGCTGACCGGCCGGCTGGGTGCTGCCTTCTGTCTGCATCGACAGCGCGCCAGGCATCCTGCCTGGCCGGATGGCGACCTTGGCCGG
>DATMMA010000073.1:0-2684 GCA_035570295.1 Streptosporangiaceae bacterium
TCCATAACCGGCAACAGCGGATTCATCTCGTGCGCTGAGATCAGCACCGAGACCTGCTGCCGACTGGTGATCTGCGCGAGCAGCGAGATGATCTCCTGCGCGCTGCGGATGTCGAGGTTAGCCAGCGGCTCATCGAGCAGCAGCAGCCGCGGCTGACTGATGAGCGCATGGGCAATCATGACTCGCTGCTGCTCGCCGCCGGACAGATTGCCTACGCGCTCGTCGGCGAACTTGGTGGCGTCGACAGCTTCGAGCATCTCGTTAACCCGCTGACGGCGCTGCCGCGACGGAAACGGGATGCCGAGCCGGTTCCCGTCCAGGCCAAGACCGACCAGGTCCCGCGCCCGCACCGGCATATCAGGATCGAGCTGGATCTTCTGGGGAACGTAGCCGACTAGCCCCCGGCCGGTTGCCCTGCCGCAGATGCTGACGCGTCCTCCGGTCGTCGGCTGCAGGCCGAGGATCACGCGCAACAGGGTGGTCTTGCCCGCGCCGTTAGATCCGATCAGTCCGACGAACTCGCCTGATCCGACCGTGAAGCAGACGTCATCCAGGATCTGCCGGCCAGCCAGCCTGACGCTGACCCCATCGACAGCCAGTACCGGACCGCTGATCTCGTCAGGCTGCGCCGAGCCGCTCACCGCCATTGTCACCGCCATCAGAGCTTCTCCGTGGAGACCTTACTGGCAACCGCTTTGCGGAGCGCGTTGACCTCGGCCAGCATCCACGATTGGTAGTTGTAACCAGGTGTCGGCATGGTCTCGTAGACGCCGACCACCGGTATGCCATAGCGACTGGCTTCAGCCAGGAACGACTTGGTGACCGAAGAGGTGACTTGCTGGTTGTAGAGGAAGACCTTGACCTTGTGCTGCGAGAACAGGCTGTCTTGCAGGGACACGTACTGTGGCGACAGATCGACACCATTCATGATGTCCGCCTGCAGTCCGAACGGGGTTTTGATGTCCGCACCGGCGGCCTGCAGCATGTAGTTGCCGACCGGCTCGGTGGCGGCCACGGGCGTACCGGGATAGTCCGCCTTGAACTGCGCGAGAGCGGTAAGCCACGGCCGCAGTGAGCGGTCGAACTTCGTGACGTTGGCGCGGAAGTAGGCGGCGTGCGCCGGGCTTAGCTTCGACAAGTCAGCTGCGATCGCTGCGGCTACCTTTGGCATGGTCCCCGGCGAGTACCACAGATGAGGGTTCGGCGTGCTGTCCGGCAGGCCGAGCAAGTTCTGTACGACGATGACTTTGCGGCTGGAACTGGCTGCGCTGCTTTCGATCCGGTTCATGTAGGTGTCGTAACCGATGCCGTTCTGTACGACCAGCTGGGCACCGGCAACCTCCCTCGCCACGGCCGGATTGGCCTCAAAGGAGTGCGGGTCAGTGTTGGGGTTACTCTCGATCGCGCTGACGGCTACGTACTTCCCGCCGATCTGCGAGACGACGTTCGCGTATTCGTTCTCAGCGCCCACAGCGCGGATGACGCCCGGGCTGGTCCCGGCAGAACTGGCCGCGCAGGCGGTGGCCAGCAGGCCAGCCGTGGCGGTCAAAGCTATCGCGGTGAACGCATGACGCACTTGCATAGCGGTGCTCCAGCAGATTTATCGGCTCTAGCAGGGTGGGCTGACTACAAACAGGTGCGGCGCGCCCTTGGCCGACGGGCCCGCTTAGTGCTAATGAAAACCATAATCACTTCCACGAGGCAGCGTCAACCTGAAGTCGGCGGCACGGGCAACTGCCTTCAGCCGGCCAGCGCCGAGGTCCGGGGGCGATTCGCCCGCCTTACGCTGCCGGAAATTGACTTAGCATCCGTTCGAGCCCCTGACGCGTGACCTTATCTGACGTTATGTCTGGTTCGTGAGGGCGCTAACGGATGCTAAGTCGGATCGTCTGCCAGCCTCAGCCAACGTTGAGGGCGGCGGATCAGTCCTTTGAGTCTGCGGCGGCGTGCAGCCGGGGTATCCACGCAGGCACGGCGCGCCGGTAAGCCCGGTAGTCGGCCCCGAACTTGCGAGTCAGGATGGGTTCCTCATAAAAGCGCACGGCGGCCGCCCCGATGCACCAGGCGACCGCCGTGTACTCCACGAGCCCTCGCGAGCCGAATAGCAGCGACTGCCCGATCAAGGTGATCAGGAAGCCGACGTAGATGGGATTGCGCACGTGACGATAGAAGCCGGTCACTACCAGGCGCGGCGGAGGCGCGGCCGGCACCGGAGTGCCGCCCGCCTTGAAGAAACCGATAAACGACCCCACCACCGGGACCAGGCCGGCGCAGATCACCAGCACGCCGGCCGCTCGCGCGATCCCCCAGTAAGGCAACGGCTGGCGGAATTGCCAGTCGTTCGACAGATACGGGAGCAAGCATCCGAACGTCCCGCCCATCGCCGCGATCCACGTCAGGCTGGTAACCGCGGCCGCAGGCCTGCGCATGACCGTCTCCCTCATCAGTGAGAGTTATCCGGCTGCTGACCCGCGCCGGCCGGCCGCGTCTAGCACGTAGAGGTTCACCGCGTAACACAGCAGCGCGATGCCGGTCAGCACCGACATGGCCATTGACGCTGAGGTATCGCCGGTCCTGACAAACCCGGCCCCGGCCACTGAGGCGAAGGCCAGCGCCAGCAGGCCGACCGCCGACATCGCAACGACCATCCAGTGCCGGGCCATGATCGACTGCACGAGCACGCC
>DATMMA010000074.1:0-2431 GCA_035570295.1 Streptosporangiaceae bacterium
ACGAAGACGGAAGGACCACGGAACCATGTCGGACACGACCGCACCGCAGTTCGGGATCATGACGGCCCCGTCCCAGGTCAGCTATGGCGAGGTTTTGCGGGTATGGCAAGAGGCGGACAGGATCCCGCAGATCGAGCATGCGTGGCTGTACGACCACCTCATGCCGATCGGGGGCGACCCGGGCGGGCCGACCTTCGAAGGCTGGACACTGCTATCCGCCCTCGCCGCGCAAACCGAGCGGCTGCGCCTCGGGCTGATGGTGACGAGCAACCGGTTCCGGCCGCCGGCGATGCTGGCCAAGATCGCTGCCACCGTCGACGTCGTCTCCGGCGGGCGGCTCGACTTCGGCATCGGCGCAGGCTCACGTCCGGGCCACCCGCTGGCCCGGCGTGAATACGAGGCACACGGCCTGCCCTTCTACGACTCCGCGCACGCGGTCGGGAGCCTCGCCGAAGCATGCACCGTCATCCGGCGGTTGTGGACCGAGCCCGAGCCATTCGACTTCGACGGCACCTACCTTCACCTGACCGGGGCGTTCTGCAATCCCAAGCCCGTCCAGCGACCTCATCCGCCGATCCTCATCGGCGGACGCTCGACAGCGACGCTGCGCGTGGTCGCCGAACATGCCGACGTGTGGAACATCCCCGGCGGCGACATCGACGACTGCGTCCGTCGCAGTGCTCTGCTGGATGGCTTCTGCGCCGAGATCGGCCGCGACCCCGCATTGATCACCCGATCCATCGTCCTGCCGGTCGCCTACGACAAACCAGCTGCCACACGAGAGGCGATCGCTGAAGCCATCGAGGCCGGCTTCCTGCATATCGTCCTGGGGCTGGCCGCCCCGTATCCGGACGACGTCGCACACTGGGTCACCAGCGAGCTCATCAAGGAATCCCGGTAGCCACAGCCGTTCCCGGCCTCGCTGCGGCGCAGTGCCCGGAACCGGGTCAGGCGCGGGCGCTGGCCGCTTCGCCGAGGGTCACTGCCTGAGCCTGCAAGTCGCGCAATACCACGTGCGCGATCTCGGCGAACGGCTGCCGGTTCCCGGGCGCTGCCCAGCGCGCATAGGTGATGCTGAGCGCGAGCACGCCCAGCTGGCCGGCTACGCGCGCGGCCACGTCGCCGGCACCGCGTGCGCGGAGGGCATCAGCCATGGCCGAAGCGAGGCGGGCCCCCTTGAGCAGCTCGCGTTCCTGCAGCTCACTGTTGGCCGCGATGACGGCCTGTCGCTGCGGGGCAAACTCGTGGCGCTCCGGAGTGAACGCTACGGCGGCGGACTCAAGCGCCGCGGCCAGGCAGTCGGCGGGCGTCGCAGCGGCCGGGGCAGTACGGATCGCCTCACTGAAGAGTTCCGTCAGCAAGTCCTGCCCGCCGAACAGCACCTCGCGCTTATCGGTGAAGTGCCGGAAGAACGTGCTCTTGGTCAGCCCGGCGCGGTCCGCGATCTGAGCGACAGTGGTCGCGTCGTACCCGTGCTCGACGAACAGGGCGAGCGCGGCTCGCGTGAGGCGTTCCGGCGCGTTCGGTTCCCATCGGGCCATGGCGACAGCCTAAGTGATGGGACCAAGTCTTATCGTATGTTAGAGTGATGGGACCAAGTCTCATCACTGGCCTGGCCAGGTACTTACATCGCCCCAGGAGGCAGCCATGCGCGTATTCGTCACCGGTGCGTCCGGTCATATCGCCTCGGCAATCGTCCCCGAGCTCATTGCCGCAGGACACGACGTTGTCGGCCTTGCGCGATCCGACGTCGCCGCGGCGACCGTGACCGCGCGCGGCGCGACGGTGCACCGGGGTGGCCTTGACGATCTCGACGGCATCGCAAAGGCGGCCGCCGACTGTGACGGCGTCATCCATCTGGCGTTCAACCATGAGCAGATGCTCGCCGGAAACTATGAAGCCGCCGTAACTGAGGACCTTGCCGTCGTGCACGCACTCGGTGACGCGCTCGCGGGAACCGGCAAGCCGCTCGTCGGAACGTCGGGCACGCTGATGGTCGCGAACCTGGGCAGGCCGGCTACGGAGGAGGACGCGGGGATTCCCGGGGGCCGCACCGATGCCGAGAACGCCGTGATCGGCTTCGCCGAGCAGGACGTGCGGTCGTCGGTCGTGCGCGTCCCGCCCATCACCCACAGCGCGCTGGACCGTCACGGCTTCGCCAGAATCCTGATCGCCATCGCGCAGCAGACGGGCGTGGCGGGCTACCCGGGGGACGGCGCGAACCGGTGGCCCGCCGGGCACACGCTCGACGTCGGCCATCTCTACCGGCTGGCGCTCGAAAACGCGCCGGCAGGCACGCGGTGGCATGCGGCCGGAGATGAGGGCATCACGACCCGCGAGATGGCCCAGAGCATCGGTGACCACCTGGGCATACCGACCGCAAGCATTCCGGCTGACCGGCTGGAGGCGCACTTCGGCCTCCTCGCAGCGG